>NZ_JBEOOY010000001.1:0-401075 GCF_040309585.1 Psychrobacter sp. GW64-MNA-CIBAN-0177
GTTTGGTGACGACTATTTTGTAATATTGCTCTACCATTAAATAGATATTGATGATAAATTCGTCTATGGGCATCTCATGACTCCATTGTGTTCTTGGTCGAAAACAATAGATTAGTGAGATGCTCTTCTTTTTTCAATCACTTTCGAAGTTGAGAGTGGGGTCTTATATATCAATATTCAAAAATAAACACGACACTATGTGACGTCCGCTTTGTCTTTAACCTATATATCAGAGCAACTGTTTGCTAAATTAGTCCTATTATCCGTCACAAGGAAATAGAATGTCCAATAACTCACCAACCGAAAACGATAAAGTCTTAGACTTTATAAAAGCTCCATCTAAAGAAATAATTATTGGATTAATAACCACCTTACTGGGTGGTTCCGTCATTTCCTACGTCATTTCCCGTATATTTATTAAGTCCTATATGACGACAATAGGCTTTAATACTCTAGAATATAGTGCTTTAACAAATTATGAAACTGCAGCATTATTAACTTTAGCAATATTTACAGTTTTACTAGCAATTATTTTCATTTTTAGCTTTGTACCAATGTATTTAAGGTTCACTTATAACGATACTAAACCGTTGTTTGAAGAAATACATAATAAATATTCAAAATATATTGATTGGTTTTTCTTTTTTTGTTTTTTATTACCTTTAGGTATTTTAATCTTAGTATTCCTTGAGAAATCTTTTGAATACTATGTATTAACAGGCCTATCTTCTGGACTAATATTCCTTTTTATTTTATTCAAATCTTGGAATTCAACTAAAGCTGAAGATAAGTTTAAAATCATTTATAACGGTTTTCTATTTTCAATGCTAACCTTTTTAGCCTTCACACCCTTCTTAAAGGTAATAGAGACGATTGATTCCTTGAATGTAGAAAGCTGGATATCTTATTTGATTTTATTCATTGTTTGGGTTTTATTATCAGCATCTTATGGATTTAGGATTACTAAAGCACAACCTATACATTATCTAATAGATATTGCTGTCTCTATACTGGTATTGCTGGGAATAATTATAATGAGCACTAATACGATTAAAATACCTATTGCAAATTTCGTTGGTATAAAAGACAATGAGGCTCACATCTATAAGATATCGCCTGATGACTTTATAGATATAGAGAATAATATTAAAGCCTTTTGGGATGATTCTTATAGCTCTAAGCAACCGCCTAACAATCAATCAAAAGATACAGAAGGTTATTATTTAGCATCTGCTATCAATAGCCTCAACGAAGACATCTATTTGTATGCAAAAGTAATATTTCGTGATAGTGAGCATGCAATTTTATGTCCACCACAATATAAAGTAGGTAAAGACGAATATAATGAAACTTGTTTTATAACCAAATCAGCATATCTAATACCTACCCCTTTGACAATGCCTACTCTTGATAGAAATCCTAAAATTAAAGATAAACTTTGGATACCTTTGAAAAAAAAATAGTGGCATATAAGATTTAGTCTAAACTATGTTAAAAATATCGATATATACAGTAACGAGAGCTCTAAGTTAAGGAACATTTTACAATGTCTTATAAACCTCAAGTCCTAAAACCTAGTACTGAACAGGATTTTGAGACTCTTTGTGCTCATATTTACGGAGAGGTTTTTAATTGTAAGACACCTACAATATATGGACGTAGAGGTCAAAAACAATATGGTTTAGATATTCTGGTTTATAAAGACAATCTAAATAAATCAAGTAATTTAATAGGCGTTCAATGTAAACATGTCACAAAACTGCCTTTTGATGGCCCTGATAGCGTAACTATTGTTAAAGAAATTGCGAAAGCTGACAGTGGTCAACAACAAATTTCACAACTCTTAATAGCTACATCCTTACCATCTGACAGAAAGTTGACTGATGCTGTAAATGCTTTATCAGAAAAACGTGTTAGTGAAGGAAAGTTTCCAGTAGAAGTTCAATTCTGGAATGATATTGAAAATCATATATTTAACTCGAGCAACTTGAGCGAAAGATATCATTCAAACAGTGATTACTCAGAAAAAATAAAACAGGCAAAAGAAAGGTTTAACAAAGAACGGTATTCAGAAGTTATAGATTCATTGACAGTTGATAATATTAAATTAATGAACCATGTGGAGAAATATGAAGTTTATTATCTATTGGCAAACTGTTACCACTTGATAGAGCAAAACGATAAATTCACTCACTATGCCTCAAAAATTAAAGATTTTGGATGGTGTGATGAAAGGCATAACGTATTAATCATCATAGACAACATTATCAATGATGATACTGATAATGCTTTAAAGATTATTGGGACCTGCATTATTAAAGAGCCTGATAATACTCAGTATGAAATTTTAAAATATTTAGTAGAAATGAATCAAGGTAGTATTACAGACTTCGAAGATTTACCTGAAGCTCCAAGGAATGCATACTCTATCAAACTCAACTATATGAGATATTATTCGAATTACAATCAGTTTGATAAATACGATGAAATAGACAAGCTAATTAGTAAAGATGAACGCTCAAAACCTTCATTTATCATTCTATCTCTTGAATCTTCTCTCCTGAGGTATGAGGCAATAAAGAGTCAACATCATTATATTGAAGCTGAGTTAAATTCTTTAGAATCAAACTTGAATATAAACCAGATTGATGTGCCTTCATTAAAAAAATATGTAATAAACAGCATTATTACTGCAAATTGCGTCATAAATAACGAAGAATCAGTTAAGCATTATTACAGACTAACGAAAACTACCCAATGTGGGATACTTCCAGAAACCATTATTAATCTCGTTTCGTTTACTAAAAGAAACTCAGATAAAGCGTTTTTCCTAAAGGTCTATAAAGATCATTCTAATTCAGAAATTATAAAATATTTGATTGACGGCTTATATCATTTCGGTGAAATGAATAAACTAAATTATCTAATTGATTCAAATAGCGATATTGGAGAACCTTTAACCAACGAAATAAGATCTTTCGTTGCAGTTAACCAACTTGACAATACCGTTTTTTTAACATTCTTAGATGAAGTAGATTTATTTAGTACTAACACTCTTAGAGGCTTGGCTCTATTAGGTTTAAGGTTATATCGTACTAACAATGAGAAATTTGATAAATTAAATAGAACTATATCCTCTATTAATACGTCTGATAGTGATCTAAAAACTTTACTAGCTGACTATTACTTTAAAACTAAGCAGTACAGAGCTTGTAGCGATACATTAGACACTCTTATCAATCAATCTAATGAAGAATATCTGTTAATCATCCAGATTCATTCTTTGATTGAAAGCTTTCAATATCAAAAGGCTAAAAACTTCGTAGATCAGAATAGTCACAATTTTGATAAATATCTTAGCGATTTTGCTAGTTTAGTTAGCAAGTTAGGTAATAAGACTCAAGATTTTAGTGCTGCTGAAATGCTACTGCCCAGACTTGATAAGTACAGCAACTCATCTTGGTACTGGCGTTTAAAGCTTTTTTTAAGTATTCACAATGATAATATAGGCCAGTTGAAAAAAGATACGAGACTAATTCCATTAGATCTAGACAATAATCCTGCAGA
Source organism: Psychrobacter sp. GW64-MNA-CIBAN-0177 (assembly GCF_040309585.1). Lineage (NCBI taxonomy): Bacteria > Pseudomonadati > Pseudomonadota > Gammaproteobacteria > Moraxellales > Moraxellaceae > Psychrobacter > Psychrobacter sp. GW64-MNA-CIBAN-0177. The sequence continues at coordinate 3,568 of NZ_JBEOOY010000001.1, forward strand.
TATATGCTGGCTAGCTTCTTACGAACTACGATATTCAAAACAAGAAAAAGCTATTGAAAGAGTTATTAATCTTTGGCGCTCAAACCCAACTGACTTAGAAGTGCTCTCAGCCATTCAAGATTTACTTCTTGATACAATGCTTTCTCGCAAACTTCCAAATAATTCAAATCCTTTGTTTGATCTAAATTTTATCGAAGTCGTTGATGGCTGCTTTGTTTCATATTTTGAAGAAGACAAACTTAAAGGGAAATATATCGATTCTAAGTCTTCAGGTAAGAATTTAGATATTATAATTTCACCTAACGATGAATTAGGTCAGCAGTTTTTAGGTAAAGCTGTTGGTGAAGAGTTTGAAATTATAGGAAAGTTTGGTGTAAGACGGAATATTAAAATTGAAGAAATTTTATCGATACCTTTAGCGATATATAGAAAGAATATAGAGATGACATCAGACATCAACAACCCTTTTAATATGGTTTCTTTCACAGCAGACTTTAATACAGAAGAAGGCATAGCAAAGTTTATTAAGGATATCAATCAGACTTCACGTTCTAATGAACAATTAGAGCGACAGTTAAAAGCCTATCAAGAAAGCCCGATGACTATAACCTGTCTAGCTGATTATATTGGAAAGGATATCTCCGAAATTACTTATAGCTGGTTAAATGATTCTCGATTTACTCTGAGAACGATTGATGATCACTATACTGTTGATATTAGCATTGATGATCTAGAAACTTTACTAGAAAAACAATCTACAGTAGTGATCGATTTATTTACGTTATTAGAGTTACAGCGTTTAGAAACTCTAGACCTTATTACTTCCAATCTGTCTATATATATTCCCAAAATCCTGCTTACAAATTTAAAAGCGCTAAGTGATAGGCATATATATGAATATAAAGGAGGAGACAAGCCCTTATCGATTCATTCAAACGATAACAATTTTACTGTGAATGAAATGGACATACAGTTGCTTGAAAAGCGTTCAAATGATTTGAAGTTTTTAGTTGAATATGTCGAAAGCAATATGCAAGTTACTCCTGCTTATGGAAACAATTCAAACTCAAAAATTATAGAAGCGCTCAATAGTTTTCTTCCTGAAGCAGATAAGTCCATCATCAGACTGTGTCAAGAAAAGAGCATACCACTTCTGTCTCTTGATGCAAGATTAAGAGCGCTTGCCCATCAAGCTGGAGTGGATACGATAAATTTTCACGACTATTTATTACTAAGTACTTCAACAAATAAAAGTAGATACATAAACTTCCAGACTAATCAATTTATTGACAACCGAAATGCTGCTGATTTTAAAATTCATGATTTGCTAGATTTCGCATTAAAAGGCAATAATTCATTAAACATAGTTGTTAATAAATTTATAAATCATATAAGTCTACATTATGATTTCGACTTAATATTGAAGCAATTAGGTATTTTAATAAACATCATAATTTCAAAAAAAATTATGCCTACTAATGGCTTTATTGAAAGAGTTTGTGAAATACTCTTCTGTAATTTAGCTAACTATAATAAGCTAGATTTTGATAATCATAAGATGTCTCTTAATTCTCATTTTGAAACATACTTTCATCGTCGTCCAATAAGAGTAAATAGCTTTGAAAACATGAAAACTGTGAAAGATAATACCTTATATATAATATATGGAACCTCACGACCATTGCTATGTGCAAGAAATATAGATTAATGTATCTTACGTATGAAAGATCAATCAATTGTCAGTATTACCTTTTCCCCGCCGACACTTCTCTGAACAATAAATTACCTGCTCCCAATCCTTACTCCACCTGAAGTATCGCTGACAAACTAGGTAGATTTTTTGTAGCGATACAAAATTGTAACCAGTTTGTCAAATACATTGTAAGATACTCATACTGTAAGTATAATGATACGCAACAGCACCGCCACCTCTATCTTCCTCCTCTGGTAACATTGGGTTAGAAAACGTGGCGGTTTTCTATTGTCTCAATTTTGATAGGTTGCTGTTCTTATTATTTGATAAAACCTAAACCTGCCAAGGTGATCGCTTTATTTTGCGGTACTGGAAAGTCTGATAAAAGCACATCAATATTCAAACCCCAATTTGAATCTGAGCTAATAATTTTGAGTAAGTGTTGAATCATTATCAAATAAAAATATATGCGCTTATTATCTAAACGTTGCAAACTAGGTATATTCCTATCAACTTGAGCGATAACATCAATATTGACATTCCATAAGCGTCCATGATGAGCACAAATATTTCTAATGTAGTTCAATGACCTCAGCCAACTTGCAAAGACTTTGGCGTTATTGACGCCATATAGTTTTGAAATTTGTTGCTGCTGTCTACCTTTTAAACCTGTATATAGTACTGAAATAGAACCGAAGTCTAACACCTCAACGCCAACCCAAACTGGTAAATACTGATAATGATTGAGATGATGTTCGATAAAAGGTGACTTTCTTGCTCTTCTAATCTGCTCATTATATTTACTTAACCATTTATCATAGCTCCATTGCCCGTTTTGCGAATTTACAAATCGTTGGTCAAAGTTATCTTTATTAAGATGAGCTATTGGACTAATACGTCCTAATGTATGAGCAATATTAGTTCTGACTGACATCTCGATACTTTCAAGTGCTTGTAAACATAATAAACGTAACTGCTTATCAAACAGGTAGATATTCAGTACATCTTCAAACCTAGTGTCATTTATAAAATCATCATCACGTGACATATCTGAGGCTAACATGCGAAAAGGATACCAATAGCCACTCAGTCGATAATAATTTATCTGCGATAAAACATGCTCTGCTTTAACTTTATTTTCAAATATCATTCCTCTGCTTTCGAGAATAGCCACTTGATCTTTATAAGACTGCCATTTTTTAGGTAAGCGTTTTTTGTTGGTTTGAGATGACATATTGAAACCTAATTTGATAGAACATCAATTTTATTATCTATTGGAAAGACGGCTATTTACTCACCCTTCCCCCGCCGACATCGCTCCGAACAACAAATCATCTGCTCCCATTTCTTACACCACGTAAATGGGCGCTGGCAGACGGGGCAGATTTTTTACTTTCTTCACTCACAAACCTTTAGCCCCTGCTCAAAGCACTTACTATATTTTTCTGCCATTTTAATCCGCAACTGGGTATTGGGATGGGTCGATAGGAAGTCGGACAACTTCTCTCCTTCAACCTCTTCAGCTTTTTCATCATCGTCATGCTCATGCTCATGCGTAGCGTCATCGACGTCTGTTGTAGCGCTTACTGTCGTTGAATACTCTTCCATCCGGCTAAGGATATCCACAAAAGCTTGCGGATCTATACCGATCTCAAGCATCTTGTTAAAGGCAAACTCATCTGCTTCAGTTTCGTATTGACGTGAGTAGTGACTTGATACCAGTGCAGTCCCTAGCCCCGTGGCAATTTCACTGATGCCGTCCGGATTGCCTAATACCAGTATGACAATCATCGTGGTTAATGAGTTCTGAGTGAGCATCTCTAAGCTATGACGCTCGACCACATGACCCATCTCATGTAACAGTACCGCATCTATCTCATCATCATTTTGGCTCAATTCTACAAACTTATCGGTCAAAATAATATCGCCAGACGGTAACGCAAAAGCGTTTGGCAGACTTGAGCCGCCTATGCTCATATCCCGAAAGTGTAGCCGATACTGAATATTGTCATCACCACCGAATGGTTTAAGGCGTGTCTTAAACCGAGATATGATTTGCTGTTGTTCAGTACCACTTATTTGAGTGGGTTTTAAGAAGTAACGATCCATAAAATCTAATGACTGATGACCTATAAACTCGCCTGTCTGCTGAGGGAGCGCGTGAGCGACTGTTTGACTCGTCCAAGGAATACCCCATTTAATAAAACTAAATACAAAAACAACAGTGATGACCAACATCGTCAAGACGCTGGTCATTTTTGTTTCATGACGATGTAAGCGTAAACGCCACTTTGAGGCTGTATCGCTGTTTTTATTACTATTGATTATAGTATCGATAGCATCATTATTGTGAGTCGTAAAGAGTGAGCCATCAGTAAGTGTAAGCTTGCGTTCAGTATTTCCTAAGCGATCATTGATCGTCACTTGCGACCACTGACCCGTGATATTTTGATGTCTTTCGCTGTCGTTACCAGTCTCACTAGATACAATTTTTACCTCATATCTCGTTTTAGCTACCGTGAGTTGCGCGGCGCATTGGACCGAGCTATCCTTTGGATACCATTTGCCTGATATTGAATTTATCATTACTGTTCTCACTGTATCCACTAGCCAAACGAAGCAATCAAGTGCCATTAACCAAGCCATGATTGAAATAAGGTGTCGATCAATAAGGTGTCGGTTAATAGGATCTGGCTTAGATGGCAATATCTATATCGATATCTAAAACATCACCAATTTCTTCACCAATAGCAGACTGCTCTTGCTCCTTTTGGGTCAGATAACTATTGATATCTATATCTAAGGCTTCTATCCAAGAGTTATCAGCGATATAACGGGCCACACGGACTTTTGCCCAAGGCAATGCTAAGCCCGCAGTAAATAGAACCAATAGCATATTGGTCGCTAACACATAAAAATAACCTTTAGCGCTGACGGTTGACTTAAAAGTGATGGCTCTATCCAACGTGGTATTTTCGAACAGATACTGACGTTGACGGCTAAATGAATAGGCTGTAGCGAATAAGAACGTGGCAATAAAACCAAAATACATAACCAAAAACCCAACAACGAATAATGGATTTGCATCTGCGCTTTCGATGTCACTGGAAATACTGCCAAGGTTAAATCCGCCCGACAACGTAGACGCAAATATTAAGCCGGAGAGTATTAAGAGAACAAATAAACAACCAATAATGATTAGCATTTTTTTAAGTTGAATTTTTATAAATTTTTCGGTGTTGATGTTGATGAAGAAATGACCTTGACCAAATTTTGTCTGACCAATCTGGTATTCTGCTGCTTTTTTTGTAAAGAGTCCTGTGACAAAAATGCCTATGGCTATCGCGGCAATGATACCTACGGCAAATAGTATGAAGGCAAAACTTAAATCAGAACCTTCATCTAGACTGGTCATTGGGACTAGGCTACCAAAGACCAGCAACGCAACTGCTGCATAACCCAATATGGGTATAAGCATATAAATAGTATAGGCGGACTTTAGATTGCCTATGAAGCTAAAGCGCACGTTGCTAAAGCTGGTCATGCGCATATTGAACTTGAGACTGCGCCAGATGATCCAAGGAATAAAAGCAAATAAAATAATGGGTAAAATGACTCCGACGGTAGGTAAAACAGAGCCTACCACCTGTAGGGCAAGCAATATCAGCAAACCGATTAAGTAGCCCAGAAACAGCTGTCTTCCGGTGGCATGGTAATCAAAATATCGATCTGCATATTCAGTATTCGCATAAAAATATCGACGCGTACGTACTTTTGCCCAAGGGTAATAAATGCCTATGGTGACGATGCACAATAAAACATTCACAATCCATATCTTAAAATACTCTGATCCGTCACCTTTAAATTGTATTTGTTTCATCCTATCCTTAGAACCTTAAAATTTGATGTGAATGTTTAGGGCGTGTCCGCATTTTAAAATAGTAATAAAAATAAGAACATGACCTAGTTGAATATGAGTTAAATTGAGTATATTTTTGAGATATTAGGGTCTGTTGAAAAACAGAAAATTTAAAAAAAGCATTATAGATTATAAGCTTAGTAACTTCGAGTATTTTATGGAATTTTGTTGATTGAAATATTTTTGCGATGTTATCGCGACAGGAGTGCTGAATGAGATAGAATCGATTCGCTATTTCACGTTTTGCCCATGATTCAAATAACATTCTTTGTAGTCATTAGCTAATATCTAGCAACGACTGAGATTTTGATTATTGATTTTTTATGAATTGATAAAGCCTAGCAAAACAAAAAATGAGCTGCACCTTCTACTTTTTAAAGATACTTCGATTAAAGACGTGGCAGTTTTCTATTATCGACATTTAAAATCATTCTGTTTTATCCTTACTCCGCCGACAGCGCTCAGAACAATAAATCACCTGCTCCCAATCCTTTTCCCACTTCTTGCGCCACGTAAATGGGCGCTGACAGACTGGGCATACTTTTTGCGGTAGGTTTGCTTTTTTGTGTGCCATGAGCTTCCCTGCGTCACTTTGTATAGTTAATACTAAATAAAATGGATACGTTATTTAATAACGCGAAACTGGTATAAATTTTTCTGGCTTGCTGTGCCTATGCCGACAGAGGCTGCAAAAATCATATTAAAAACTAAGCATCCCAGTCCCGCTGTATCTTTTTCATATTGGACTGAATATAGTATAAAAGGCTGGGTTAAAAACCCAGCCTACAACCAACGCGAAATTTAGATTTAAATTCTTACTTTTGATGATCTAACCCTTCATACTTTTTTACGCGGCGGCATTGGTCGGAACAATAGACCATACTCTCCCAGTTTTTATCCAACTTCTTCGCCCAACTAAATTCGCGCTCGCAGACAGGGCAGAGTTTTTTGCGGACGTTTTTCTTTTTGTGCGCCATACGTTTCTCATTGGTTTGTTTAACATAGTCGAATCAACTGCCACGACTATACATCAATAACTTATCGCTATAGCCTATTAATTATAAGTTCTAATTATCATTATTGCTTATAAGCGTTAATCGTCAGTATCAATCATAGTCATCAAAGATTTTGTTTAGCCTGTTGAGGCTATTGACGATAAGCTTGCCGGATTGATCGGTACTGCTATCAATTGCCAGCTTCTCATCCATCCGCATCGTCAGTGGCGTAAGCGCTTCTTTAAGAGCTGTTGCCATCAGCGCGGTCTGTTGATGAACATCAAGCGTATCGCTGTCTGCCGTTTGGTTCTCATCATTCTTAAGCAGGCTCTCTGTTAAGCTATTAGACAAGCTATCAGCCATTTTTTGTGCCAGTTGCTCAACAGCATCCACCAGCTGCATCATCAGCGCTTTTTGCGCGCCTTGATTTTGTTTGAGATACTCGCCTTCCGCCTTTTCAGTATTGTGATTGTGCTTATATATTTGTACCAGTTGACTCACGCTTTTCTCAAAGCTATGGTCGATACTGTCGCTGACGACTTTGGCATTGTTAATGACGCTATCGGCAATGATTTTCTGTGCTTCTAACTGGGCATTGAGTTGTGCTTGTTGTCCTGCTTGTCGTAAGCGGGCGATTTGCTCTGGGTCATTTTTCGTTAAGTATGTCTCAAACTGGCTACTGATGGTATTGAAGCCACTAGCCAAGTCGACCAACTGGGCAACGATACGCGCGCCAGTATCACCGTCTTCACCGCCCATGGCTTTATTACGTAAGAAGTCGGCTTTGATTTGTGCCCAACGCTCTTTTTCTGCGTCAGTCAACACACCGCGCATCTCGCCAAGCTTTAGAAGGTTGCTCTCTGCGCCTTGGGTCAATAGCTGCGACTCACCCAAATAGTGATCGTCTATCAGCTGGTTCAGCTCGTTTTCATTCATGACCGCCGATAGCTTTTCGGTCATCTTATTCATATTGCGATAACTGCCTTGCAGCTTAAATATCGGCTCGACACGGTATTTATCATCTTGTGATGCTGAGGCAATATAGGCTTGATTAACGTCAAGAATGACTTCTTGCACCCTAAACATATGGCGCAAGATAGCGATAATCTCGTTAACCTCTGAAGTGCTATACGGATACGTCAGCTCGCTGCTCTGTGCTTGGGCGAGGTTGGCATTGTCCGTTTTTGCCATTTTAATCAAACGATGAACATCCGCTAAGTCACGGTTGGCCAGTGGTGCGAGAACGGTATTAGAGGTCAGTGAGTTTTCAATATAACTGAGCGCAAATACCTCTTCCATGCCGCTCATAATATCGCCCAAGTTATAGATATCGGCGCGGTTGGCGAGCATATCAGGGACTTTAAAGGCCTCACCGCTTTCGGTGTACGGGTTACCCGCCATGACCACACAGAACTTTTTGCCACGCATGTCATAGGTTTTGGTTTTGCCTTGCCAGACGCCATCGATACGGCGCGTGCCATCACCTAATGAGATAAACTTCTGCAAAAATTCCGCATGCGTATGCTGAATATCATCGAGATAGAGCATGACGTTATTGCCCATCTCAAAGGCTAAGTTGATTTTATTCAGCTCTTCTCGGGCGGTGGCATTAGGTGCTTTTTCGGGATCTAATGAGGTGACATCATGACCGAGTGATGGACAGTTAATCTTCATAAAGATAAGGCCGAGACGATTGGCCACATACTCCATCAAGGTGGTTTTACCGTAACCTGGTGGCGATATCATCATTAGGATACCCATCAGATCGGTACGCTTATCCTCGCCGATCGTGCCCATCTGTTTGGCAAGGTTGTCACCAATTAACGGCAAATAGCTCTCATTAATCAGACGGTTACGCACAAAGGAGGACAGTGGTCGCGGCATAAACTCGTCCAGTCGCAACGTCTCTTTTGAATCATGCAAAATCTCTGAGCGCATGGCTAGATAGCGTCTGTAAGCAGGGATGACTTGGGTATCATGGTGATGCAGACGATTTAAGAAGTCATCGACCGCAAAGGTCAAGGTCTGCTGATGAATACGTGTATGCTCACCTAGTAAGTTATTAATTTGAATCTCAAGCGATACTTTACCTGTGCTGCGCTCAAAGCTCTGCACTTGATTGAGCGGATTGTTGAGGCTGGTCAGCGAGGTTGTGGCTGAGAATGACAACGTAGATGGCGTGCCAGTGGCGCTCTTATCGAAACTAATACCTGAATCAATGAGGCGCTGTACCAAGGCTTCACGCTGGGTATCATTTAACTGGGTAAGTAAGACCGCAATCGCTTCGGGCACATAATGACGGCCACTTTCTAGCTGTTGTTTGCGTAGTGCTTCTTTTTCTTGACTCTCAGCAAGCTGCTCTTCAGTGAGGGCCGCGCCTTCCTCATTCGTGCCATCAGCTGATACGTTAGCCGACTCAGTATCACCATAGGTCTTATCAAGTAACGCATGAAACCATGTGGCTAGTAGCTCATAGGCTGACTTGGGTTGAAAACCCAGCTTACTGATAGAAGACTGTAGCTGCTCAAAACTGGTCGTATTTTGCGTGCTGCCGGCAGCGCTATTCAACGTTTGGCTTAACTGCTCACACAACTGCTGCGCTTGTTGACTCGTTTGCCAGTCTATCTTGGCATCTACGCCACTATCAGAGATACTCGCCTGCCCTATGACGCTCACCAGATACTCACTGGCAAGCTGGACATAGCTTGGTTTAAAGATGTTAGCGTTATGAATATCGCTATTTTCAGAACCTAGCTTTGAATCCAAGCCTGATTTTGACTGCTTACTAGCGCCGTTATCAACGCTACTGCCTTTATTAACACCAATACTGTCATCATTATGAGCGGTGACAAACTGATGCATGATTTGACTCATGTCCTCAACGAGCAGAGATTTGGCTGTGTCGCTACCCAGTGCACGGCGCAGTTGCTCAGCGGTAGCGGCTCTATCTGTCCAGTTGCTCGCACGCGTCAGCACTGATTCATTCAGCCAATTATCATAACCAAACTGACGTAAGGCGTCTAAGCCAAGCGCTTGCACGAGGTTCAATTGCCAATAAAACAACTGTGCCAAGGCACGTACTTGCGGGGTATAAATCAGTAGCCCTGCTTCACGCAATGTCGGTAGTATTTGCATCAATAATAGCGTGGCATCATGGTCATGAATGCCCTTGTCATAACCGAGCTGATAGCGAGGGGTGGCGTAAGCTTTGACCAATTTAGACAATGGGCTGTCATTATCAATATCACCATTAATATCAAGGGTAATGATGGTCGCATCGTATGCTTGATATAGGCGCGTTTCAGTCAGGCCGTCTTGGCTATTTTTGGCACTTTCGATAATGCTATAAGCCAAGTACTCCGCACGGTATACCTTGTCAGATTCGGAGGCGATATTCATGTCCCAATACGGGCGCAAGGCGTTTAGCTCAGCATTATTAAGCACTTCATAATAATCTGTACCCGTTAGATGCAAGTTCAGCACGCGCTTGCCATCTGACTGCTGACGACTCAATAAGGTCAAATCAAGAGGCTGAGTATTAACCGAAAAACGATGCTTACCCAGTTTGATAATCTGACCACCATCTTCAAACAAGTCTGACTTGTCTTTTAAGCTCTTATAGCTCTCGATTTGAATGGCTTTTAGGCGCGCATCGATGTCATCAGCTTTGACACTAAAGCCCATCGCTTGCAGCTCTTTGGCGATATTACGTACTTTTTGTACCAGTCCGTCGGCAGCAAAATACGTATTGAGCGCTTCCTCTTCCTTAAAGCCGGTGACGCCTGTGCTTTGCGTGCGTTTTTTGATACTCTCAAGCATCCGCAGCGCGCCATCGCCTAAGTTCTGCGCTTTGCGGTTGCGGGCATCGAGCAATTGCTGCTTATGATTCTCAAAAGTCTCGTAAATCTCTTCACGCTTGCTGATGATGTCGGCTAAAAATTGATCGCCACTACCGCTCTCTGGGTCCGCGAACTGGCTTTCTAACTCTTCCAACTGCACCAGCAATTTTGCCATTTGCTCGTCTGATTTCTCAGGCGTATTGGCAATGGATAAGGCATTAGCAATCGACTGACCAAATAGCTTGAACTGCGCGCCAAACTGCGCGACTGCTTCAGCCGATCCTAAATTTTTGCGCTTATGATTAAGCTTGGCTTTGCTCTGATTGAGACTCGCATAAATGGTCGATATATCATCGATAATTTGGGTACGTACCGTAGCATCAGCAACATCTAATGTGCCTAATAGCTCAGTCAACAAATCTAAGCCTTGCGCTGTCTCGTCAATTTTTTCTAGCACAGGTTTTAATTCAGCATTGGTTTCTGCGGTATGTAAACGCTCACTGACATCGATCAATATACCTTCGTAACTTGAGAGTGCCTCTTCCCCGCTTAAAAACAGCACGGTTTTTTCGGCAAGCTCGCTCTCTGCTGTTGCTAGCTGAGTCTGCAACGCTTCTAATTTATCACTATCTAAATAGCGTAAATCCTCTAGGCTAACCAAACGGCCCTTTTGCCGTCTTAATGCTGACAGCTGATCGACATAATCACTGGCAGACTCAAAGGTGGTGACGCGTATCTGCCGCAAAATCTCATTTTGCTGCGTGTCGGCATCGGCCAATGCCGTTTGGGTTTGCTTCTGGATGCTTTGTACTTTGGCGAACTCATCAATGACCAATTCAGCCGTCGCCGTCACTTCCTTAATACTACTGGCGACTTCACTCAGCTCAGGCTCAGACAGCCAGTAATAGCTATCAAAGAGACGGCTGGTATTGTCGGCTAATTCTTCATAGAGCTTTTGTGACACGCTTTGATTGTCAATGAGGCGGGTGATGCTATAGAGATCTGAGATGCCGCGCACCAATTCTTTATTGCCAATTTTGCCATAGAAGCTCGTGCTTTCAGGTAATTCACTGACATACTCAGGAGAGGCATAAGGGGTATGCCATATCTGCATCGGGTGAATGCGTGACGGCTCACTTTGGTCACTAAACAGCACCAAGCGCCCATTTTCTGCCAGCGCCATACCATTACAATAAATGGGGTTTGCCAATTGCTTTTTGATAAGGTTGTAGGGAAACAGACCTGTGACACCTAAAGCGACATCATAGAATAAAAATAACACATCTTCGCCATTGGGCGATACGATTTTACGTTTAAACTTTAAGTCTTTGGCACCGACATTATTGGCATCAAACAGCTTATACTCGCCCGTTTGTAAATAATAACCACCCGGAAATATAATGCCGTGATCCTCAGGCAGCTGCACACACGACTGCCCAATTGCATCTAAACGCAGTACCGTTTCGGTCAAGGTGTTATAAACAAAATAGCGATAGCTGTCTTCGCGATACGGCAGTATCTTGAGCAGTATTAAACTGCCAACTTTGGCATAAGCAATCTCGGCATCGGTCAGCGACTGGGTGCGATCATTTACAGGCTCACTATAGATACCCTGCCCTGACTGGGTATTGTCCTCAATTTTAATGGTCAAATCGCCGCCGACGGTTTCTACAAACACCGTATCTAAGATATTCATATGCGGATACTTGCCATTGATCATCTGCTCGCGAGTGGTCTCAATCCAATCAAAATCGTAAGCAGGCGGCAACTCGATATCACGCTCGCCTCGATTGTCTACGTAAGCAATTTGAGCCGATTCAGGTGTGCCTTGACTAAAATCTAACGCAAAACGAAAGACGCGAATATCGGTGATACGCTCGCCAATTTGAAACGCCAATAGCAGCTTGCTGTCTTTGACTGTCAGCTGAATCAGCCGTGTTTGCTTATAATATCGATACAGCTCATTAAAGTCTTGAACAAAGGCCTCTTGATCTAAGAAGGTGTTTTTTAGATCCACTTCTTCTAGCTGATACTCTTGCTCAGTGTGTTCGCGGCTCCCATTGTTATCTGTAGCGCTTTCAGTATTTGCCGTGCTTTCACCATTATCAATATCGGCAGCACTTTCACTATTATTATCACCAACATTCTTGTTAGGAGGATCTATCAATCGATATAGCGACAACACATCTTTGATATTGCTCGCGCGTTTGAGACCCATAAAGACGTTGTAGCCGAATAGCATATAATCACCGACTTGCACCATGTCTTGCGCCACACAGTTATATTCGGTGCGAATGCGGGTGCGAGCGATGACTTGCATTTGGGTACTGCCAAACTCTTGCAAGCGCGCATTGTTCAGCTTGGCCGTTTGCTGCTCTAGACGACTGCCCTGCTCAGTAAGACGCTTTTTAATAAGCTCATAAGCATTGCCTGAGGCGACCGCTTGATCCGTTTGCTCGGATTGATTATGACTATTGGTATTATTTGGATTGGTTGCGTTTTGGGTGTCCGCCATCGTTGCTCGTCCATTTGTATTTTTGGGCAATAAGATAAATCTAAGGAAGTTTTGAATTAAATAAGCACTTGGCTAATCTAAAAAAACCAGCATTGACTACTTGTTTTTTTAGATTAGCCAACTCATGGTTAATAGTAGTCATTAACTACTGTTCTGTTAAAGCGTTTAGATTGAGTTGGTTAAAGCAATCCGCCACATAAGTGACAGACTGCTTATTAATGAAAAAGTTATGGGTCAAATCTTGCTGATAATAAATCAGTCGTGTCGAATAACGATGATACTAAGCCGTTTCATCATCATTCTGCTTATTCGCTTTAGTCATCACTTGATTGGCCATCATTGTATTGATGATACCGCTCAATGTGTCTGATTTACCCGCTAGGCCATCGATGGCTTTACCGATAGACAGTGACTTGGCAAAGTTATCGAAGAAGTGCGCTTCACCGCCCACGATATCGATTTTGGCTTTTTGGAGCGCAACCGCCAAGACTTCAGCGTTTTCTTTGGCAATCTCTTTACCAGCTTCGATAGACGCCATGGCTTCTTGCAGCGCAGTCTCGAGACCCATACGGAACTCTTCGTGCTCGCGCGCTTCTTTGCTCATGCTGCCCATCGCATTGAATTTTTCGACCAGACCATCGGCTTCGGCTTGGAAATGCGCACGGGTGACTTCCGCTTTTGCCAGTCCCACTTCACGCTCCGCTTTGGCATTTGATTCGCCTTGAGCGGCGATAACTTGAGCATTTGCCAGCCCGATATCACGCTCAGCTTTGGCGTTGGATTCGCCGCGCGCCGCGATAACTTCAGCATCAGCCATGCCTTTTTCACGCTCTGATTGCGCTTCGGCTTGACCAGTTGCTCTGATAACGTTGGCTTTGGCAATGCCTTCTTTTTCAAGCGAGGACGCTTTGGCTTCTTGAATAGCCGCTTCGGCAAAGCCGTGTGCCGACTCTTCAGCCTTGATACCTTCCGCCATTTTAATTTTGGCTTCCGAGTCTTTGGCTGAGGCTTCAAGATTAGCGGCAGCCAGCGTGGTAATCTCGACGGCTTTGTGCTTGGCCGACAGCTCTTCGGCTTCGGCTTTTTTGACCTGACGTACTTTGATTTCTTCGGCGTCTGCTTCGGCTGCCAATACGCGCGTCTGTTTAGAACGCTCGGCTTCGCTCACTTCGCGGACTTCTTTGATACGCTCTTCTTCTTGCGCGACCGTTTTGTCTACCGCGATACGCTCACGAATGACATTGGCGATTTCTTTTTTCTCAAGCTCAATTGCGCGTTCAGCTTCGATACGTTGTAAGTCAACTTCACGCTCACGTGAGACGATTTCTAAATCACGAGCACGCGTGACTTTCTCTTCTTCAATCACAACCGCACGCAAGCGGTTCTGACCAGCCACTTCAATTTCACGTTGTTGGTTTTCGCGCTGAATCGCTAAGTCTTGCTCAACTGAAATAATCGCGGTTTCAGACTTTTTGCGCTCTTCTTCTTCAATTTTGCGCGTCTCAGCTGTCTCACGCGCAATGACAGAAGAGATTTCACGTTGCTGTTTGGCTTCGGCATCGGCTTGTTGACGCTCAAGCTCCAGCATTGCCTCTTTGGTCTCAACGTTTTTCTTTTTAACGGCCAACTCTTCGTCACGCTCAAGCTCGTTAGTGATGACGTTTTGGAAGGCTGTTAGCTGAGTAATCTTTTTGATACCTTCAGCATCCAAGATATTGCTTGAATCTAGTGAGGCTTTCGGCGTTTGCTCTAAATAATCAATCGCCACATCTTCTAAGACATAGCCATTCAGATCGTTACCGATTTCTTGGACGATACTGTCACGGAACTCGCTGCGATTTTCAAACAACTTAACGAAATCAATCTGCTTGCCCACAGTTTTTAGTGCTTCTGAGAACTTAGCGTTAAACAGCTCATTGACAGCGACTTTATCAGAGGCGCGCTCAACCCCAACCGATTTGGCAACCTTTAACACGTCTTCTTCGGTTTCATTGACTCGCAAATAAAATGCAACAGTAATGTCCGCACGCATATTATCCGCGCAAATCAGTCCTTCTTTACCTCGTCTATCAACCTCTAAGGTGATGAGTGAGATTCTCATCAATTCTTTTTTATTGATGATAGGCCAAACAAAGCCACCATCAAAACGTACGGCGATTTTACTCACACCATTGATAATCAGTGCTTTGCCTTGCTCAACCTTGAAGTAAAAGGCTTTGAGCATCAAAAGTGCTACCATCATAAAAACAAACGCCAGCACCACAACCACGCCGACGATAATGAGTATGTCCATATCCATTCCTTTAATTAAAACATTCTATAGTCAATCCTACATAAATCAGATACGGCATTAAACGCGCTCAGCCTACTATTCGTAGGACTTGCACTCACTTTTCTTGTATCTCAATTATATTGAATCAACCACAAGCGAATTTAAAACCGTTACGACCATTCTTAAAAATAGTTTATTTTTATCTTACTGAATCATTATTCATTAACCGTTGCCGTCTATTTACTCTGCACGTCTAATCTACGCTAACAGCGACTATTAATAGCCATCACGATTACATTATTGGTGACAGTTACTCATCTTTGACAGAAGCGACTCGATAGGTATTGGCTTCGTCTAAATACTCTATCAATACCACTCTATCGCCTTGTCTTAGCAAATCATCATTAGTGTCTGAGCGAATTTTAAGTATCAATCCTGCGCCGCCATCGTTTAATTCTGCTTCGCCATGTTTGTCGGTCACACTCAGGGTGCGCACAACGGCGATTTTGCCAATATTGCTAGACGCATTCCGTTTGGGAATTTTAGCGATATTTTTGCGAATGGGTGAAATGATAATGCCCGTCAACCACATGGAGACGACCAGTACAAAAATGAGCGCCCCTGTACCGAATAGGTAATACAAAAGACCAGAGTCAAAATATTGATGTAAAAAGCTGGTATATAGGTAGCTTAGCAGCCAACCGATTAAGCTAATCAAGCTTAGTATGATAATTAAAGGCACGCCATAAAGACCAAATTTGAGCATGAGACCGGTAAAAAAGCCAGGCGATGACAAGGGGGAGACATCACTATCTGCCTCACCAAAATCCACGCTATCCATATCCGCCATGCCAAGTAAAGACACCAGCCAATATAGAGTCACGAACATCACAAGCCCCGTAAAAACAATCGTGGGGTACAAACTGATTTTAGTGATAAAGACTAAAAAAGACTCTTGCATGAACCGCTCTCTCCTATTACTCGCTTAATCCAACATATTAATGGCTCGGTTATACAATTTGGCAGTATGTGGTTACAATTTACTCAACTTTGCTCCACTCAGATTCGTTCTGTCAGCTTGCTTATACCAGATTTTTTACCCATAGCTTGATTATTCTATTTTGAATGGCAGGCGATATGGCTATAAGCGCATTGGCTTTAATGAATTTAAGCGATGGCTAAGCCACCTCTAAAATGCAGGCTATACAATCAACTTATGTTTCTTTGTCAGTGATTATATATACATTCCATTACATAATACATAGGTTTTACTCTTACCGTCCCCAAATGGGTGAGCGTACGACGCCTCCCGTCTTACTGCCAATGGCATAGCTTGTATTACCTGTTAATGAATGAATGACCAAGCTGCCGCCATTTTGACTGCCCACTTGTGCAAGCTTGGTGGGATAGACGGCATACTGCGCGGAAGGTGACAGACGAGCGGGTTCATCAAGACCCGTTTCGGCTAGATTGATAACTTGCCCAGTAGCCAGCGTCATCACCGCCGCCTTGCGACCATTAAGGTAGGCCAAGCGTTGACCATCTAAGCTCAGTTGCGGACTGGCTGCATAGCCCGCTGTCGGTATCACGCTTGCATTGGCTGTGGCAAAACGATAGCGATAGATACTGGGGCGACCAGCGCGGACCTTATCACTGGTATAAACAAAGCTTTGCCCGTCGCTGGCGTAGCTTGGCTGCACTTCCGTACTCGGTAAGGTGGTTAGCTGTTTGGTACTACCGTCGCTTAGGCGCATCTCATAGATATCGGCATTGCCGCCGACGGTTGAGCTGTAGAGGAGTTTTTGACCATCAGGCGAAAATGATGCTGACAAATTACTGCCCTCAGCATTTACCACCAGATTTTGGGTATTGCTTTTGCGGTCATAGATATAAATCTTTGGATGCTGGCGCGGCGCTTGTTTACTATAGGCCAGCATTTGACCATTTGCTGACCATGCTGGCGCATAGATATAACCCTTGAGCTGATCAATCAATTGGCGGTCGCTACCATCAGGGCGAATACTATAGAGTGTCGATATCTTTGCAGCGCCAAAGCCTTGCTCCTCAACATAAGCAATATACCCTTGCCGATCTATTGCTGGCATGCGGGCTGTCAGCGGATTGTTCGTCATTATATTAACAGCAGCATTGGGTGCGGTCATGTTCGGCAATGTCTGACAACCTGTTAGGACCATCCCCGTTAAAAAAGTGATAGCCGTTATGACGATTATTTTATTTAGGTAATGTACATTACTATTCGGTTTCAAAACAATCGGTTTTAACATGAAATAAAGTCCAATAGGGTTTTAATGGTGCGGTAAATATGCTTGAGTAAAAGCTAAGGTTATATAACAGCAAAGAGGATTAATCGACCCCAACAATCCATCACTACAAAAGTTGATGACCTTAGTGTAGCGCAAACGGCAGCATATTTTGAATAAAAAAATGCCCCACTACATAGTGAGGCATATCAAAGACAGGAATTACTGATTAAGTTGCGTCATTGAATTGGCAAATTATTTTGCGACAGCTTTAAAGTACGCCACTTGATTGGCATTACGGATAGTCAAGATAGGCACGTTATTCGCATTGTTATTGATGCTGTATTTGCCTTGTACCGTCGCCATAGTTGCTGTATCGAAGCTTGCTTGTGGCTCAGGGCATGCCATCATAGTCGACATTACATTACCTAACACCACATTGTCATTTACGACGCTATAACTAGCGCCCATGTTATTACAAGTATTAGCAAAGGTGACACGGTTGCTCGTACCGTCTTTGAAGAATTTTAGCGTTAATGGTTTGCTTGGGTCAAAAAACAATTGGCTGACTTTGTCACCATTGCTGCGTTTGGCATCGACAAGCTGCCAGTTATATGCTTGTAGTGCATCAACAGTAATTGGTTGAGTCACAGGCGCGGTCACACTAGGGGTAGTTTGGCAACCTGCAGCCAATGTACCTACCGCAAGTGTCGCAGCCATCATTATTTTAGTCATGTTTTTCATAGTATCTCCTAAAAGGTTTAAGCAAATTTTTATAGACATGTGCGGAGCTTTATAGCGCCTGTTTGATTATTTTATTCATTGACCAGCACTTTATTCATTGAGCAGCACATGGGCGCTATTATGCATGACTGCCATATGACTGTCATGATAGATTAGGTATAGATTGAGACGTGGTTTGTGCCAACTATACAGGTGATTTGCTAATAGGTCTTGTTAGCAGCGCCATAAGCTGCTAACACTTTTGTGTGATGGCGAGTCTGCTTGTTACTTTTGGCTTATCAACTTATCAACTTATCAACTTATCAACTTATCAACTTATCGACTTATCGACTTATCGACTTATCGACTTATCGACTTATCGACTTATCAACCGATGATCGATCAAGCTGTTATTTATCGAACATCTCACTGCCAAATAATCATTTGCCCCGTATCTAATTATTAGGAATTATTGGGCAGCCGCAGCATTTTGTTGTTGCATCGCCGCATAACCCGCCAAGCGCTTGCGCTCGGTATCGTTAAATAACTGCTGCTCGAGCTGATTGATTTGGGTTTGTGCCTGCGCTTTGTCCGCATTTCGGCTCAATAGGCGCTGCTTTTGTGTTTGGTATTGATCAAAACGCTGATCGAAATTGGCGTCTTCTTGATCTACTTGTGCCAGTCTCGCTGCTGCAGGCGCACCGACCAGCTCTCGACGCATATTGTATAGTGCTTCGGGGCTTGCGCCTTTGGCTTTCATCTGCTCAGTACGAGTCATTAGCTCATTTAGATTGGCTTGTTGTGCAATATTGGCCTTGGTAGTGTTGTCCGGCATGCGGCTAATATAGTCTTGTTTTGCCGCCTCTTTTTGCGCATCAGACAACTGGGTATTTTGGTTGATTCTGACCATCTCCATACTATAATCATCATAGTCATCCTCTGTACCAAAGAAGGCGGTGATGGTTTCTTTGGAAAAATACTGCTGACGTAGCTTACTGACGTCTTGCTTTTGCTGTGTCACCGCATTCAAATCCAACTCGCCACTTTTGGTCGCCTGCAATTGCAGATTACCATAACGCTTTTCTATCTCAGGGATGGCTTTTAGATAGGCAATATATTGGTCAAATATAGCGACTGCTTGACTGGCAGCAGGCTCTGGCGTATGGCTGCGAATATAGCTCTCAACGCGGGCATAGATAACGGCTTCCTCTTCTTCACCAAGCGCTGACAAGAAATAATCAAACAAGCGCCGTAAACCTTCGGTAACGATCAATTGTTTATTTTCATCAATGATGATTTCACCATCTACTTCGGTGCCTTGTAAAGAACGCGGTAAGTTCTCAAGCCCTGTGGTGAACTGAGTGTTATTTTGACCAGATAAAATCGCCGCGCCACTATCGGAATCGGAACTATCACTCGTTGTGTTATTGGTATTATTTTTTACTTGTCCAGAGTTGGTCTCAGAAGACGCAACAGCGTTTTGGTCAGGTTTAAACCACATGATAACCGCTACAGTGATAGCGATGATGACAGCGATAATAATGATGGGAACATAAGGTAAACGACGATTATTTGACATAATAAAAATATCTTAGTTAATAAATCAATTGAGATATGTATAGCATACTAGGGTCTGTTGAACATTCGACCGTGGCACTGACAGAGACTATTTTTTAGACGATTCAAAGGTAAAAATATCTAGTTTAGTCATTCTAAGCGGATATTTTTAGCAAAGAAGCGGCAAAAAAGAGTCCTGTCTCTACGAGCTGATACTAAAATCGCCCTATTCGTTGTAAAAATCTAGCCAAGGCATGTGCATTACCTGCGATTTTCACCTAGACTAGAACCATTTTAGTTATTAGCAGTGCCTTCTTGTGAATGTTCAACAGACCCTAATATATGACAGAAGGGCCAACGGCGTTGACCCTGTTTATATATGGGCTGATCTATGCAAGATTTTATATAAAAATTAATGACAGGGTATGCATACTCACAGTAATAATATACCTACGATGTATTTATAAATTAGCGTTTTTCAAACGACTTACCTGAGTACGATAAATAGATTTCGGCTCAGACTCTCCCCATGCAGTCAAGCCCAACAATTGATTGGCTGAATCCAGATGATTCATTCGATAATTATCACGAATCACATAACCAAGCCGACTTGAGCAAGCAGATACCAAGCCATCATTAGAATCTCCTGCAAACGGCACACCCGTTGCTGCTAATAGGTAGTCACTAGGATCGAGTACGCTAGTTATCTGTCCAACACCACTAAATGAGTAATATTTGATGCCATTGACAGCCGTACTGGTCGGCTGGCCACAATAACTGGTTGGCATGGCAGCAGGGAATTTGGTATTGAAACGAGCGGCACCATCGGTCGATAGAGCCACAACTGCTTTCCAGCCATCTTGCTCTTGTATCTCTTTAAAGCTGATACCTGAACCGATATCTGTAAAACCACCGATTAAATTGAACACTCCTGATACTAACTGTGTGGTGACGTTTGACGGAGTGCCTGTATTGTTGTTTGGCTCAAGGGTGTTTTTGATAAAATCTGCCGTTTTTGATCCTTGCTCTGGGCTTGAAACTGCCGTTACTGAAGCGACATACTTTGGCGCAACGCCAGCAACATAACGAATGTCGATACCGCCTTGACTATGCCCAAATAAATTGACTTTAGGTTTACCTGAAATGGCGGTGATGGTTTTGACTTGTTGTAACAGTTGCTCGCCACGAATCTCACTGTTATTGACCGCTGATGTTTTGGTGGTATATACCTCTGAGCCGCCTTTCATCAAATCTTCAGGAATACCATTGAAGTAATCAATGACGCCAAACAACGTAGTGAAACCGCCAAGCCCATGAGCCATGACGACCGGATACTGAGTTTTAGTGTAGCTAGAAGTGAAATACTTGCTATCAACCAATTTGCACCCATTAGCATTGGCACAGTTATAGTATTGTCCTGCAGCTTGGGCTGATGTAGTTTGGAGGGCCATTAAGAGCAAACCGGCACTGATAGCACCAAGTGAGGGTAAGAATGCGCTGGGCGTGATAGCTGAGGAAAGAGAGGATTTTTTAATCATAACAACGTCCTTGTTATCGTTAAATTTTGGTTATCTTTACGTCAAAAAAGCAGTAAAGATTGCTGCTAATTCCTTTAGCAGGTGAAATTACTATACTGCTATCTTCTGTAACATTCAATCGTTTTTTAGAATATACGGGGCGATTTTTAGTGACTTTTCAGTCATTAATTAATAAATAATTGCTTTTATAGCTTTAATAGTCATTCATGTTAATGCTTTATATTCCAACAAGCTTTTGATAGTGTTACAGACTTTCATTTTTGAGACGATTAACCTGAGTAGTATAAAGAGACTTTGGATTAGGCTGCCCCCAAGCGGTCAATCCTACTACTTGATTGACAGAGTCCAAATGATTCATTTTATAATTGTCTCTGATGACATAGCCAAGACGACTTGAACAAGAAGACACTAAACCATCATTTGGCTCGCCAGCAAACGCAAGTCCTGTAGTAGCTAACAGATAATCACTTGGATCAAGACCATTGGTTATCTGGCCAACACCACTAAATGAGTAATACTTAATGCCATTAACCTCAGTATCAGCGGGTTGACCACAATAGCTGGTCGGCATTGCAGCAACGTAGCGAATGTCGATACCACCTTGGCTGTGACCAAGTAAATTGACTTTAGGGCTGCCTGAGATGGCACTGATAATTTTGACTTGTTGCAATAATTGTTCACCGCGAAACTCACTGTTGTGGATAGCAGAGGTTTTAGTTGCAAATACATTCGACCCACCATTTATCAAAGCTTGTGGAATACCATAGAAGTAGTCGAGTACCCCAAACAGCCTATTAAATCCATTAGCGCCATGCACCAATACAACGGGGTACTTGGTATCCGTGTGATTTGACGTCCAGTGTTTGCTACTGACTAGCTCACATCCAGTAGCATTGGCACAGTTATAATACTGTCCAGCCGCTTGCGCCGAAGTAGTTTGCATCGTCATTAACAGAAGACCTGTGCTCAGAGCACCTAGAGTCGGTTTTGCAATATTCAATGGAATTTTTATGCTAATAGTCCTATATTGATGACTATATAGTCATATATGTGCATATAAAGTCGTTTAATATCACTATGATTGAAATAGTCAATGACTTGCATTCAAACAGCATGTTGTCGATTTATGCTATAATTGACCACATAAAACCCATAACTATAAGTACCACAATGATGACTAAAAAATCCCTTATCCAGTCCCCAGAAGCCATAGAAAAAATGCGTGTGGCCGGCAAACTTGCCAGCGACGTCCTTGTCATGCTCGATGAGCATGTCAAAGTTGGCGTCAGTACCGAAGCCCTCAACCAAATCGCTCATGACTATATCGTTAATGTGCAAAAAGCCATCCCTGCTCCGCTGAATTACAACGGTTTTCCAAAATCGATTTGTACCTCAGTAAACCACGTGGTCTGTCACGGCATCCCAACCGAAAGCAAGCTACTCAAAGATGGTGATATCATCAATATTGATGTGACCGTGATCAAAGACGGCTACTACGGCGACACCTCAAAAATGTGGATCGTCGGTAACGGCTCTATCATGGCGCAGCGTATCTGCAAAGTCGCACAAGACGCGCTATATGCTGGCATGAGTGTGGTCAAAAACGGCGCGCGTCTCGGCGACGTTGGTGCAGCGATTCAAGCAGTGGTCGAGCCTGAGCGCTTTAGTATCGTCCGTGAGTTTTGCGGTCATGGCATCAGTGATGAATTCCACCATGAGCCACAAGTCATGCACTACGGCAAAAAAGGCACAGGTTTTGAGTTAAAAACGGGCATGACCTTTACCATTGAGCCGATGATTAACCAAGGTACGTGGCAGACCAAAATCTTGCCAGACGAATGGACAGCGATTACCAAAGATCGCAAGCTGTCGGCGCAATGGGAGCATACCATGGTCGTGACTGATAACGGCTGTGAGGTGTTTACAACGCGCCCCGAAGAAGACTTAAGCTTTTTAACTCAGTAGTACAAAAAAAGATCGCCTAGGCGGTCTTTTTTTTGCGCTATTATTAGAGCATGTTCTTAACTCAATCGACAACGATACCGTCGTATTGTGCTTATCGATTTTTCAGTTTTATAACTCCAAGAAGTTATTGGCTTCAATGATCCACCTTTTTAAATTGTTAACGGGATAACACTCATGTTTACTTGTGATGCCGCCTCGATCGATCTGACGCCGCTGCCTTCCTTTTCCTCACCTACGGCGTCACTGTTGCCAACGACGCCTGCAAAAACGCCGGAAAAAAGCCTACTCGGCATTCCTGAATGGTTAACCCAAATAAATGAAGATATCAGCCGCGCGCTTGAGCGTGGTATCAATATTCGTCAACTGGTGGCGGCACGCGCCTGTGCTATAGACAGTCTACTTATCGCCCTGTTTAAATGGTTTGAGCTGGATAAGACCGATTTGGCGTTATTCGCCACTGGTGGTTATGGGCGCGGCGAGCTGTCCCTATATTCCGATATCGATATTCTATTATTGGCTCCCAATGAGATTGGTCCTGATGCCAGTAGCAAGATTGATAACTTGGTGGCGTTACTGTGGGATATCGGACTTGAGCCTGCCTTATCCGTGCGTAGTGTCAGTGATGGCGTGGAAGCAGCGCTTGACCATACCATTGCCAGTGCACTACTCGAAGCAAGGTTGCTCATTGGTAATGAGGCTTTGCAAGACGTGCCTATTCAGATCGTCAACAAACAGTGGTCGCCGCGTGCATTTTTTGAGGTAAAGATTGCAGAGGCCAAAGCGCGGTATTTGCAGCACAATGCCACAGAATATAACCTTGAGCCTAATATTAAAACGGCCCCCGGTGGTCTACGTGATATTCATATCATCGGCTGGGTGACCAAGCGCTACTTTCGAGTGAGCAAGCTCTATGACTTGGTGCAGCAGAACTTCTTGACCGAAAAAGAGTTTGACGAGCTGAGCTTTGCCGAAGGCTATCTATGGCAAATACGTCATCATTTGCATGAATTGACTGGGCGCAATGAAAACAAGCTGCTTTTTGATTATCAGCGTGATATCGCCCAACTGATGGGTTATGAAGCGCAGCCAGACGATCAGCCTAACGCCGCCGTTGAGCGTTTTATGCGCGATTACTATCGCTGTGCCATGCAGATATCGACGCTGTCTGAGATGCTGACCAATCACTATTATGAGACCATCATCGAGCCGCAACTGCCTGATGATGAGCGTCCAAAAAAGCAACCCATAAACGCGCGCTTTAACCAAGTCGGCGAACAAATTGCCATGGCGCATCATCGCGTTTTTGCCCAACATCCTGAGTCGATTTTAGAGATGTTTTTACTCATGGGTCAATATGGCATCAAAAACGTCCGTACCCATACCTTGCGAGCGCTAAAAATCGCCGCGCGTGGCATCGATCAGACTTACCGTGACAACCCTAACCACCAAGCGCTGTTTTTGGGCAATCTAAAAGAACAGAATTACTTGTTTCATCGCCTGCGCACCATGAATCGTTATGGGGTTTTGGGCAATTATATTCCTGCTTTTTCTCAAGTCACCGGCCTGATGCAATACGATTTATTTCATCGTTATACCGTTGATGCGCATACCTTATTTTTAATTCGTATCTTGCACCGCTTCACCGATTCGCGTTTTTATGAAGACTTCCCGCTGGTCAGCGCTATCTTTCAGCGTATTGAGCGCAAAGAGATTTTGGTATTGGCAGCGATGTTCCATGACATTGCCAAAGGCCGCGGCGGCAATCATAGCTTGCTTGGTGAGACTGAATCGATTGAATTTTGCTTGGCACACGGCATGAGTGTCGCTGATGCCAATTTGGTTGGTTGGCTGACCCGCTATCACTTATTAATGTCGATGACTGCGCAGAAAAAAGACATCTCAGACCCAGAAGTCGTGACACTCTTTGCAGATTTAGTGGGCAACGTCACTCATCTCAATCATCTGTACGTGCTGACCGTCGCCGATATGAATGCCACCAATCCACAGTTATGGAACAGCTGGCGGGCGACCCTTATGAAACAGTTATACTCGCAAACGCGCCGTATTTTGCGTGCTGATATCGATGCACCGACCAATCGCCAAGACATGATTAGTGCCACGCGTAAGCAAGCATTGGTCATGTTAGACAATGTCGATAATCAACATATGAACCGCGATGAGGTACTTAGATTGTGGGATGATTTGGGCGATGAATACTTTTTGCGCGAGATTGCAGAAGACATCTTGTGGCACACCGAAGCCATCTTAAACCATCCACCGATTGGGCTTGCTTCTAATGCGGATAGTCCGCCAATGGTGGTTTTGCGTGAACATCGTGAACTGGCACTGGATGCGGTACAGGTTTTTGTCTATACCCAAGATCAGGTCAACTTGTTTGCAGTTACCATGGCAGTCTTTGATCAGATGAATCTAGACGTATTGGATGCAAGAATCATTACTGCCACCCGTGACTTTGCCTTGGATTCCTATGTGCTGCTGGATCGTAGTGGCACGCTACTGGTTGATGAAGACAGCCAACAAGAGCTTAAACAGCGACTGATCGATGCCTTCAAAAACCCGACAGTGCCAAAATTGACGCACAAACGTATCCCGCGCCAGCTCAAGCACTTTGAAGTGGCGACGACGATTAATTTTGAGTTTAATGAAGCTTCAGATCAGCACATTATGAGCTTAGAAACCCTCGATCAGCCAGGACTATTAGCACGAGTCGGTCAGATATTTTTGCAGCAACAAATTGAGGTGCATGCAGCCCGTATTACCACTTTGGGCGAACGTGCAGAGGATATGTTTTATATAAGTGACCGAAATGACGAACCCTTATCAGCCGATAAGCTCGAAACCTTAAAAACGGCACTGATAACGAGTCTTAGCTTACGTAGCGACAATGTTGAAAGTTAAACGGTACTGAAGATTAAGATGGTATAGAGAGTTAAAAATATGAACGATCCATGAATTGGACAAGTGTCGTTGATTGATTGGGATTGAAGTTCTGAGGTGAAAAATTTTTTAAGGTGAAAAGTGGATTGGTGCTGGATAAGTTTAGACTTTTTAGCACCAAGTCATTAATCCATTTTTGGTTTTGTATAATTGAATTCAAGTAACTTTGATACAAGGAAACCGAGTGCAAGCGATGCATTAGCATGCTTAGCGAGGATAACGATGTAGCGAATTTATATATAGTCAATTCGACATAAAATCGATATGCTAATGTTATCAGTGTTACTGGTGCAAATTTTACTTGCGTGCTGTGTCTACGCTGACAGAGGCTGCGCAAAATTTATCCCAGCAGTACGGTATTGGTTTGATAGTATTCAACTATAGAATTGATTATATGATGCTTTTATATATCATCTCGCTAGCATGCTCGTTGAGCTCATCATCAGCCAAATCTGGTGGCAATATATTTGCCTCTAGCTGCTGCTCCCCCAAGAGTAATCGTCCCGCATCAACCTCCTTTTTGAGCAAGCATTGCAAGCTTGAGAGATGAAACTGGGCATCGTAATGCTCATAGAGTGCTTTTAAAGAGATAGGTGCTTTTGCATGCACATCGAGATACAGACTGTCAGCGGCTAAGATAGTCATCTCATTCAGCGCCTCTTCGCGCAGTAGCTCTTGTTTATTGATTCGGCGTTGCAAGTTATTGGCCAATCGACCTTTAAAAGCCAGCATAACGATAAAAATCAGCGTTTGTAGCACAAATAAAGCCACATACTGCCATAGCGGCAGCGAGATATTTAATAGCTTGCTGAGCGACATCAGTACCATCGCTACGACCACATAGCTGACCAGTTGCCATAGCAGCCACATCATAAAGCTGTTATCGCCGAACCAAAACATTTGGCGCTCTTTTAGGCGAATCAGATGCTGACGCGCCTGCCACCAATGATGCTCACGCTGCTTTAATTGCCTATACAACTCTGCGCGCGGCGTACTATTATCAAAGTTTTTATTATTGATATCTTTGGCATTGAGATCATCAGTCTTTGAGACACTAGCCATATCAAATTATCCTCAGCATAATCTGTCGTTAACACTGACAGTTATTTTTATATTATTATCATGCCAATCCCAAAAATGTGATTAGCGTTATCGAGCTCGCTTAATTTATGAAGTGTAGTACTGGCACTCGCCTTCCTTGCTCATCAAATTTTTGCAGATGCTATCAGCTGTAAAGCACCAAGCAGCTATAAAGCACCAAGCTTATGATAATGCCTGCAATCCTCTTAGGTTTGCCTGTCGCTTCAATCAATGAATAATTTCTAATTAGCATTTATTTAAGAGACGATAAATTAGCAGCGATAAGAAAAAGACAAAAAATAAGGGAAGTGCTACACTGCTCGAATGTAAATTTTCTTTATAACTTTATTATTAATTGTCTATTATAGTTACCCTACTTATGAATCACAACTTGAACGCTCTGCATCCTTATCCCTTCGCTAAGATGGCAACTTTACTTGCTAATAGTACGCCAGCCCATAACCACAGTGAAATCAAGCTCGGTATTGGTGAGCCGAAACATGAGCCACCTGAATTTGTGCTGGACGTCCTACGTGAAAACTTGGACAAAATAAGCCGTTATCCAAACACTAATGGCCTCTTTGAGCTACGCCAAACCATTGCTCACTGGCTTGAGAGGCGCTTTTTTTTAAATCACGTCGATGCCAAAACGCAAGTATTGCCCGTCATGGGCACGCGTGAGGCGATTTTTAGTTTTGTGCAAGCGGTTGTTGATCATAAGGCTAAGACAACAGATAGCATAGAAAACCACCAGTTGCCTAGCTCATCGACTGGCTCATCGCCTACTGTGGTCATGCCCAATCCGTTTTATCAGATATACGAAGGTGCTGCGATACTGGCGCAAGCAACGCCTTACTTTGTGCCTTGCACGCTAGACAATGATTTTAAAGGCAATTATCGCGCTGTACCGAAAGAAGTATGGATGCAAACACAGCTGTTATTCGTGTGTAGTCCGAACAATCCAACAGGTTCGGTCATGACGATGGATGATTGGGAGTATCTCATTCGCCTGTCAGACCAATATGACTTTATCATTGCCAGTGACGAATGTTATAGCGAGCTATATTTTGATACCGCGCCGATTGGACTCCTGCAAGCTTGTGCAGCCTTGGGTCGTCATAACTTTAAAAACTGTGTGGTGTTTCATTCATTATCAAAACGCTCCAACTTACCCGGTCTGCGTTCGGGCTTTGTCGCTGGTGATGCAGAGATTTTGCAGGCTTATTTGCAATATCGCACCTATCAGGGCTGCGCGATGCCCATCCCTCATCAGCTGGCGTCTATCGCAGCGTGGCAAGATGAGAAACATGTCGAGCACAATCGCGCGCTGTACCAAGAAAAATTCGCGCTGTGGATGGCTGAGCTTGGTGAACTGTTAGCACTGCGGATGCCAGAAGCGGGATTTTACTTTTGGGTCAAAGTCCCCGAGCAGTTCGCGGGCGATGACGAGGCATTTGTGAAAGCCTTGTACGAGCAGACCAATATCCACGCCTTAGCTGGGCGCTATTTGTCACGTGAGGTCAATGGCAACAACCCCGGTCAAGGTTATGTGCGTATTGCACTGGTTGCCAGTGTCGAAGAGAGCCGTGAGGCCATCAGTCGTATTCGTCAGTTGCTTGGCGCATAACAGTCGCTTTAACAGCATTCACCTTTAACGGCAGTAGTCCTTAAAGCAGTAAGTTCTAAAAAATATATCCACCTCTACATAGCAACCTCCAATAACCACAATAATAATATGGTTATTGGAGGTTTTTTGCTTTAATAGTGCTATAGTAAAGCGTCTACTATTGAATATGCCATCAAGGATGATGCCATGCCCCATCTTGATTTTACCCAGCCACCGTTTGATGTTTTTCGTTTATCTGAACGGCAAAGTATCAGAAAGCACACCCAAATTCGCTATCTTGCCAAAAATGAAAGCTTGGCTACTGAAGACATGCAGTATCTTTATGTGGTCATCAAAGGGCAAATTGAGCAACTGCTTGATGGTGAATTTGTCGCTTCCTACTTGGGTAGCAATCACTCTGACCACTTGAATAGCAACGACTGGTTCGATAGTCGGCGTCTGCCCAAATCGCTAACAGAGAAAACATCGGTAGCAGACTCAGACATAAATACTACCAACCCCTCACCCTACCAGTTCCGTGCGGCTGAAGACACTCTACTGCTACAAGTTGATGGTACGGCCGTGGACAAAATCAGTGCGCAAAACCATTTGGTACGCCAGTTATTGTCAGACAAATTGCCTGAACGGTTAAAAGCCTTACAACAGCGTCGTAGTAGTCAAGGCTTAGATATTGATAGCTATAATGATCAGCAAGAAGTACAGCAAATCATGCTGCAGCCAGTGATTGATGTCAATCTATTGCCGGTACACATTGTCGATGCCAATAATAGCTTATACGAAGCCGCTCATACTATGACCAAAGCGGGGCTAAAACATGTACTGATAAGACCCTTAAATCATTTAGAAAATATAAAAGAAACATCACATGGCACCGGTCATCTGCTCGGCATCTTGACCGATAGCGATATTTGCCGTGCCGTGAGCGAACAGCAAGACCCTGCCACTACCCTTTGCCAGCGTTATGCCAACTTCAATCTGCGTACCATCAAGGCTGATGACGAGATTGGTGATGCGCTATTGACCATGACCCGCTACCGCATTCATAGGCTTCCGGTGATTGACAGCAATGGAGACGTCGCAGGCGTACTGGGACAAAGCGATATGCTCGCCCATATCGGGCATCATTCGCAGCTCATTAGTATTCAAATCGGGCAAGCAAAAGACTTGCCGAGCCTAGATACGGCAGTCGAGCTCATCGGTCGCTATATCCGTGCGCAACATCAAAACGGTGTCAAAATTGGCAATATTAGCCGCATGGTACAGACGCTCAATGCCCAAGTTTTCACCAAACTCTGGCGACTTATCGTTCCTGAAGACATTGTGGAAAATACTTGCCTAATCGTCATGGGGTCAGAGGGTCGCGGCGAGCAAATCATGCGTACTGACCAAGATAATGCCTTAATTATCCGTGATGGCTTTACCCATCCTGACTTGGCGCAGTTCGCTGATACCTTTAACAACCACTTGGCAAACCTTGGTTATCCGTTATGTGATGGCAATATCATGATGACCAATCCGATGTGGCGCCAGCCGTTAAAACAGTTCAAAGCAAACCTCAGTTTGTGGTTTAAAAACAGCGATCCGATGCACAGTATTTATTTGTCCGCCATACTGGACGGCGAATATGTCTGCGGCGATGAGTCGCTACTCACTGAAATACGCGACCATCTAAAAACAGCGCATAGGCAATCTGATCCAATGTTCGTCCGTCAGTTCGCCCGTGCCGCCTTACAGTTTGGTGATGTCAATCAGTGGTGGCAAAAGTTCGTGCCCCTGCTAGGCGGTAAGCCCAATGCACAAGATATTGACTTAAAAAAAGCCGGTATCTTTCCGCTGGTTCATGGTATTCGCACTTTGGCATTAGAGAATGATGTCTTACACGTGCCTAGCACTAAAGGTCGTCTAAAGGCCTTGGTAAGCAGTCATGCCTTAACCCAAGAACGTGCCGACACTTTATTAGAGGCGTTAGAGTTTTTTATGGCGCAGCGTTTATCCGTGGCGCTCTCTACCGATGACAAACATGCACGGCAGGTCAATCCGACGACGTTATCAGCGCTCGAGCGCGATCTATTAAAAGAGTGTCTGGCGGTGGTCAAAAGCTTTAAGGCGCAGCTCAGACAGCACTATCAACTAGAAATTTCTTGAATGGACGATCGACGAATATGGGTTGGTTTCGACAGTTATCATGCGAGTGGCAAAAGAAGCATCTACAGCGTCCAGAGCTAGCAACGATGTTTGCTCCATCAGCACCTGAGCAGTGGGTAGCGATTGATTGTGAGATGACTGGACTCAATCCAAAAAAGCACCA
Source organism: Psychrobacter sp. GW64-MNA-CIBAN-0177 (assembly GCF_040309585.1). NCBI lineage: Bacteria > Pseudomonadati > Pseudomonadota > Gammaproteobacteria > Moraxellales > Moraxellaceae > Psychrobacter > Psychrobacter sp. GW64-MNA-CIBAN-0177. Next base: position 34,818 of record NZ_JBEOOY010000001.1, read on the forward strand.
CTTACTGTCTATAGCTGCGATTCATATCAATGGCAATACTATCGATACTGGTAATGGCATGCATCTGGTTTGCAGACCGCCAGTGATGCCTGACCGCGATACTATCGTGATTCATGGTCTGCGTACCGCTGATGTCGAGCATGGCATGAGCTATGATGAGATGTTGGCATTACTGCTACCCTTTATTAATAATCGACCGATAGTGGGGTTCTGCCCACAAATAGATACGGGGTTTTTGAATCCCTTGGTGAAACGCTATATGGGCACGACATTACCGAACGAAGTCATTGATGTGCGGCATTTATACAGTCGGCGTATGGGCGATCGCACGCAGGGTATCCCCAATCAGTCACAACAGCTGGGCAATATCTTAGCGCATTATCAGATTCCCAAATTGGGAAGCCACGATGCGTATAACGATGCTATCATGACAGCAATGGCATTTTTACATGTACGTTAGAGCCTGTTGATGTTGAGAGGGGCTCGCTACAGCTACGCGAAAACAGCAACTCATGTTACCATAGTCTGATTTTTCACCTGATGACAGACTGCTCATGCCACTCACTTCCAAACCCTCTAATGACCCTACTATTAGCACCAAACATCAATCTACTAATACATATCCACGACCGTTTATGCCATCTAGCAAACGCTTATCAACGCTTGCTTTGTTTGCAGCGATTATGGCATCGCCGCTCTATGCACAAGCGGCTCTACCAGCAGCCATTCAAGCCGCGCTAGCGCGAGCCGATTTAACCTCAGCGGATATCAGTATGGTCATCACCCCAGTGGGTGATAAAAATGCCAGTCGCTTACCCGTGCCCATTCAGGTTATCAATAGCAGCAAAATCACTAATAGTGACAAGCATAGTGATGATCATATTAACAAGCAAAACACAACCGTCTATCAGAGTCCATTGCTAACGATCGAGAAGCAGACGATCCAAAAGCATGAGCAACAGCTACACGCTTATACCGATGATCCTTATACTTATCAAAGTTTAGAGAGTGCGCCATCGATACTGCCGGATGATACCTCAACATCTCTCAATAATGGTAGTAGCAATGAAGGTAGCGACGTTGCCATAAACGCTGCGCCTACAAATACTGGGTCTACAAAAAACACCTCTATCAAGATTTCATTTTCACCGTTGATCAACCATCAAGCCGACATTCCTCGCACACCTGCCAGCACAATGAAGCTCGTTCCCAGTTTTATTGCCTTGGACACACTTGGTGCTGATTTTGTCTGGCATACACGCGTGTATCATAGCGGCATTATCATCGGCGACCGTTTGCATGGGGACTTAATCATTCAAGGAAGTGGCGACCCAAAGATGACCCATGAGCGCTTACAGCAGCTACTCTATCGCGTACAAGCAGCGGGTATTCGCCATATCGACGGTGATATTATTATTGATAGTGCGGTCTTTAATCATGTGAGTAAGGATCCGGCAGCCTTTGATAACGCGCCCCTACGTCCTTATAACGCCAGCCCTGATGGTTTTTTGGTGAATTTTAGTACGATAGGTATCAAGAGCTACCCGTTAGATAATGGGCAAGCAAGCCTCGACTACACACCAAAATTGGCCGATTATCAGCTGCCAACTACGATCAACACGCGCACAGCCTCCTGTGGCCAAGCCCGTTATAGCCTAGCACCGCAGTGGCAATCAGAACAGCTGGCGTTAAATAATAACCTACCAGACAGCTGCGGCGAGCATGTTTTTTATGTCGCCTATCCTGACGCCAAAGACTTTGCGGCACGGGTCATCGCGGCCAAATGGCAAGCACTGGGAAACACCCTAAGTGGCAAGGTCATCTCACAAGAAACGCCTTATCAGACCGCAAAAAATAGCAAGTCGACGCAGGGTCTGGCAGCGTTATCGATGGCACCCTTGCCGCTGGTCAGTTACCCCTCGTTAACCTTAACCCAGCAGATTTATGATATTAATCATTTTTCTAACAATGTCATGACCGAGCAAGTCGCACTATCGATTGGTGCTTATGGTCAATCTGCTATAGGTAACAGTACAACCAAAGCAGATAGCGTTAAAGCCGTTAATATTAAAAGTAATATAGAATCCAATATAACTAGCGGAAATAATAATACATCGAGCAATGCTAACGCCGTAGATAATAAAACCATGAGCAAGCAGACAAGCAGCTTATATCAGTTTGGCAAACCTGCTGCTACGGACTATCCTGCGGCATTACAAACGATAAATCAGTGGTGGGAGAGTCATCTGAACACCCCGCCACCCTATCTGACCAATGGCTCAGGACTCTGCCGCGACTGTACCATCACGGCCGCTAATTTAAGCGAGTTGTTAACCTATGCTTATAGCCATCCTAGTTTCGATGCTTATGTCAATTCGTTAGGCGTCGCTGGGGTCAGTGGCACCATTGCCGCTCATGGCGAGCGCTTGCCTGAGTCGGACGCTATCGGTCGCGCGTGGATAAAAACTGGCACTTTAAATAACGTCACATCGATGGCAGGATATGTCAAAGGCTTGTCTGGGCAGGATTATGTCGTCGTTGGCCTTATCAATACCGAACAGGCGTTAAATGCTACTACCGCCAGACCGGTATTGGATGCAATGCTCGACTGGACCGCTCAGCAATGATTGGTCTTTATCAAGTAATATGAATAAATAGCTCTAACAAATAGCGCTCAACCTTCTCTATTGATTTATCGCACATTTTTATTGCCTTATTTTGCACTGTTATCGATAGTCAGTGTTTTACCTTTATAAAGGTCAGCTTATGTCACGTAAGACCACGCCACTCAGCAAGTCTACTACTCAATCTGCACACACTGGGTCGCCACAAAGCAGCAAATTAACGTCGCCTAAACTGACACAATATGTTGGTTTTTTTACGGTAGGTTATATTCTTACCAGTGCGATATTTATGATGATTCAGACCAAACTTGCCCTAAACTCGCAATTGGTCACCGTACTCTCTATCATTATTGGCGCTTATATTGCGGTCAGTAAATTTATTAAACATCAACAGCGCGCCCTGAATAAAAGTGAAATCAATCGCTTGACGTTAAGCGGGGTTGCGGTGGTCTGGTTATTGACTGCTATTTATTTCTTAGGCATATGGTTCTTTTTATTCGACGCGGTGAACCGTGAAGTCTTGGTCGAGATGGCTATGCAGCAACCTCTACCGCTAGTTTCTGCTTTAGTCATGATACTGGTACTGACTTTTATCAGTGCGCGTATCAGTATTTGGGCGCTGAATCGTCTGCTTGATCCCAAACGCAAAACCCTTTGAATTTGAACACGCCTGACTCTCTACAACGTACTACAAAGTTTTTTCACTATTAGGGTGTGAATTCCGTTACGCTAGTTTTAGCTAGCGTAACCTTCAGATTGAAGACACGCCCTAGCCTTTAACATTGAACTACTTTGTATTATTGATAGGAGTTGACACTATGGACATGCTATTTTTTGACAACATAGACAAGCTTGGACGCATCGTTTTGACCACTGTGATGGTGTACATCCTAATCGTGCTGACCACCAAAATCTCTGGTAAGCGCTCCACTTCTCAGCTCAATAACTTTGATTGGGTCGTTACCGTGATGATTGGCTCATTGGGTGCCAGTACCATATTGCTCAAAGAAATCCCCCTTATCGAAGGCATGGCTTCTATTTTGGTTCTATACCTATTACAGTTTTTGGTCACCAAATATGCCTCTATTTCACCGCAATTTAGCAGTTTTATTTTGTCAGAGCCGCGCATCGTTTTTTATCAAGGGCAGTTTTTGCCAGATGCTATGAATGCTGAGCGCCTGACGCGTCAAGAAATCGAGTGTGCTATGCGTTCTGAAGGCATTAATAATTTCGATGATGTAGAGGCCATCGTTTTTGAATCTGACGCTAAGCTGACGATTATTCCTAGACCAAGCGATAGTGATAATAGCCAACATACAGAAGACAAAGTCTCGCAAACCATCGCGCCACTTATGTGATGTCGTTAGCCGTAAATGTCGTGCAGTAGTAAATGTCGTGAATAGTAATAGCAACTTGTTAAAGATACAGACATAAAAAAGGATAGCCAATTTGATCGGCCATCCTTTGTTGTTAAATTTATACTCAACGAGACTATTTCTGAAATTACAGCTTTCTGAAATTACAGCTTTCTGAATTATAGTCTTGCTAAATGGTTTAGCTGATCGATAGCCTAACCTTTACTTGATGCGTTTCCATGTCTGCGAACGACCAAAGAGTGGCGAGCCAACATAGCCTCGCAGGTCTAGACTTTGACCGTTGTCACTTAACGTAAGTTTGCCAGAATACGTTTTGCCAGATTCAGGATCTACTAACTTGCCATCGCTCCATTTATTATTACCATCGGCTTTTAGGCCTGATAAAATTTGCAAACCTTCAACAGGTTGATTTTTAAGGCTGCCAGGGCACTTAGTACAAACGGCTTTAGCATTTTCTTTGTTGAGTACTTTGATTATTTTTCCTGACACCTTGCCATTGCTCTCACTCAGCTGAATGATGGCCTTTTTTTCACCCGTTTTGTCATCAATGGTTTGCCATTGCGAGCCATTTAAAGAGGCAGCAAAAACAGAGGTAGATAGCAGAGCACCAGCGGTAAAGGTAAGTAAACTCGATATAGTACGATTCATAAACGACTCCTTTCGTTAAAAAAATTTTCAATTGAACTTATGATGCATTAAAAAAATAGCATAAAGACATTATACAATAACTCCTTACTTCTCAAGATAACAATGAAGTAAAGAACAACTGTTTGTCGAATGCTAGTAAAGCATAAAAAAAGCTTTGTAAAAGGGTTGTTTGTTACGGCAACTTAACCTTAAAAATTTTTTGTTACATTTTCTCAATTATTGACATGGTATGTATTATGAAAGTAAGAATTTTGACGGTTGGTAACAAGATGCCGAGCTGGGTGCAGACGGGTTTTGATGAATATTTTAAACGTATCCAGCCAATGCTCAGCACAGAAATTGTTGAGCTTGCCGCCGCCAAACGTGCCAAAAACCCTTCGAATGCCAATCTCGCCCAGTACCGCGAGCAAGAAGGTCAGGCGATATTAGCCGCTCATAATGCAGCGGGACGTGAGCAGTTATGGGTATTGGATGTCAAAGGAAAGATGCTCTCGACAGAAGGATTGGCCGATAAATTGGCCGGTGCCATGCAGCAAGGCGATGATATCGCCCTAGTCATAGGTGGCGCTGATGGCGTATCGCCGGACGTATTGGCAAAAGCTGATGTGAAATGGTCGTTATCCGCGCTGACCTTGCCGCACCCATTAGTACGGGTGATGTTGATGGAGCAACTATATCGGGCGATGAGCATCAATCACAACCACCCTTATCATCGTGGCAACTAAAAACCTTAACAATTGAAAACTTAAGCAATTGAAAGCTTTAATATCAAAAATCTTAGCTACTGAAAATTATAGCCATCAAAAATAGCATGAATGCTATATTAATGGATAACGGTTTGCTTAAAAAAGATACCTCATCAAAGCGATTGAAAAATGGGCGCGCGCCCTAATAAACGGAACATGAAATACCCAAAACGAGCGACATCGAACGCCCCTTATGCGCATCAGCAACGTGAGTCACATCACCAAGAGCTGCATAAGCCTATTACCACCACAGCAGCTTTGGCAGAGGTCCAGGCTGGGCAGTTAACTGCGCCCAATTTAGCCAAGCTACCAGCAGTATTTATCTCGCATGGTGCCCCAACGCTGGCGATTGAACAATCGGCCACAACCAGCGCCTTGGCTCGTATCGGGCAAAACTTACCTAAGCCACGTGCCGTCGTCATTATGTCGGCGCATTGGCAGTCGGCAAAGTTGGAAATCAGTAGTAACCCAAGACCAAAGACATGGCATGACTTTTCGGGCTTTGCGCCTGAGCTATACGAGCTACAATACCCTGCTGCTGGTCACCCAGCGCTCGCTGAATCGTTAGCGCAGCAGTTAACGGCACGTGGTATCGCCTGTAGCGTCAATCCGATGCGCGTCTGCGATCATGGCGTTTGGGCACCGCTTATACACCTCTATCCGCTGGCCGATGTGCCTGTCGTCCAGATATCATTGCCACGGCACTATGACAGTGTTGCCTGTTATCAGCTAGGCGCGCAACTGGCGCAGCTGCGTCGTGAGCAAATCCTCGTCATTGGTTCAGGCAATATCACTCATAATCTGCAAGCCCTACGCTGGCAAGCTGATAGCATAGATGAGACGGCACAAGACTTTAAGCTATGGTTACTCCAGCAGCTCAAAACAGACATCCCAGCAGCATTAGACTGGCAGCAATATCCTAATTATCGAAGCATACATCCGAGCGATGAGCATCTATTACCACTATTTTTTGCCCTAGGAGCTGGTCAACGCGTCTCGGTGGTGCATCAAAGTATGGCGCACCACAGCTTAGGAATGGATATCTTTCGCTTTGATTAAGCAACTTTCAAGCCATAGCGATAGCAAAAATACAATTACTTTTCAAAAGCAGCTTTGGTAAACAACCCAGCGCGCTCCATTTCGCCAGCAATACTAAATAGCGTCGTCTCATCATTCATACGCCCAATCAACTGCACCCCAATCGGCAAACCCTTTTTGCTCATACCTACTGGCAACGACATGGCAGGCAGTCCAGTGACGTTGCCCAGCAAAGTAAAGGCCATTTTGCCCAGTACAGGCTGACTAAGTTTTTCAATCATCCCTGAGCTAAAGGCATATTTACCCATATCGATGCCTTTGTTGAGTAAGCCTGCGCTGCGCATGAGCATCTCATCCATACGACTTGGTGGTAGCACGCCATGCTTAACCGCAGGCGTCGGTACGGTCGGACACAGAATCATATCGTAGATGTCGAGTAATAGACCCGTTTGATATTGACTGTCATGCCAGCCCTGCTTAGCATGCGCCAAGTCAACGGCAGAGAGCGAGCGTCCCAACATCGCCATGTTATAGGTTTGCGGCTCTAGATTCTTTATATGTTCCGAGCCAAATGTGCGTTCAATATTATCAATGGTAAAGGCGGTATGGGTGCAAACCACCACTAAAAAATCATGCCAAAATTGCTCGATATTAATATTTGGCTCGGCAGGTACCACTCGATGTCCCATAGCTTCTAATTGCTTTGCCGTCTGCTCCAGAACGTTCAAAACTTCTTTGTCTACTACGGTATTGGCGACTAGTGGCTGCTGGTGCAAAGCTATCGTTAATTGCCGAGGGGCGCGCATCGCTGCTTGTAAAAATGTCCCATCAGGTGGCGCAATCACATAAGGCGCGCCAATCTCAGCGCCACTGGTAGCGTCGAGCATAGCGGCACTGTCACGTACGCTACGAGTAATCACATGATCGGCAACTGCCCCTTCCCAACCTTCCCCGAATGAGGGGCCTATGGGGTTACGTCCACGACTGGGTTTGAATCCAAACGCTCCGCACCATGCTGCCGGAAAACGTATTGAGCCGCCACCATCGCCAGCACCTGCCATCGGTACGATACCGCTCGCCACCGCCGCCGCGCTACCACCCGATGAGCCACCAGAGCTATAGCCCTTTTTGAATGGATTGTGGGTGGCACCGTGCGCTTTGGGTTCAGTGGTGATGATTAAACCAAACTCTGGCGTATTGGTCTTACCAAAGGTATTGACACCCGTCGCTTTCATACGTTTAACGATTTCGCTGTCGTTTTCTGGCACGACATTCACGCTACGACTGCCCATCGTGATGGGTTCGTCAGCAAAATAAAATGATAGGTCTTTGAGTAAGTACGGCACACCATTAAATGCACCTGCTGGCAATTCTGCTTGCGCGGCATCATAAGCACGCTCATCAAAACGATGGATAATAGCGTTTAATTTTGGATTGAGTGTATTGGCTTGATAGACGGCAGCATCTAACACCTCTTTAGCGCTGACTTCACCTGCATTGACCAATGCCGCCAATGCTATGGCATCATATTGGGTATATTCTTTAAACATAACTGACCTTCCTTGGTTTATAAGTATTGAGTTAAGTTAAACTAATATAGTGTTGTTTTCTTAGTAATGTCTACTCATAAAAAAAGCCAAACAGTTATGTTTGACTTTTCTGTTTTTGAAAGCTTTATTTTAGTTCAAACTGAACAAACCTATTCCATTCTTCAATCGCATTATTTATTGATTTTTGATGGTTTTTAATTCCACGGTTCTGTTCCTCAACAAAGTCGTTAATACAACTTTGATACTTATTAACATCATCCACAAATCGATTGTACTGAGCCTCAGATGTAAAGTTATAGGGTTTACTAGGCTTAGAACAGTACATATGCTTTTGAAACGTATCAGCAAGCGTAATGTTGGAAATACCTAAAGTTGCAACGATAATAGTAAATACTATCTTTTTCATAAAACTTCCCTATATATTGAGCAGATGCAATTATTACTCTTTATATTTATTCTAATATAGATAACCAACGATAACTACTTTTAAGCTCAATATTTATCTACATTAATAGCTCACGCTTACCACTTTTACCCATCGAACTGACCAAGCCAGCCTCTTCCATTGAGTCAACGATACGAGCAGCACGGTTATAACCGATGCTAAACTTGCGCTGAATACTAGAGGCAGAGACTTTTCGCGTCTCCATAATAAACGCCACAGCATCGTTATAAAGGTCATCGTCCTCACCAGAGGCATTCGCCGTACTACCACCGCCACTAGGACTAGACAGTTCAAAGTTGCCTGCCATATTATCAATATAATCCGGCGCACCGCGTTCACGCCACGCATCACAAACACGGTTGACCTCTTCATCGCTGACATACGCACCATGCACACGGTCCGGCTCAATTTGACCAGGTCCTAAAAATAGCATATCGCCGTTACCAAGCATGTCTTCGGCACCGCCACTGTCTAGAATCGTTCGCGAATCCACTTTTGAGTTCACTCGTAACGCTGCACGAACGGGGATATTGGCTTTAATCAAACCAGTAATGACATCGACCGATGGACGCTGGGTGGCAAGCATCAAATGAATCCCTGCCGCGCGTGATTTTTGCGCCAAGCGCGTGATCAGTTCTTCAGCTTGTTTACCGACTTGCATAATCATATCGGCAAACTCATCCGCGACAATGACAATCATCGGCAAAGTTTTTAGCTTCGGTGCTTGGCTGATGCTGACACTATCATTGGGTCGCCATAAAGGGTCAAGCATAGGATTGCCTGATTTCTCAGCAGCAATGACCTTTTTATTGAACTCGTTAAGCTTACGCACCTTTAATAAGCTCATTAGCTGATAACGGCGCTCCATCTCTGCCACACACCATGACAAGGCACTAGCGGCTTCAGTCATATCGGTGACGACTGGCGTTAGCAGATGCGGAATGTCGTTATAGTTGGCAAGCTCTAATTGCTTTGGATCAATCAAAATCAGACGCAGCTCATTTGGCGTATATTTGAGTAGCATCGACAGTAGCATTGAGTTGACCAATACCGATTTACCAGAGCCTGTGGTGCCCGCAACCAACATATGCGGCGCGCGGGCAAGGTCAGTAATGATGGCATTACCACCGATATCCTTACCCATCGCCATACTGATTTGGGCTTTCGGGTCGTTGAACTTTTCGGTATTTAATAGCTCAATCAAACGCACCATCTCGCGCTTTTTATTGGGCACTTCGATACCGATATAGGGCTTGCCCGGTATGACTTCGACCACACGCAAAGATGCCATTGATAGCGAACGCGCCAAATCGCGTGAAATACCGGTGACCTTACTGGCCTTTACGCCAGCGGCAAGCTCCACTTCAAAGCGCGTGACAACGGGACCCGGAATAGCATTGACCACAGCAGCCTTGACGTTGAACTCTTGCAATTTGATCTCTAATAACTCAGACAATTGCTCAAGCTCAGCAATAGTATAACTGGGCTTACGATCAGGATCTGGTTTATCTAAAATAGAGATCTCAGGGATAGGCGTCAGACTACTGCGATAGGCAGCCGTTTGCATCGAACGAGATTTTTGGCTAAAGGCGGCATCATCACTAATATGAGGCATCACAGGCAGGTCAGTGTCGTCAGCTCGACTGTCATCTTCTGGCATCATATCAGCAATATGGTTACCGCTATCACCCTCTGGCACGGCAAAGCTTACCGTTGGTTTAGACGCAACTATCGGTTCAATAGCTGGCGCTGTGACGGTAGTTTCTACTGTAGGCGGCAGTTTAGGATTAGCCGGTGGCGTATTGGTCGGGGTCATATCAGCGACTGGTGCGACGATACTTACATCATCCTCTTCTGGAGCAGGACTTTGTATTGACAATGGGCTTTTCCATTGCTCTTCATTTGATAACTTGTCTGCTAACTTGTCTGATGACCCAGCAGAGGCGTCATAAGTACTCTCTACTGCTGGCTTTAGTGCTGGCTGTTCAGGTTTATTAGTATCTTCTTCTGTTTCTTGAGAAGGTGGTGAAACAGGCGCATGCTCTGCTAACCAAGACTCTGCCAATGTATCAACTGTTTCATGCGTTTCATGCGTTGTATGACTGTCATCTGACGTTGCAGCTTGAGGCTCATCCATAAGATGAGGCGCGATTTGCTTGCTTGCTGCCCCTACAACTGCCTGCTCGACGCTGTTGTTTGGTTGGTAATTAACAGTAGAGCTTGCTGTTGGTGTCTCTAGCATTGCCGTTTCTGTTACCGCGTCTGTGGCTACTGAGGTCTCAGTTGGTGACTCAGTATGATTCATATAAGTAGGTGCAGCAGCGTCAGAATACTGATTACTGTCTTGAATACTTTGATCGTGAATAGCAAAGTCGCTGGCCAATAGGTCATCAACGGTATTGGCATCATTCCAAGCAAAGCTCGGCTCCACTTTACGGGTAGGCGTCGTGACAGGGTTTGAGGTAGTAGATACCTTGTTCTCGCTAAAGGTGCTAGAGGCATTTACGCTGGTGCTGCTAGGCGTGACGGCGGCGCTTGATAAATGCTCGCTCTGACTATCATTCCTCGCGGATACTGGCGTCGCTGCTGCCATAGAAGCCTTGACGCTAGCACCTAACCCAGAAGTCGCTAAAAAATCAGTCAGTACATGACTGAAACGACCACTATTATCTGCTTGTTGCTTATGCGCAGTGTCCTCAGTAGCTTGCAGCTCAAGGGGCAGCTGCTCATATTCTGCTACCGCTTGCGCGGCTTCTTCGTCAGTTCGACTGTCATCATCACGCTGTTGATGACGTTCTTTAGTTGCCTGCACACTATCACGCTCGTTATCTTGCTTTCTTACACCAGAACCAAGCCATGATAGGGTCATGATTTTTTGATATATCACCAGCCAATGAATATTAAAGGCAAAGGTCGCGGTGATAATCACGAACACCGTTAAAAAAATCACACTCCCCCACTGCGATAATAATTGAGCCAAACGTGCTTGCAGCTCAAGCCCGATAATACCACCCGCTACCCCTTTGAGGCCTGTGGCGACCGGATCGGCTACTTGCTGCACTAAAGCGACCAGTTGCGCGAATAAAGCACTCGCACTTAGGATTAAAAACACATAAGCAACCAAGCGCAGCAACCAAAACGTCGGCTTATTGTCCCACCAAATAAGAATAGATTCATAGACCACAAACGCCAGCAACCACCATGCGCCAAAGCCAAAAAAGCTATAAAGCAGGTCAGATAACCAAGCACCTGTCTCACCACCCATATTATTGATGGTCGTCATATCACTACTGATATGCGACCAGCTTGGATCATTACCGGTATAGGTCAGTAAAATAACAAACAGATAAACTGCCAGTATCAACCCAAGGAGGGTAAATATTCCTTTTTTCAAATACTCAATAAGCGGTGCTGATATCACGTAAGATCTGCCTTGTTATTAATACTAATTGGTCGCCAATGCATGACTAAGCCTAACCATGCTGACATAAAATTCTGATATAACGCACCAATATAAAGTGCTGATATGCATTTACCTAGTGCAGTGTTTATGATGAAGCGCATCAGGCTAAACCTTGTGTAAAAAGGAGTTTAGCCTCATTGATAAGATAAAACATGTGCTTTATCACTTGCCCTTATTTGTCATTTGCTATCGTTTGTCCATCGAATAATTGACGCGGACAAGCGTCATGACACTGGGCATAACCTCCTATAATAACAAATAGATAGGGACGGTGGCGACAGTGTTATAAAGAAAGCGTGCAAGAAAACCTCTTAATAGACAATTTGGGCAAAAATCTGCCACATTTAACCGATATGACTCACAGAAAACGCTTAAACTTCTTACCTAAACGCTTTAAAATACCCAGCCGTTCTTAGGCTGTGTTTGCGCATGTTAAGCATTCCTATAGATGCTTTAATTCTAATGATACCCATGTTTGTTTTAGCAAACTTGCACTTTTTGCCGTCTGCCCTTATGTTATTATCACACAGCAATTAAAAAAACTATACTAACGCATATTTTTGGTGATTATTTCTTATCATATTGATTATTAGCTCTTTTCATTCTTATATTTAGCAAGGAAAAAACATGGCAACTGACAACCCTACTCCACGCCACGAAAAACTCATTATTCTAGGCTCAGGCCCTGCTGGTTACTCTGCTGCTGTTTATGCAGCGCGTGCCAACCTAAAACCTGTTATGGTCACTGGTTTAGAAGTGGGCGGACAGCTCACCACCACCACCGAAGTCGACAACTGGCCGGGCGATGCGCATGACTTAACAGGTCCTGCATTGATGGATCGTATGAAAGCGCACGCTGAGCGCTTCGGTACAGAATTGGTCTATGACCATATCAATGATGTCGATTTAACAGAGCGTCCCTTTAAATTAACGGGCAATAACGGCAACTACACTTGTGATGCCTTGATTATCTCAACCGGTGCCTCAGCGCAATACTTGGGCTTGGCATCAGAAGAAAAATTCAAAGGTTTGGGCGTATCAGCTTGCGCAACTTGCGATGGTTTCTTTTATAAAGACCAAAAAGTAGCGGTTATTGGTGGTGGTAATACCGCCGTTGAAGAAGCCTTATACTTATCAAATATCGCAGCTGAAGTCACGCTGGTGCATCGCCGTGATGGTCTACGTTCTGAGAAAATATTACAAGACAAATTGTTTGAAAAAGCCAAAAACGGTAATATCAAAATCGAGTGGAACCATAGCGTCAAAGAAGTGGTAGGCGACGATATGGGCGTCAATGGCGTGGTTTTGGAGTCTACTATCGATGGCAGCACCAAGCAACTAGACGTGTTTGGGGTATTCATTGCTATTGGACACAAGCCAAATACCGAGCTATTCAAAGGCCAGATGGATATGAAAGACGGCTATATTGTGGTCAACAGTGGCCTCAATGGTAATGCGACACAGACCAGTGTTGAAGGGGTTTTTGCCGCTGGTGATGTGGCAGATCATGTCTACCGTCAAGCGATTACTTCTGCGGGCACTGGCTGTATGGCAGCCCTCGATGCAGAAAAATATCTAGACTCGCTAGGCGAAACCGTGGCGACCGATCATACTTATGCATCAACGCTCACTGCTGATAAAGAAGTCTAAATGAGCCACTCTGCTAAAACTGCTAACCCAAGCGTCAGTGTCGATAATCATATCGATACTGACGCTCATATAAAGCCTGAGACTCTAAAAAGTCTTGGGCTTTATGATTTCCCCAATCCTATTTCCGTCGATCCTGAAGGGGTTGGCTTGGTCGCTGTGGGCGGAGATCTAGCATCTGAAACGCTGATTTCTGCTTATGCGCAGGGCTTATTTCCTTGGTTTAATGAAGACGAACCTATCGCTTGGTGGTGTCCTGAGCCGCGCTGTGTGATGCTGCCAACTGACTATCAACCGAGTAAATCCCTACGCAAACAAGCCCACCGCGAACGTTGGCAACTCACTCTCAACCAAGACTTTGATGCAGTGATTCACTCTTGTAGTATGCCGCGCAGCGATGGCTTGCCTGAGGGCGAGCACACGTGGATTCATGATGAGATGATTGCAGCTTATACTAAGCTACATGCGCAAGGCTTTGCGCATAGTATTGAAGTTTGGGACAATAACAGCCAACTAATCGGCGGCTTATATGGGCTAAAAATAGGCAACATCTATTTTGGTGAATCGATGTTTCACCGTGCTTCTAATGCGTCTAAATTGGCGTTTTGGGGCTTGATGCGCTTATGCGCGCAAAGCAATGTCGCGCTTGTGGACTGCCAACTACCCAATGAGCATTTGATGAGCTTGGGGGCAACGACCCTACCACGTGCTGAATTTCTTAACCAATTAGACACACTGATAGCCAGCCGTTCAGTCAAATGGCACAAAGACTCTCATAAACCTTTAGCCGTATCGTTACTAGATACCGCAGAGCCTTGGCAGCCACAGTTATAAGTGCAGACTCAAACTGGATTGTAGATAATAATCGAATCGAACATCTTACTTACGAGGTTATTATGGCTCCTGATACATCATTTTTGTTAATTGGAAAACTGGCCATCAAAGCCAATACAACCAAAGACACCGTACGTCATTATGATGAGCTAGGGCTACTCAAGTCTCGCAAACGTCAGGCCGGCTCACGCTTATATACTGAGTTTCATCCCGAATGCATTGAGCGTATTGAGTTGATTAAAAGCGCACAAGCCATTGGCTTTACCCTTACTGAAATCAGAGACAGTCTTAATGACTATTATGATGGGCAGCTAGATATCGATTTACAACTGACGCTCACACAGCAAAAACTGGCACAAGTCAAAAAACAACAAGCCAATATCAATGTCATGATAGAGCTGTTAAGCGAACGTATTGAAGTGCTTGAGCGAATGAAAGCAGATAGTGACTATGAGCTCGATATTGAAGTGTGCAAAAAGACAATACCCGAGTAATCTAGGGCGTGTTCTCATTTATAATACTTATTAATCCAATAGTATGTGTGCTGCTAATGACTATTAAAGATACACACGCTGCATAATCAAGGCGTCAATGGCTGGGTGATGAGGAATCTGGTAATAGCCTTTCCGCCGATGAATCACTGCCAACCCTTGCTGCTCATATAAAGTAATAGCCGCTACATTATCTGCGCGTACCTCTAACAGTAAATGTTCCACCTTATTGTTCATCAACTCAGTATTCAATTTTGCAAAAAGTTGCGAGGCGATACCTTGGCGTTGGTAATCAGGATGCGTGCCGATGCGCAGGATCTCTGCTTGCTCAAAGATAACTTGATAGAGACAGTAACCAACGACTTTATCGCTTTGATAAACGACCAATAAATCAATACTATCTTGCTCAAGTAATTCTATTATTGTCTGATAACCCCAAGCATCTTGCGGTTGAATAATAGTTTCGATATTGGCAACGGCTTGGATTATTGTGGTGCGTTTGGCTAATTCCGTGGGCAGTGCTTCTATAATAATCATCCTTTTTCTCTTTATTTAGCTTTGCTGTGCCTGACTTACAGCCAGCATAGCTTAGGATTTATAACTTGTTATATGATTCTATATATAAATAAACCTTACTCTAGAATCTTATCCCAATAAAAAAGTCACCCTCTATTAAAAGAGTGATTTTTTAACTACCTGTAAGAATTTAGGTAATAAGAAAATATTGGAGTAAGTCAAAAGCATAACCTCAATATTTTTTATTATTCATTGAGGATTATTCTATAAATAGGGTTTTTCGCGAAGCCAAATAGTTGCAAGATACTTGACACCCTTAGTAACAGGAATACCAGCATGCAAGGTCAACTCGTCAACCTTACCTGCTAGATCAACGTTAGAGAAGTATATAGCTCTACCAGTTTTGGGACGAACCTCAAAATTTAATTTAGGAAAACGGGTAGCACCTCCAGACTCGACTTCTGATAAGAACATTAAAAAAGTACCCACACGCTGCCCACTTTCTTCCATAATATTACTACTACCCTCTTTATCGGGATTAAAATAGTCATAATGCGGTTTATACTCTCCCCCGTCTTCATATCTTAACACTAATAAACCTTCACCATGATTAGCAGGCCAAGTTAAGAACTCTGCTATACGTGCCTCAATGGTTTTAACAACTTTATTCGAACTTTGACGATAACTTACACTCTGACTTATTCTCGAGGTAGACTGAACGCGACTACCATCCTCATCGTTTACAACTCTAGAGATCTTAAATTTGTCATGAGAATCTTCAATTAGAGATGCGCATTCTTCTAAACTCAAAAAATCATCAATTACAACAATATGCGGTTTATGACAGGTATATGATATAGAAACTTCTTTATCACTTAGGGATATTTTATTGTCAGTTAAATCTATATATGGTCTATTAATACTTCCACTTTTTTTTCATTAGTTCATAAGCAGCATCATCCCATCCACGTGAAAATAATTCTGAAGCAATTTCATTTGTTGGCACGCCCTTGAGGATGCATACTTTCACCCACTCTTTCCATTCTTTATTTAATTTTTTTAGACCACTCATTCATTACTCCTTAACTAATAAGTTAGACAATATAAAGTTATTAACTTTCATACTACAATATATAGAAGGAAACCAGAAATTTAAAGTCGATTACTTTAGGATAAGTATTTAGGCGTCAATAAAAAAAGCCACCCTCAATAAAGAGAATGGCTTTTCACGAACTGATCAACTTTCTCAGATGACTCTGAGTAGGTTAACGCTTAGTTCAATACGTTAGCAACAACACCAGCGCCTACCGTACGGCCGCCTTCACGAATTGCGAAGCGAAGACCTTTGTCCATAGCGATTGGGTGGATAAGCTCTACGCCCATCTCAACGTTATCACCAGGCATAACCATCTCTGTTCCGTCTTGTAATTGGATTGCGCCAGTTACGTCAGTGGTACGGAAGTAGAACTGTGGACGATAGCCGTTTAGGAATGGTGTGTGACGACCACCCTCTTCTTTTGACAATACATAAACTTCAGCGTCAAACTTGGTGTGAGGAGTGATTGAACCTGGCTTAGCAAGTACTTGGCCACGTTGGACGTCTTCACGCTTAGTACCACGTAGTAGTACGCCACAGTTTTCGCCTGCACGACCTTCGTCAAGCAGTTTACGGAACATCTCTACACCAGTACAGGTGGTTTTTTGAGTGTCACGGATACCAACGATTTCAATTTCGTCACCAACTTTAACGATACCAGATTCAACACGGCCGGTCACAACGGTACCACGACCTGAGATTGAGAATACGTCTTCGATTGGCATTAGGAATGCTTTGTCGATGTCACGCTCTGGCTCTGGGATGTAGGTGTCTAGTACGTTTAGTAGTTCTACGACGGCTGGTTGGCCGTATTTTTCTTGTGAGCCTTTTAGGGCTTCAGTAGCAGAACCATGGATGATTGGGGTGTCATCACCTGGGAAGTCATAGTCGCTTAGTAATTCACGAACTTCCATTTCTACGAGTTCAAGCAGTTCTTCGTCGTCAACAACGTCGCACTTGTTCATGAATACGACAATGTATGGTACGCCAACCTGACGTGATAGCAGGATGTGCTCACGGGTTTGTGGCATAGGGCCGTCAGTGGCTGATACGACTAGGATTGCGCCGTCCATTTGGGCTGCACCGGTGATCATGTTTTTAACATAATCGGCGTGACCTGGGCAATCGACGTGGGCGTAGTGACGTGATGGGGTGTCATATTCTACGTGTGAGGTGTTGATGGTGATGCCACGTGCTTTTTCTTCTGGGGCTGAGTCAATAGACGCGTAGTCTTTGGCTTCGCCACCTGAGGTGATTGCTGCTACGGTTGCGATAGCGGCGGTTAGTGTGGTTTTACCGTGGTCAACGTGTCCGATGGTACCGACGTTGACGTGTGGCTTGCTGCGTTCAAACTTGGCCTTTGCCATGGGTATTTCCTCTTTTTTTGGTGAATCTTTATAATCAAAGATCGGTAAATAGCTGTTTGACGGCTCATGATACATACAAAACCATCAAACCGTTGACGCTATGGTTTATCTACTAAAAACTGCTTTATTGTCTTACTCTTAACTGCTTTAGTGCAATATAAACGCCATACTTTTATATGTAGGCATTATACTTGCTTTTCAATCTTTAACTTTTTTAGCTCTCGAATATTAAACTGTATTATGTGAGCGTGTTCGTACTGCATTGCTTCATCAATATAATTGATTGAGAAATTGACAGCACTAAAAGGCAACACCTCAGTGTCACCCTTAAATTTTTATTTGCTATACTGATTTTTTATCGTTTTCAATATTCTATAGTTTCGATATCGATATAAAGCTGTGTATTAAAATAGCAAAGCAAACGCAAAAAGCTGGAATAATAAATGGAGCTCATATCGAGAATTGAACTCGAGACCTCTCCCTTACCAAGGGAGTGCTCTACCGCTGAGCTATATGAGCATGCTTTTAACAACTACAGTAGCCAACCAGTGGGTTGCACTAAAAAAAATATCACGATACAGCAATAATATACTGACTGTCGTGATGAATTATTGGTAGTCTTTGCGATTGTGACTATATGGAGCGGGTGGCGGGAATCGAACCCGCGTCATTAGCTTGGAAGGCTAAGGTGTTACCATTATACCACACCCGCATTTACTCTTCTGTAAGCTCACTCTTATAAAGAGTGGTTATATATTGAGTATGCTTGGCGCTATAACAAACTTAGAAAATATGGTGGTGGGAGAAGGATTCGAACCTTCGAAGCTTTCGCGACAGATTTACAGTCTGTTGGGTTTGACCGCTCCCCAATCCCACCTTAGCTTGCTTTGAACAAAGATGACTTAATCTAAGACAAATTCATAAAAAGCGACTTTGAAAGAGATGGTGCCGACTGCCGGGATCGAACTGGCGACCTACTGATTACAAGTCAGTTGCTCTACCAACTGAGCTAAGTCGGCTTGTTCTCTCAAAGTGGTGGCTATTCTATCAAATATTTAGACAGACGCAAGCTCTTTTTGAGTTTTTTTACACTTATTTTAATAATAAACGTCAAGCAACTGATTATATTGATATTTTTTATCAGACAAAATAGCGCTTTTTATCCGGATTGTTCGAATAGTTATTAACATGCTTATGAAAACGACAACTTGCATGGTGAGGACTAGCAACTTTAATGACACTTTTGCCAAGCACTTCCATCAAACATCTAGCGAATACGCAAGCCATTACAGGCCATTTTGACCGCTTTAATGAGCGCCAACGCTTTTTTATTGGTCTCGTCCCACTCTGCTTCTGGAATAGAATCAGCGATTACCCCAGCACCGGCTTGGATATGGATTTTGCCGCGCCGCATCACAGCGGTACGAATAGCAATGGCGCTATCCATATTACCGTGCCAACCCAGATACCCAATGGCGCCACCAAATACAGTGCGGCGTAACGGCTCCAGCTCATCAATAATTTGCATCGCACGAATCTTAGGCGCGCCTGTTAACGTGCCTGCGGGGAAAGTCGCACAAAAGACATCAAGCGCATCTTTATCAGGCAATATATCGCCCTCAACGTTAGAGGCAATATGCATGACTTGCGAATAGCGCTCGATAAACATCTTTTCGGTGACATTGACACTATCACATTCACAAACACGGCCAATGTCGTTGCGACCCGACTCAATCAGCATTAAATGCTTAGCAATCTCTTTTTCGTCACTCAGCAGCTCCTGCTCAAGCACCAAATCTTCCGCTGCGTTTTGACCACGTTTACGGGTGCCCGCCAGTGGACGCACGGTGACTCTGCCATTTTCGATACGTGATAAGGTTTCTGGAGAAGCACCGATAATGTCGAAACGCTTATGATCATCAAGCGTGTAACCATGAACCAAGAATAAATAAGGCGATGGGTTTAAAAACCGTAAGGCGCGATAGACAGCAAGCGAGTCGCCAGTATAGTCAGCGGTCAAACGCTGGGCAGGCACCACCTGCATCACCTCTCCTGCTGAGATATAGTCTTTAATGTTCTTAACGTCGCGACAGTATTTCTCCATCCCTGTTTGTGATTCAAACTTTGGGGTTGGCATAATCGGCGCGCTTAAATCTGCCATTTCTGCCAACTTACCCTCAATTTGCTCTAGCTCACGAATGGCATGACCATAACCGTCTTCAGCGGTGCAGTCCGCATAAACAATAATGGACAACGTATTCTCTAAATTATCAAAAACAATGACACTCATCGACAGCATCAGCCACATATCCGGCAGTGACATCGGATCGGGGGCGTCAGACAGTCCCACACTGGGTTCAATAACTCGCACCATATCATAACCAAAATAACCGACGAGACCACCGCTAAAGCTCGGCAAGGTAATAATATCTTCGGCAGTTGGCATCTTATACTGCGCCATCAACTGACGAATATAGTCAAAGGGATCATCAACTGCATCCACGGTGGTCTGATCATTTTTTTTGACCGTCATATTACCGTCTACATATTGCAAAATCAGATCACTACCTAGACCAATCATCGAATAGCGCGCCCAACGCTCGCCGCCTACGACGGACTCAAACAAATACGCTGAGCCATTTAAGTCACGTACTTTAGAGAATACCGAGACTGGAGTCTGCGCATCCATCAAGCGTTTCTTTACCAGTGGCGCATGACTAAAGCCACGATTTTTAAAGGCGTCATACTCTTCAAAGGTCATCATAGTAGCTTTCTCTTAACACAGGGTTGGCAAAGCGCCTTAAACTTAGAAGCAATCTCAAAACAATGATAAAAATACAATACAAAGATAGCGTCAACACTCCAACGAACGCTGACGCTATTTTTAAGAATAATGGAACTAACCTTAACTCATTAATTTATCTTATCGATATAACAAAGCTAGGGTCGTACACCTTTTATATACCGCCCATATTGAACAGCCATAGCGCAAGGCCAATGATAAGGATGACGGCAAATACCCATATGAACCAACCACCACTAGGCTTTTTCTCTACGTATCCAGCATTTGCGGGGTTATCGACAGCTTGGTCCATGGCATTGTTGCCTTCGGTACCAAGGTCGTGAGCCTGCCCTAAATTGGCCGTACCCGAAAACTGAGCAGTTGCTGCTTGTTTGGCACGCAACACATCTGGATCAGCTTCTTCCTGTAGTTCGGTTTTAGTGGTTTTGTCGTGGTCTGCATTGTCTAAGGACTGTTGCTCGACAGCGGGCTGTTCAACTAATGCTTTTTCATTTTCAGTAGCTACTGGCTCTTCAGTAACAGGCGTCTCAGTTATTGTTTCTTTAGGCACGACCTCTTTATGCACGACATTTTCCTGTTCAGTAGTCGGTGTCTGCTCGTCTAAGGCAGCTGCGGCAACTGGAGCCGCTTGCACAGATGTGGTATCCACGGTATCTTTGGCCGCCAATACCTCTTCGATGATCGTTTCTTTAACAACTGGAGCATCAGCCTCATTAGTCTTATCAATCTTGCTTTCAGTAATATCAGCTTGTTGAACAGGAGTGGTATCTGAGTCATTAGCTGACGGCAACACGTCTGTAACCATCGTTTCTTTGACAACTGGCTTAACCTCTGCAGCTGGCTCAGAATTTACGTCTGGTGCATCAATCACCATTTCGGGTTTGTCAGCATCCGTATCAACCGTAGATTCGCGCTCAACCATCGGCTCTTCAGCGACGACTGGCTGCTCTACAGCTTCATCCACTACAGCTTCATCCACTGCAACAGTCACCGGCGTTACAGTGAAGGCAAAACTGGCAAAGCCAAGCGTATCATTGGCTTCAAGATGCTTAGACTTATTACCGTCAATACGTTGCTCATTAATAAACGTACCGTTAGAGGAGTCCAAATCTTTCACGTACAGCTTGCCATTCAGTACGCTCAGTACCGCGTGATTGCGTGATACCTCCTTACTGCCAAGTACCACGTCATTATCACTGCCACGTCCCACAGATAGGCTGTCGCTGACAGTCAAAGTCAGATCACCCAGCGCCGCGGTTAAGGCATTGAGACGCCAAGTATCTGCGACTGTTGCTTGGGTTGTCGCTGCTGTGTTGTCTATATTGCTCGTCATAACATCACTCCTTAATTTATTATTAAATGTTCAATCATTCTCTGAAATTTATTACAACTATTCTCTTAGGATAAAACGATTATTTGGGAATAAAACGCGGCTTGATCACACCGCCAAGCTTACTATAAGGGATGCTTAGGACAGGCATACCATAAGCATAAGGGCCAATAGAATAGTGCTGGTAGCGAATATCAACGCCTTTACCAGTCAATGTGACGTTATCGCTGAGGGTAAATGGCCAGTTTTTCTCATAGCTGCTTAAGTCGTTATCGACCGTTTTTACCCACTGTTTATATGCCTCATAAGCCAACGCCTCAAAACGGGGTTTTTTGCCCGTCTGTAATATGTCTGTCAGTTGCAGTTGTTTTTTACTGCTTGTATCGAATATTAAATATTCACTATAAGGCATGCCATGCGCGCCGCCCGTAAACACATAGGAGCTTATTTCAAACAATTCAAAATCATTCACATGACCCAAATATTCAGGCTTCACTGTCAGATTATACGACCATGAACTGTCGTCTGGCATATCTATAAATTGTGAGCTTGCGAAGTCATCAATAGCCGCCTTAACCATAGTCGGCGTCGCCTTAGTATTGATAGGTGCGGATTCAGTCTGTTTACTATTGACGACAAGATGATTGATACGGGCGTTGGTGATATCGTTTATCCAATCCTGATTGGTTTTGAGATACCTAACCTCAATCTCTGGACAATGCTGTCGTTCGGCACATATCTCTTGCACACTTTTGGGCAGCTCATAATCAAGATAATCGGTACTGCTAATGAGATTGTCCGCATTAGCGGACATTGCTATTGTTCCAAACAGCAGGCCTGTCACTAACGTACCAACTCGGCGCAAGTTACCACTGCTCGGCATTAACGGCGGATTAATAGGTGGTGTGGCGCTCGTAAATCGAGACATTATTATCATAATTTTTCCATAAATACATAATGGTTAATATTATTCTACCGTAACCACTGTGATGTATTGTTGAAACACTGTTTGTGTTTTTGAGGGGTTACTATTTTTGAAGTATCAGTGCTTTTGAGTCATCAGTATTTTTGAGATGTCAGTGTTTATGAAAAATCGGTTTAATAACGGTCTAAACGACGGGCAATAAAAAAGACACGGCTAGCGTGTCTTTTAAAAAACAGAAAATAGGTTTCAACCATTTACTCATACTTAAATAACAGATATTAATGCTCGCGAGTGTTGCTGAAAGTCACTTCTGGATAACGATCTTGCATCAGCTGCAAGTTAACTCGTGATGGCGCAAGATAGGTCAGATAGCCACCACCATCAAGTGACAACTGGTCATGGGCTTTTTTCTTAAACTTAGCCAAGGCCACTTCATCATCGCAGTGAATCCAGCGCACGGTCGCAATTGAAACTGGCTCAAAGGTACACTGTACTTTGTACTCTTCTTTTAGGCGATGCGCGACCACTTCGAACTGTAGTACACCCACCGCGCCCAAGATTAAATCATTATTAATCTGCGGCATAAATACCTGCGTTGCGCCCTCTTCACTGAGCTGCTGCAAGCCTTTTTGTAGCGCTTTAGACTTGAGTGGGTCTCTGAGCACCACGCGGCGAAACAATTCAGGGGCAAAATGTGGGATACCGGTAAAGTTCAGCTCTTCGCCTTCAGTAAAGCTATCACCGATAGAAATGGTCCCATGATTATGCAGACCGATAATATCACCCGGATACGCTTCTTCTAAGGCTTCACGGTCTCCGGCGAGAAAGGTCAGCGCATCGGCAATGCGCACGTCTTTACCCAAACGCACGTGCTTCATCTTCATGCCTTTTTCGTACTTACCCGAGCACACGCGCAAGAAAGCAATGCGGTCACGGTGACGCGGATCCATATTGGCCTGAATCTTAAAGACAAAACCCGTAAAGTCCGTCTCAGTTGCAGAGACTTGACGCTCAGTAGTCGGATGGGCTTTTGGTGGCGGTGCATATTTCACAAGGGTATCGAGCACCATGTTGACACCGAAGTTACCCAACGCTGTACCGAACAATACTGGCGTCATCTCACCCGCCAAAAACGCCTCTTCGCTAAAGTCTTCTAGCGCCATTTGTACCAGCTCAAGCGACTCTTCAAAAGCATCAAACATCAGCTTCCCAAGACGCTCGCGTATGTCCGGATAATCATAGCCGTCGCGGGTCTCAGAGACCGTCATCTTGCCGCCATTACCTTTTTCATAAAGGTAAGTCTTATTTTCGGTCAAATGATAGACGCCAACGAAATCCTGCCCCATACCAATGGGCCACGTCAACGGAATACATTTAATCTTAAGCACCGTCTCAATCTCACTCAGCAGCTCAAGCGGCTCGCGAATCTGACGATCCAACTTGTTCACAAACGAGATAATCGGAGTATCACGCATGCGACACACTTCCATCAATTTGATGGTACGTTCCTCGACGCCTTTTGCGCCATCAACCATCATCAGCGCGCTGTCGACAGCGGTCAACGTACGATAAGTATCTTCACTAAAGTCGGCGTGACCCGGGGTGTCTAGTAGATTGACCATATGGTCTTGATAAGGAAATTGCATAACCGAAGTAGTGATAGAGATACCACGCTCCTGCTCCATGCTCATCCAATCCGATGTCGCATGACGGTCGGTTTTGCGGCCTTTAACTTCACCAACCACCTGAATCGCTTGCCCCCATAGCAGCAGCTTTTCAGTCATGGTGGTCTTACCCGCATCGGGATGCGAGATAATAGCAAAGGTACGGCGCTTGGCCACTTCTTTGTTTAATTTCTTTGGATCTACGCTCATAATTTTTGGCTTCAACCTTGACTTCCAAAAGGCTGTCTTTTAGACAGTAACTTTCTTTTGGGCATTAATTTCAATAAATAGTATAAATAATGGGCGTATTGTAGCGGATTTAGCGTCAGGTTGCAGAATTAGCGCATAAAAAAACACGCTCTACTGGTCAAATAGAGCGTGTTTAATTAGAAAACACTTAACTAGAAAGTGCTTAATATTTTTTGAATTTAATAATAGCGTGTGATTTGCGCTGCTAAGAAGTCCCCTGCCACCTCATTGACTATCGTGCAGTCAACGACACCGCGCACACTGTTGGTATTCGGGTCAGTGCTGCCTTGCACCACAGAGTCGGCTTCATAAATATCATTATCATATTCAACGCCATTGTATTGATAAGCAGGCTGGTTTCTAAACTCAAAAAACGTCACTTGCGCAGCTTTTTGGTCATTGCCCAAACCCACACCAAAGCGTGAGGTGCTAAAATCTCTATCGTCGTTAAAACGTTCTTCGGCCGCCTCAATCCATCTGTCCAGCGTACTATAGCCGGTTTTATTTTTTTCATTAAAGGCTAAAAACGAGCGCTCGCTAGTGACCACTGGAATATAACAAACCGAGCCCGCTGGGAACGTCACATTGGTTGGGATATCAGGATAGTTATTTAAATCGGTAATGATACCACGGCTATTGCCTATGGTAGTGCCCGGACTATAACTACCAGCGTTCAAACCTGCGAGATTCAGGGTTTTATAGGTAATCTCATAGTTCAATTGCTTGTTGCTGTTTGTCTCATAAATAGGACGTTTGACGGTGCGGCCATTTACTTCAATATCCTTATTTTCCAGCCTTCCTTCAAAATCAGCTGCCAGCACGGTTCTGTCTAAGCTATTAAGACTTTGGTTATTATAACTGTTCACCAGATTTTTTATCTTAATTTCGCGCCCGCCAGTGCGGTATGTCTGATCAATTCGCGCAATAGCACTCGCGTTGGCTCGGTTGTCATAGCTATTGCCAAAGCTCGTCAGCGTGATTTTATTGTCGCCTGAACCGTAGACACCATCATCTTCTCCGCCACATCCTACGAGTGCCATCGCGAGTAAGGATAGGGTCATAGGCAAAAATACTGTTGCTTTCATAAAAGGCGTCCTTACGGTTAGGATTTTTTATAGGGCTATGCTGATAGTGTGTGAAAAACCATGTGACTAGTTTACATCAATGTCGCCATGACTTATATATTTAAAGCCATTAATTGTTTAGCAATGCTTATTGGTGAATGTGAAGCACATTATCGTTATTCACATAAATGCTCACTTACAAAGTCATTGTATATGGTTACTACTGAGCTATAGAGCGTAGCGTCCAGTTTGTTATGCTTGATGGCTAATTGGATTAAATAATTATATAAATAAACCAACAACAAAGGATATGTTATGAACACGTTATATTCTACTCAAGCAACCGTCACTGGCGGTCGTTCTGGTAAAGCTAGTCTACAAGATAGTGATTTGACGATTAACATGGTCGCACCGGGTTCAAGTAAAGATGGTAATAATCCAGAGCAATTATTTGCTATGGGTTATGCGGCTTGCTTCGATGGCGCACTTGCGGCAGTCAAAGGCGAAGAAAAAGCAAAATTTGACTCGACCACTCAAGTATCGGTAGATTTACGTAAAGGTGAAGGTCTAGACTTTCAACTGGCGGTGAAAATTCATGTTACTGGCGAAAATACAGAACTTTCAGCCGATGAATTTCAAAAGCTGGTCGAGAAAGCCAATAAAGTTTGCCCATACTCGAAAGCCACACGCGGTAATATCGATAGCGAAGTGACCTCAGAAGTAAAATAATGCCTGAACAATGACAGTATCAGTAATAGATATAAAAGAGCTCAGTTAACGCTGGGTTCTTTTTTTCCTTAAATTTTGGCCAAAAAATAATGACGCTATAGTGAGTGAAAAGTAGTATCGAACCATCACCCATTGCTGATATCAATTTTTCTTGCTTGCCGTACCTGCGCAGACAGAGGTGACGAAAAATAGATATCAGCGATACCATCGCGTTTTTAGAATATTTTGACTATAGAACATATCATAACTTTTAAGCAGTTCGGCACACGTCATTTTTATCGTTATAATAAGCACATATTTCTATCTAATAGCTGATAAGTGACCTTTATGACTGATCCTATGACCGACTCCATGACCGACAGTGACCACAACTCCCATCAAGCGATTGATCCTGCCGTCTTGCCAAACTTTGAGACTATGCCCAATGTGGCGACCATGGACACCAGTCATGTGGACAGCAATCAGCCGCCTTTTATTTTGGTTGATGGCTCTTACTATCTGTTTCGCACTTATCATGCCTTACCGAAGACCATGCAAAACTCGCAAGGCCTGATCACCAATGCCATCCGTGGCACGCTCAATGCGTTACTCAAGCTGATGCGTCGTTATCACCCTACTCATATGGCGGTTTGCTTTGATACCAAGTCACCGACTTTTCGCCACCATATGTCTGCTGATTACAAGGCCGCTCGTCCGCCCATCGACATAGAGCTGGTAGAGCAGATTCCTTATATTCATCGCTTGGTGACCGCGTTAGGTATTCCACTGTTACGCATCGAGGGTGCAGAAGCCGATGATATCATCGGGACACTGGCGCATCGTGCGGTTGAACAAGGCCATCACGTCGTCATATCCACCGGCGATAAAGACATGATGCAGCTGGTTAATGACTGCGTAATATTGGAAGACAGCTTTACTGGCAAAGTCACGGACACTCAAGCGGTCGTAGACAAGCTTGGTATTATGCCAAATCAAATGATTGATTTTTTGACCTTGATGGGCGATGCCTCAGACGGTATAAAAGGCGTGCCTGGTATCGGTAAAAAAACGGCAAAAGACCTACTCGTTGAGTATGGCGACATCGACAATATGTTAAAGCATATTGGTTTTATCAAAGGTCGAGGTGCCAAAGGTTTGATTGAACATGCTGATGATATTCCGTTTAATAGGAAGCTTGCCACCATCGTGACAGACTTAGCTATCGGTCAAGACTGGAACGATCTAAAAATCAATACCGATCCATGTGCCCATATAGATGAATTACGCGAATTGTATAATGAGCTTGAGTTTAGAAACGAGCTAGCGTCTCTTGACCACCCAAACCATCCAGCCAACGGCTCGCAAAGTGTCGCTAACAGTCAAGCCGATGCCGAGTCACAAGCGCAAATAGCTAAGTCGCTACAATCAAGCACTATTGAGAATATCACTGACAGCAAAAATCCTGATAGAGCATGGCATACGATTTTAGACGAGCCTGCCTTTGACAGCTTGGTTAAATTGTTAGAGGCTGCACCGCACTTCGTTATTGATACCGAAACGACCAGCGTCTATTGGCGTCAAGCCGAAATCGTCGGGCTGTCTTTTGCCCTGCGAGCGCATGAAGCCTATTATATTCCGCTGACTCATCGTCTGGAAGGTGATGAGCTGACTGCAAAGCAACTTGATCGTGATACGGTATTAGCGAAACTTAAACCTGTTTTGGAAAATTCAAAAATAGGCAAAATCGGTCAACATCTAAAATATGACGCGCATATTCTCAGTCATTATGGTATTGATTTAGTAGGCGCTATCCATGCCAGCCCTAATAACTGGGCAATGGATACCATGCTTGCCAGCTATGTCATCAATGCGGCAGCTACTCGTCACGGCATGGATGATTTGGCGCGCCATTATTTGCACACCCAGACCATCAGC
Source organism: Psychrobacter sp. GW64-MNA-CIBAN-0177 (assembly GCF_040309585.1). Taxonomy (NCBI): domain Bacteria; kingdom Pseudomonadati; phylum Pseudomonadota; class Gammaproteobacteria; order Moraxellales; family Moraxellaceae; genus Psychrobacter; species Psychrobacter sp. GW64-MNA-CIBAN-0177. The sequence continues at coordinate 63,337 of NZ_JBEOOY010000001.1, forward strand.
TTTGAGGACGTCGCAGGCAAAGGCGCCAAGCAAGTCACCTTTGATCAAGTCGCCATCGATATCGCCAGTGACTATGCTTGCGAAGATGCCGACATCACTTATCAGTTGTTTGATTTGTTTAGTGAAAAGCTTGCTGATGATAAAAATAATGCCAAGCTCTTACATGAGCTAGAGATTCCAACTGCCGAGATACTCTGCCAAATGGAAGCAAATGGCATTTTAATCAAGCGCTCATTTTTAAACGAGCTATCAAAACGCTTCGATGAAGAAATCATCACGCTAGAAAAACGCGCGTATGAAGTCGCCGGTGAAGAATTTAACTTAGGCTCACCAAAGCAACTGGGTGAGATGCTGTTTGAAAAACTGGGCGTGCCGGGTGGCAAGAAAACCAAATCTGGTCAATACTCGACTGGCGAAGCGGTATTATCAAAGATTGACCACCCATTGGTCGATATCACATTGGAATATCGCGGACTGTCCAAGCTCAAAAGCACCTATACCGATGCGCTCGATAATGTCGCAGATGCGGAGACGGATCGCGTGCATACCAGCTACCATCAAGCATTGACCAGCACCGGTCGTTTATCATCCACTGATCCTAACTTGCAGAATATTCCGATTCGTACCGCCACTGGTCGCCTGATTCGCCAAGCATTTATCGCACCAGAAGGTCGCGTTATTTTGGCTGCGGATTATTCACAAATTGAGCTGCGTCTGATGGCGCATTTCTCAGGCGATGAAAACTTGACCCGTGCCTTTAATGAAGGATTGGATATTCATACTGCAACGGCTGCTGAAGTATTAGGTAAAGCTGTTGAAGAGGTCAGCGCCACTGAGCGCCGCAATGCTAAAGCCATTAACTTCGGTCTGTTGTACGGCATGAGTGCCTTTGGACTTGCCAAGCAGTTGCAAATGAGCCGCAATGAGGCGCAAGATTATATCGATATGTATTTTGAGCGCTATCCAAGCGTCAAAGACTACATGATCAATACGCGTGCCAGCGCTTATGAAAAAGGCTATGTCGAGACGATATTAGGTCGTAAGCTTTATACGCCAGATATCAATCATAGCAACCGTATGGTTAAGCAAGGGGCAGAACGCGCAGCGATTAACGCGCCGCTACAAGGCTCTGCCGCCGACCTAATTAAGCTTGCCATGATTGCCGTCGATAAAGTACTGCCAAAAGAGCAAGCCAAAATGCTGCTACAAGTCCACGATGAGCTGGTGTTCGAAGTGGATAGCGACAAGGTTGATGAAATTAGCCAGTTGATTACCGATGCCATGCAAGACGTCTTAAGGACGACAGCCGTGGAAAAAGGTTGGCATGTAGACTTCGCGGTACCGTTATTGGTGGAGACCGATAGTGGTCAAAACTGGGATGAGGCGCATTGATTGTGTAGTATTAACAATGAGATATGACTGATTAGTTAAATTACATAATGGCATGATAAGGCATTTCGCTGTATAATAGCAGTACATTAAATTATCTGGTCTTATGAGACAATTTACGGTTTGAAGTGGGCCCAAGGGCTCACTTTTTTATTTCAAAAAAAAGCAGGAGTGCCTTATTTTGGCGACAGATGGCTTCATTGAAATTCCCAGTATTATCCTATTAATAGCTTGCTTGCTACGCTGCGCGCAGTACGTAGCACAGAGTCATGTCAAACAAATTAAAGCCTTTTGGTTGGCCTCAGTTCTCGTATTCGTCGCGGTCATTCGTCGTGAGTTAAACTATTTACCAGAATTATTTATCCCAAGTAATTTTTCGCTTCTCAGCCATTCTTATGACTGGTGGGAGGACGCTGTGCTTTTAGTAATCTACCTGATGAGCGTTGGCTTATTGATTTACTCATGGCGCTACCTTTGGGCAATACTAAAAGATGTAGACGTATCGCTCTATCTTGGTGTCGCCACTTTGGCCATACTACAATATATGGGAGAGAACGCTATTATGTTCCCCCACACTTTGGGTGGCATAGTCGAAGAGTTCGCGGAAACGATTATTTATGTGATCGCGTTGGTTTATTTATGGCGATTTAAATTAAGCGATTTTGAATCATGCCTATTGCGTAAATTAAACTTTGAATTGAGTCATATTAACCAATAGCCCCATAGTGGTGACTCAATAACTGTTAAGTAAATATAGACGTAGCGTTAGGTTGCCACTAGTAATTATCTTAAGCACAATCCTTGTCTATTAGTTTGTTATACTGAGTCTAAGCACGAGGGACGATAACGATTGTAATGGATGGTCTTGATCCTTACATTAAAACCGTAGCTGTGTGTAACTGTTTATCTACATATAGTCAGCTGGTAATGCACCTCGATTTAACTCATTGATAACTATAAAGCGAGCCATTATGAATATATTAATTACAGGTGCATCACGCGGTATCGGTCTGGCCGCTGCCAAAAGATTGGCCACCAAAGGTCACAACGTTGGATTATTTGCAACCAATACAACGACGCTTGAGCAGGCTATCGAAGACAAAGCCTTTAAAAAGGCCGTAAAAAAGAAACGCATCATTATTGGTCAGTTAGATGTCACTCAGCCTGATTCATGGGATGGCGCTATCGAGCAAATGATTAATAACTTTGGCGGCATCGATACGCTGATTAATAATGCGGGTGTGCTGGTTAGCGGAGCATTGCCAAAGACAGCATTAGAGGAGCAATTGTCGCTCATCGACGTCAACTGTAAGGGCGTGCTGATTGGTTGTCATAAGCTAGCGCCTTATTTGGCGGAGAGCAAAGATGGCAAAATCGTCAATGTGTCCTCGGCATCGGCTATCTATGGTCAGCCTGAGGTTGCCACTTATGCGGCCAGTAAGTTTTTTGTACGTGGTCTCACCGAAGGTCTCAATATTGAATATGAGAAACTCGGCATCAAAGTCATTGATGTGATGCCACTCTGGGTCAAGTCCGACATGACCAAAGACATCGAAGTCACCAGTATTGACCGTTTAGGTATTAACTTGACCGTCCATGATGTGGCCAAGACTTTATGCAAATTGAGCACCAGCCCCAACCGTAAGCTAAAAAGTACGCACTACTCTGTTGGTATACCGGCCAAAGTTTTTCAGACTCTCTCGCAGGTCACTCCTGATCCACTTATTCGCTGGATCAATACAAAAGTGGGCGCCCAATAACAGCAGCGCCTATCCGCTATCGTATCTATGAGCGATGATGCTTATCTAATGTGAATCACAATGACGGCTACTCAATATGAGTAGCCGTTTTGCTTGCTGGTCTAATATCAATAGCCTGCTCGATAGATTTATCGATAAAGGTATTATTGTCAATCCGCGTATCTTTGACTGCGCCTGCTGCGCTGTCTTCCCGAATCTCAGAACCAACAATAATAGGTAAGCGGACGTTTGCTGCAAACTTATTGCCCTTAATCAGCGTGCCGTCATCCTCTACGATAATGCCTTGCTCTACCTGCTCAAAACGGTTATTGATAATCTGATTGTCTTTAGCACTGTCCAAATGATAGCTGGCAAATGGCGTTTGCTTCACTAAATAAGCGCCGCATTCAAAACCTTTTAGATTGCGCGACTGCCTTGACGCTACCCAAACACCGACTGGCTCATCTTCAAAGGTATTGTTAACGATAATATTGTCACGGCTCGACTCAGTACGCTTAAAGTGATTGCTCCGCGCCGGATCGTCGGCATGCTCAAAACAATTGCGATAGAGCAATATACTGCCTGCGCCATTATGAATAAATTGATTGTTTTCGATACGATTGTTGCTCGACGAATCAATGGCAATCGCCTCACGATTGGGTTTAAAGGTACGAAAGCCATTACCGACGAAGACAGAGTTTTTAATCACGTTATCACGACTACCAAACTCTAAATAGAGCCCAACGGTGCCTGCGTTGTGGATATGCACTGTATCAAAAGTAATGTCATGCGCATGATCTCCGACGAACATGCCGCTATTAATACTATTGCGACTACTGACATTAATGACGCGGATATTGCTTGGCGCAAGGGTGCGGTTGTCAGCAGGGTTGGTAAAGCCGCGCGCGTAACGCTGATTGGGGTTGCTATATTGGCGAATGTGCAGCGCATGACCATAGCCATCCACATGACAATTGGCCACAGCTATATTATCGATAGCTCTATCTGTTTTCGGCTTAATAGTAATGGCGCTGGCCTTTGATGAATCATCAGCCATAGTACTAAGCCGTGCGCCCCGACAGTCGAGTGAACTGTTTGACTCATTGAGCTCAAAGCGTAGCGACTTGCCTGTCAAATCACAGCTGTTACTGAGTGCGCTATGACCTTTTATCACCACCGTCTGCTTGGGTGTTAATTGTGTGCAATCAATCACCGTCGTAGCGGTCGGGAGTTTGCTATCAATCACCAGCGGCTGTTGTACCTTAACCTTTTCTCTAGTGCTATCAGCATTAACGAAAGGCAGTCGTTCGCAAGCCGTCAGACCTACCGTGGTACTGAGCAACGAGGCTGTTATTAACGAGAATGTGATTAAACCCTTCTTACTGGCGACCATTAAGCACCTCTTATTTATGATTCATCTTACATTTTTTGAACATCCTGTCACACCTTACTACTATCAGTCGTCATCATAACGCGTCACACTCATTGTTATAAACAAAATCAACCATAACCATTTATAACCATCAATAATAACCATTAATAACAAGGAAACCCTTATGGACCATTCAAAAACGCCGTTACCAGAAGAGATGGATCATATCCAAGGTGATACCGACATCAATGATAACAGCCAAGAAGTTGATTTAGACAATCCCATGCTACATACCATCGATAATGATGATGTCATTGATAATAGCGCGGGCTTTGACAATTCGGAAGTCGGCACAGATGCAACGCAAGGATTGACGCCCATGCATCGTCAAAATATCGATGAATCGCGCGTCGATGAAGTATTGGTTCAAGACAATTTAGATGACAGTGATTATCCAGATGCGATGGATATCGCTGATAGAGAAGCCGCTGAACGTAGTAACGATGATGATTTTTAGGATAACTGTTTAGACAAAAAAATACCGAACACGATGTTCGGTATTTTTTTATGGTTTAATAAATACAATCGTTTAAGCCCAACCATCCAAAGTGCCTGCCCAACCTTTGACCAATGGCGCACTAATAGCTTCTAACAAATCTATGTGCGCCTCATCGGCATTCAGCGCTGGAATATAGTGATACTCTTGCCCGCCAGCATGAAGAAAGTTCTCACGGTTCTCAATCGCCAATTCTTCCAACGTTTCTAGACAATCCGCTGAGAACGCTGGACTGAGAATTTGTACTGACTTTACACCTGATTTAGCCCATTCATCGAGTATGACGTCGGTATAAGGCTTAACCCACTCTTGCTTACCAAAGCGTGACTGAAAACTAATAATCCATTCGTCATCTTTTAGACCAAGCTCGTGCGCGACTTGCGCTGCGGTACATTTACAACGTCTAGGATAAGGGTCGCCTTTATCCATATACGGCTGCGGAATACCGTGGAAGCTAAACATCAGCTTGTCAGGTTTGCCATGTACCGCTTGAAAGCGGCGAATACTATCCGCTAATGCTTTTATATATAAAGGATGCGCAAAGTAGTCTTTAACGATCGTAATATTAGGCAAGTTACGCTGCTTTAGCGACCATTTAGTAATGGCATCGTACACTGCACCCGTTGAAGTCGCTGAATACTGTGGAAATACGGGTAACATCACAAAGTGGTCAACGCCTTCGCTACGCAGTTTGTCCATCACATCGGGCAAACCTGGATTGCCATAGCTCATTGCAGAATGGACAGAAACACGAAATGGTGCAGCCTGCTCAGCCAAACGCGTATCTAACATCGCCACTTGTTGGTTCAGGATATTGCGCATTGGCGAGTCACCATCCCAAATACTGGCATAAGCTTCTGCCACCCGTTTAGGACGGCTTGGCAACACAAACAGATTTAGGATAATCGCCCACAGGAATTTTGGGATTTCAATCACACGCGGGTCTGATAAGAATTGTTTGAGGTAGCGACGTACCGCAGGCGCTGTCGGCTCATCAGGCGTACCAAGGTTGACCAATAAAACGGCAATACGTGGGGGCAATTTAGGTTTCATAGAGTATTATTTATTATTAGGTTAATTAAAGAAGAATATGAGGTAAAAGATTATTAAGTCATTATTGAATGACTGCGTTATGAGTGTAGCATTTTATAGATCGATAGCGCGTGGTAAAAGCACACTAATACAATTTGATACGCACTGGATGGTCACTGCGCTCGAAAGACTCAACTCGAAGGTTGTGCTCATCCGCGCATCGCCATACAATAGGCAAGCATATTGCCATCCTATTTTTTTATTGATAATTGATAATTGTCGTCTTGCGAGGTAGCTTTGAACGCACGTCCTGATAGTACCAGTGACCACTCCCCAAAAGATCACGCTTATGTGGATAGCTCAGTCGATACCGTTGGCTCAGTTGGAATCGTCACACCACAGAACTTCCATTTTGCCGAACCCTTGACCTTGGAGTGCAACCGCACCCTGCCCTCATTTGACTTAATGGTAGAGACTTATGGCACGCTTAATAGCGACAAATCAAATGCCATATTAATCTGTCATGCCTTGTCCGGCAGCCATCACGCAGCAGGTTTGCACAGTGCCGATGATAAAAAGGCCGGCTGGTGGGACAATATGATTGGCCCCAATAAAGCCATCGATACCAACCGCTTTTATGTGGTATGTCTCAATAATATTGGCAGCTGTTTTGGCTCTACTGGTCCAACGACGATTAATCCTGACAGTGTCAATGCAAAACAAGCAGATAACACTAGCGAAGCAGAGGTCTATGGCCCTGACTTTCCGTTGGTTACCATCAAAGACTGGGTAAAAACCCAAGCCATGCTCTCAGATCGCTTGGGCATTGACGTCTGGCATGCCATCATCGGTGGCTCAATGGGCGGTATGCAAGCACTACAATGGTCGGTCGACTATCCAAATCGTTTAAAACGCTGCGTGGTCATTGCCAGTACGCCCAAACTCTCTGCCCAGAATATTGCCTTTAATGAAGTCGCACGTCAGTCCATATTGTCTGACCCCGACTTTAAGGATGGACGCTATTTACAAGCTGGCACCTACCCTCGTCGCGGACTGATCCTCGCACGTATGGTTGGTCATATCACCTATTTGACCGATGATGCGATGAAGGCTAAATTTGGTCGTGATTTAAAATCTGGCAAATTTATGTATGGCTATGATGTCGAGTTTCAGGTTGAAAGCTATCTTCGCTATCAAGGCGAACGCTTTAGCGAAAATTTCGATGCCAATACTTATTTGCTGATGACCAAAGCCTTGGATTATTTTGATCCAACGCGTGGCTATCTGTCAGGGCAGTCATCAACCCAGTCAACAGCACCATCAGTAGACTCTACAAATCCGTCGGAGTCTGGATCGCTACTTGACGACTCAATCGCGGCGTCTGTCGAAACGACTAAAAATGCGACCAAACAAGCGGCACAGCATGCGCTTGAAGCTACCTTAGCAACTGATAATTTAGCAACTGGCGATGAAACTGACAGCGAAACTCAAACTGACACTGAAAACGATCGTCAGCAAGAATTAGCGGCGCTCAAAGCGGCCTTTGCCCACACTCAGTGTCAGTACTTAGTGGTGTCGTTTACCACCGACTGGCGCTTTGCTCCTGAGCGCTCACAAGAGATTGTCGATGCGTTGATGGCGACTGGCAAACCTGTCAACTATATCAATGTCGATGCGCCACATGGTCATGACTCTTTCTTATTTGATATTCCCCGTTATATGGGCGCCGTTAGAGGATTTTTGACCGCGCCATTTATCACGGACAACCATGCTAAAAACCGCCAGACGAAAAACAGTCGTCAGCAAACAGGAGTGCGCTCATGAGAATGGATCATCAACTGGCCGAGCGCTGGATTGCCCCGCAGTCACATGTGCTGGACTTAGGCTGTGGCAATGGTGAGCTGCTTGCACACTTGCAGCAACATCGCGGCGTCACTGGCTATGGGCTTGAGATTGACGAAGAAAAAATCAATGATGGTATCGCCAAAGGTTTGTCTATCATTGAACAAGACCTGAATGACGGCCTTGCGCGCTTCGCTGATAATAGCTTCGATACCGTGGTCATGGCACGTGCCCTGCAAGCGGTGAAAGCGCCTGATGTGCTCTTGCTCGATATGCTGCGAGTTGCCCGCGAAGCAGTCATCACCTTCCCTAACTTTGCCCATTGGCAAAACCGACTTCATCTAGGGCTTAAAGGCATGATGCCCGTTTCAGAAGCGCTGCCTTATGAATGGTATAACACGCCAAATATTCATCTATGTACCTTTAAAGACTTTGAGCAGCTTTGTGCCAAGTATGACATTCATATCATCAACCGCTTTGCCGTTAGTGATTCGGAAAAAGGTCACACACCGCTCATGAAAGCCTTGATACGCCAAGCGCCAAATCTGCTGGCAGACGTCGCTATTTACCGTGTGACCAAACAAAAACCAGCACAATAATACCTACAACAATAAGGGTTTACGCCCCTTTGAAATTATCTAAAAATAGCCATTACGCACGTTTTTAGACCTTAATACATTGTTAACTCTTTATTATCTCTTAGTAACTCTATGATTTTATTAAGGACACTAAGGTAGTGATGAGGATTAAATCGTGTAATTAGTATTTGAGTTTCGTAAGTTTGGGTGTTAAGCTAGCGAAATAGTGTCAGTCACACCTCTATTTTAACCGTTTATCGGTCCGACTAAAGGTAACGGCTATACTCAACAACTATTTAAATTGCTAATAATTAGGTAAGTTCATATCGCAAGATTTCACCTAATTGTTATCACCGTCTAACTGTCTTTAGCGAGATAATGTTTAGCGGTACAACTCTTTTTGCTTATTAACTGCCTAATTTTGGAGCTGCTATGAAATTATTAAAAGCTGCGTTGTTCACTGCCTTGTTTTCTTGTGCCGGCCTTGCCAACGCTGAGTTAATATCAAACGTGCCACTTGATACCTCACGTTTTGAGCTAATGCCTGTCAGTGAATTGTCTAATCGTGCTGCCCAAGGCAACGATCACGCTCAGTTTTACTTAGCCAAACGTTTGCAAAAAGGTGAAGGGATTGCCCAAAACACTCAGCAAGCGATCCAGTGGTATACCAAAGCGGCTCAACAAGGTGTTGCCCCTGCTCAGTTGAATCTTGCCATCATGTACTTGCGCGGTGAAGGTGTCCAACCAAACCTACAACAAGCTCGTGTTTGGCTAGAAAAAGCGGCAATGCGCGGCGATAACCGTGCCAGCTATACGCTTGCCTTGCTAGATGAAAAGCAAAAGAACCTAGTTGATGCTTATAAATGGTACGATTTGGCTGCCCGTGACGGCATGCTTGATGAAAAAGTACGTAACAAAGCACGCGGTAAAATCGGTCAGTTGGCATTGAACTTATCAAGCTCAGACATCGCTAGCGCTCGTAGTAAAGCCGATACTTGGTTTCAGAGCAAGTAAATCTAGCAACATACAGCTTTAGTTTGAAAATAAAAATCCAGCCTTTGAGCTGGATTTTTTGTGTTTAGAGAATGATAAATGCTGACATTAACTGGCTTCGATAATGGCAATCTCAGCATCGGTTAAGTCATATAGCTTATAGACCATTTGATCTATCTCACGGTCGGTACGTTCAATTTCTGCTATCAATTGCTTTGCTTTAGTCTGTTCGGCTAAAAAATACTCTTCCCATTCCGCTTCATCACCCAAGCTCATTTTAATTTTCTTTTTTGCCAGCTCTTTGACGAACTCTGAATACGTTAGTTCATGCCAGTTTTCTAGCTTTTTACTCAGCTTGTCGATATCAAATTTTCGTTGCAAGGTGCGAATAAATTTACCTGTTAAGTCTTCCATTTGTAGTGTTAACTTAGATACCAATAACCCTTTATTCATTACTTCATCATCTTTTGGACTAATAATTGGAATAGCTGATATATTTTTCGCATTATATCTATAATAACCACCCAGTTTTTTTGGGCAAATTTGGTTGAGGTAAAATGAAATTAACTTTGAATTTAGTATTGATAATAGAGTCATTATTGAAATATTAGAGGAATCAGTTGGAATTAAAGCAGGCGTGTTAGCACCATTAAATGCTGTATTTGCACCCAACAAGCCAACTGTAAAATTAGTATCTACACCTTTTAGTATGAGTTTCTCGGGTGTAATATAATTGAAATTTCCAGCACGAAGATGTCTGTAAAAATTTTCTTCAAAAGCATATTTCTTACGACTATCCTTTCTTTCCATCAGATCATCTTTGAACTCAAGCAAATAATTGTAGCAATTAGGGAAAAGCTGGATAAAATCATTCATTTCAATTAATTTAGAATCTCCATTTTCATTATAATAGGGATATATAATTGATGCTGTAGGTTCTGTATTAGAATATTTAGAGACTTCCTGACCACGATAAGCATATGGATAGATAATCTCAGTTTCCAACTTATATCTCTCGATAATTTCCTGATTTACCACAAAAGCTGCATCCATTCCTGTTAGACAGCCGATATAGGCAGGAGCAAATCTTTCAAGAAGTTCATAATGTATGTTTTTGTCTTCTAGACTTTCTATTAAATCAAATGCAGAAAACTGCCATGCTTTTGATGATAGCTTATCAAATGTATAGTCTGTGGACGGACTATTTTTAACTCCAAAGAAGTTCAAATCTTTTTTATGTATCACCTTCTTATATTGAAAAAAATCATTTTCTTTGTTATTAAGAAAGAATATAGCTGGATACGTTTCTACATCTTCAAAAACAGGAAGAGAGCCAAAATCTATTATTTCGGAAAACTTATTTTCAGATAAAATTTTTCGAATATTTTCACCATAGTCTGTTTGCATCCATTGAGATGATGATATATAACCTGCAACTCCCTTATTGTTAATTAATTTAAAAACCTTTTCAAAAAATAATATCGACAAATCTAACTTACCCTTTGGACTTTGATATTTTTGGAAATAATAATCTACTAAATTATTTTCAATATTCTGCACCCTTACATAAGGTGGGTTACCAATCACCACATCGAAACCACCCTTTGCAAAGACTTGTGGAAACGCTGCTTGCCAATTAAAGGCTTTATCACCTGCGACTGCGGGATCATCAATCAGTGAATTACCACATTTGATATTATTATTGAGGTTATTCAACTTACGTCGCGGCTGCGCTGTGCGTAACCATAGTGACAGCTTGGCAATATCGACGCTTTCTTCATTGATATCGACCCCGAACAAGTTGTTTTCTAAAATACTGTTTTCGATATCAGGGTAAGCCAGACCGCTACCAAATAGCTTAGTCTCTAGCTCAACGATATACTCATGCTCAGCGATTAAGAAGTTTAGCGCCTCATTCAAGAACGCCCCACTCCCTACCGCAGGGTCACAAATCGTGATTTGTAATAGCCAGTCTCGATACGCATTTAATCTATCTAGAGCTACCTTTTCTTCTTCGATTCTCTTATCTGTTTTTTTTCGTTTTTTACCGCTTTTATTAATAGTAATATCTTGCTCATAATCTTCGTCATTCAATGCTAACGCTAACTTTTTGTCTTCACAAAGCTTGCCGACTGTGTTTTCGACGATATATTTGGTGATGTACTTTGGCGTGTAAAACACGCCATCTTTTTTGCGCTTGGTTTGCGATTTATCTACCACCTCACCTGTCAGCTGCGCCTTTACCTCATCAAGCTCTGATAATGAGTTTTCAAAGATATGACCTAAGATATTGACGTCTACCTCACTGTCAAAGTCGTATTCGGAGAGTATCTTGATATGGGTCTGTAGAATATCATCGCTGATGATGACGCTGTCCAGCAGCTCGTCAGTGCTGAACAGTCCACCGTTATAGGCGAATATCTCGCTATACTCATCTTTATGACCTTTATCCAAATAACCAAAGTACGCTTTGACCCTATCGTACAAAGGCACAGTCATTTTTAGCGATTTCCACTTCTCCCATTCGCTGATGATTCCCTTTGCAAAGTTGGCAGGCAACAGATGACTGTCCTCAGCGAAGAAAATAAACAGTAGCCGATCGAGTAATTTTTGTGACTTTTGAAATAATACTAAATTGTCTACGCTTGGGTTATTGGTGGTCAAATCATTGAATAATTCACGTTTAAACACCGAGTAATCTTTATAAAGCTGCTTAGTTATCGCTTCTTCTTGAGACAATGATGCCGACTTGAGCTTGGCAGGCAAATCGTTCATGATGCTGTCGCGATTGAGCAATAAATACAGTAATGCAAAGTCCTCTTGAGCCAAAGTGAATAGATTGAACTCTATAAACTCAACCGCATTATCGATATACAAACGTAGCTTTTGAAAGTTAGAGGTGATGACATAGCGGCACTTAGGTTGATTGTTTTTATAGCCAAAAGCTTGCTGCTCAATTTTGCTAAGGTCAGTGGTATTCATACCTTTTAGCTCAATCACGCCAATAGCATGACCGTCTTTGAGTATCGCGCCATCAGCCTTTTTACTGCCCGTTTGGTTTTTGAATTCTGTCGTTATATCATAGTCAGGATTGGGATTTAGCGTGTAACCAAAGACATCGACGAATAAGTCACGCAAAAAGCCTTCTTGATACTGCTCTTCTTTACTTAGGCGGATGTTGTCTTGCTTTGATAAGTTTAAAAAACAATGGCTAAAAGTCTGCCATGCTGTCTCTAGCTGAGTGTTATCAAGTTCACGGACATACTTTTCGATGACGATAGATTGGAACAGAGACATATGAGCGCCTTTACAATGAAATAAATATGGTCAAGATGATGAGCAAACGTCTACTATAGCAAGCTCTACTCATCGGATAAATGCCTAAAGACTATTATCACTCATATAGAATCTCTGTCATGAGTCGTTGATATCTTGAACGATGTCATCAGCCATTAAATGATTCAAAAACCTTGCCAAATTTGCTACACTACGCGCGCATTAGCCAATTCCACAATTACGCTAGTGTTATATCTCATTCTAAACCAACCAAGTCTATTTCAAATGAATGCGATATAAGGAAGCCGAGCACAGATTGTACCCAAAGTACATCAAGCGAGGATGACACAATAGCGTGTTTATTTGAACCAGACTGCTAACCCAACGCACTAGGTTTGCGACCTAGCCAGCAGGAGAAAAATATGAGTACCATTCAAAATAGCAATGCGGATACCAATCTGACCGATAGTAAGTCAGCCCCAGCCTACGATAGCGTCACCAATAACATCGTCGTTGCCGCTCTTTATAAGTTCACGCGCTTTGCAGATTTTGAGCAATATCGCGAGCCAATTTTAAATACCATGCTTGAGAATGAGGTCAAAGGCACTTTGTTGATTGCCGCTGAAGGCATTAACGGGACGATTTCTGGTACGCGCCAAAGTATTGACACCGTCCTTGACTACCTGCGTAGTATCGAAGCGATTGGCAGTTTTACCTTCAAAGAATCTTATACTGATGCTCAGCCTTTTTATCGTACTAAGGTGAAGCTGAAAAAAGAAATTGTGACAATGGGCGTAGAAAATATCGATCCTTTGCAATCGGTCGGTCGTTATGTAAAACCAAGCGAGTGGAATGCGCTTATCTCAGACCCTGAGGTTATTTTGATTGATACGCGTAACGATTACGAAGTGCAAATCGGTACCTTTCAAAATGCCGTCAACCCAAATACCGAAACCTTCCGCGAGTTCCCAGAGTACGTCGCAAAAGAGCTTGACCCCGCTAAGCATAAAAAAGTTGCGATGTTCTGTACCGGTGGTATCCGCTGTGAGAAGTCTACAGCCTATTTGCGCGAGCAAGGCTTTGAAGAGGTCTATCATCTAGAAGGCGGCATCCTAAAATATCTCGAAGAAGTGCCTGCCAGCGACTCTATGTGGCAAGGCGACTGCTTCGTCTTTGACAATCGGGTTTCGGTCAATCATAACTTAGAAAAAGGCAGCTATGAGCAATGCTTTGCTTGTCGTATGCCCATTACTCAAGATGACATGCAAAGTGCGGCTTATATCAAAGGCGAATCTTGCCCGCATTGTATCGATAAAGCCACTGACGAGCAAAAAGCACGATTCCGTGAGCGCGAGCATCAAATGCAGCTGGCGAAAAAGCGCGGCGAAGCGCATATTGGTAGCGATGTGATGGACGTTATAGAAAAGCGTAAAGCGGCAAAGATTGAAGCGCGAAAGCAGCAAGAAAACGCTAAATCTAAACAATAGAAATCAGCAAACACTTAACGACACTAGCGTCTATTAGAAATGCGGGTTTATTGAAAATGAGGGTTAAAAGAAGGGACCAACAGCGTATCTTCTTTTAACCCTTTTTTTATACCGCTGGATAAACCAATTGGTCTTGACTATTTAGCTCAGCTCCTGGTGTTGGTTTGGCAAGATCTAAGCGACCAACGCCCATGATATGATCCACCCTATGGCCTCTCAGAAGTAAATAATCGGTAATAATACGCCGATGGCAACGCCACCATACTGCTTCAGAACACATCAGGGTCAGACGCTGTTTTTTTCCCAGTTGCATGAGTTGGTCGAGAGCGGCTTGAAAAGTATCACTCAACGCATAATCTGCATAGTTATGAAAAGCTTGCACGCGCCATAAATCATTTATCTGCTCATCGACCTGCCTTTGTTTTGGACGTCGCCCGCCAAGGTCGGTGCAGTGCTGATAACTGATACCAACTTGACTGAGCGCTTGTGGAAAAGTATCGATATTAAAAACAGGATTGGTACGAGAACGAGGAAAGCTGCGCACATCGATGAGTAATTCGATATCAGCCGCTTGAAGCATCTCAATCAGCTCATCAAGACTACGGGTCGAATGTCCAATCGTATAAAATGTGGTGGTCATAAGTTAAGCCGTTATCGTATTGTCACATTGTGGTTTTAAGTTTTATGGTTGTCGTCCTATTTTGCATGGCTTTATTTTGCATGCTCTTGTCTTAAATGGTTTTGTCTTAAATGGTTCAATGGTTTTGCTCATTCAATATTAACCAGTCTCAACCTGCTCACTCATTAGGACTTTTGTAGGACAATCGTGGTCGAAGGTCGCTAACGCAGTAAAATCAAACAAAGCAATCTAGACCCTATACTTATAACGATACCCAACATAAAAAAATAGCAGACAACCACCAAGGTCATCTGCTATTTCGCTTAACTTACTTTAAGACGTGTTTTTATACCATCAGTATACCGTCAGTCTGAAACGTTATGAGTAATCTATTAGAACAAAATACGGACGCGAATGGTTTCTTCAACGTCTTTTAGCTGATCCAGCGCCGCGCTTGAGTCGTTGTAATCTACGTCCATGACCAAATAACCAACATCGCCTTCGGTCATTAAGCTCTGTGCCAAGATATTGATGTGCGCCTCAGCGAACAGACGGTTAATCTGTGAGAGGACGCCAGGTACGTTTTTGTGAATATGTAACAGACGATGTGAGCCTTCTTTAAACGGAATAGAGACTTCTGGGAAGTTCACTGCCGTGAGGGTATCACCTTGATCTGAATATCGAACGAATTTTTCTGCGACTTCTAGACCGATGTTGGCTTGTGCTTCTTGCGTTGAGCCGCCGATATGTGGCGTCAAAATCACGTTATCGAATTTACGTAGCGGTGATTCAAACTCTTGGTCAGCAGATTTTGGCTCTTTTGGGAATACGTCAATCGCCGCGCCCAAGATTTTGCCAGATTCTAATACCGCTGCTAGATCATCAATCTCGACACAAGTACCCCGTGCGGCATTGATAAAGTAGCTACCGTCTTTCATATGCGCAAATTGCTCAGCTTTCATCATATAGCGGGTGCTTGGCACATCAGGAACATGCAAGGTCACGATATCAGCGGTCGACAGTAATTCTTCTAAGCTGCCGACTTGTACGGCGTTACCCAATGGCAATTTGGTCACCACGTCATGATAAATGACCTTCATACCGAAACTTTCTGCTAACACAGACAACTGTGAGCCGATAGAGCCATAGCCGACGATACCCATGGTCTTGCCACGTACTTCATGCGAGTTGGTCGCAGACTTGCCCCAGCCGCCGCGATGTACGGTGGCATTTTTTTCAGGAATGCCGCGATACAGCATGATGGTTTCGGCCAATACCAACTCAGCCACCGAACGAGTATTCGAATACGGCGCGTTAAAGACGGGAATACCCAGTTCACGAGCCGCTTCCAAGTCTACTTGGTTGGTACCGATACAGAAGCAACCAATACCAATCAGCTTGTGCGCATGCTCCAGTACTTCACGCGTCAGTTGGGTGCGTGAGCGAATACCGATGAAGTGAGCGTCTTTGATCTTTTCGATCAGCTCTTCTTTATCTAACGCATGACTGATATTCTCGATGTTTTGATAACCAGCATCTGTCAATATTTTTAAGGCATTGTCGTGTAGACCTTCAAGCAATAAAAAGCGGATTTTGTCTTTTTGTAGTGATAACGCCATATGAGAACTGTCCTATAATTGTCTTATAAAATTATCTGAAGGATAATCTATAGTCGAAGCAGTTTAAAGTGGGTACAAGGCAACCGAGCGCAAATAGTACAACTTAGTACATTTAGAGAGGTTAACGCCGTAACCATTTACAAGTGCTTTGACTATACGATGGATGAAACGAAAACAGTCCGGATATCTTACACAAAATTCGACGTCGATGTTAGCAGATTAGATGAATTATTGGATATCAAGCCTGAAAACTTTTTATGCTATAGTGAACTATTATGTTCAATGTTTATTAAACTGTCTTTTTAACTATTTATGCCATGTATGCGCGCGCAAATATTTCATTATATAATAAGCATATTCATGAATACTAAAAACCACATTCGCGACCTTCTTATTATATAAACACAGTTATAGCCGCTTCGTTATATCCATTTAGCGATATAATAATCCCCTTTATGCATAGCGCCTACGTTCATACCGAGATTTGACCATGACCTCTTTATCTAGCCAGCCTAAACCTGATACCAATGACAATACCAACGCCGTGCAGACTATTTTACGCACACTGCTTGATAGCCATCAATTTGACGCCAGCCAAATCAAGACCGATAGCGAAAGCCTAGAACATTGGGGCAAAGACTGGACCAAGCATTTCGCGCCTGCCGCCTCTGCCATTGTCTTTCCAAAAACCACTGAGCAAGTGCAAGCCATCGTCTTGCTTGCCAATGAGCACAATGTTGTCTTGACGCCAAGTGGCGGTCGTACTGGTCTGTCTGCTGGCGCGGTCGCGGCCAATGGTGAGATTGTGGTCAGTATGGATAAGATGAACCAAATCGGCAAATTCTATCCTGCTGATCGCTTAGTCGAGATTGAAGCGGGCGTGGTGACTGAGCAATTGCAACAATTCGCCGAATCTAACGACCTCTACTACCCTGTCGACTTTGCTTCGGCTGGCTCTAGCCAAATGGGCGGTAATATCGGCACCAATGCGGGCGGTATCAAGGTAATTCGTTATGGCATGACTCGTCAATGGATTATGGGCCTGACTGTCGTCACTGGTAAAGGTGATATCTTGCAGCTCAATCGCGGCATGGTGAAAAATGCCACCGGTTATGACTTGCGCCAGTTGTTTATCGGTAGCGAAGGCACGCTTGGTTTAGTGACTCATGCGCAAATCAAGCTTGAGCGTCAGCCGCAAGACTTAAACGTCATGGTACTTGGCATGGACAGCTTTAACGACGTCATGAATGTGCTATCAGCCTTTCAAGCAAAGATCGATTTGACCGCGTTTGAGTTCTTTGATGATGTGGCCATTGATAAGCTGATGGCGCACGGCCAAGTACAAGAGCCGTTTGAATCACGCACCAAGTTTTATACGCTACTCGAGTTTGAAGCGCCGTATGAGCCTATCATGGACAAAGCCATGGCAATATTTGAGCATTGTATGGAACAAGGTTGGGTCGTCGATGGGGTGATGAGTCAGAGTCTGGCGCAAGCGGAAGAGCTGTGGAAGCTGCGCGAATATATCTCGGAGACCATCTCAGTATTTACCCCTTATAAAAACGATGTCTCGGTACTGATAAGCTACGTACCTGAGTTTATCGCTGAGATTGATCACATCGTCAGCAGCAACTACCCTGACTTTGAAGTGTGTTGGTTCGGTCATATCGGTGACGGTAACTTGCATCTGAATATCTTAAAGCCAGAAAATATGAGCAAAGATGACTTCTTTGCAGAATGTCAAATCGTTAATAAACACGTATTTGAGACGGTACAAAAATATGGCGGTTCAGTCTCTGCTGAACATGGCGTTGGCATGACCAAAAAGCCTTATCTGCACTATAGCCGCAGCGAAACTGAGATTAATTACTTACGCGAAGTCAAAAAAGTATTTGATCCAAACAACATCATGAACCGTGGGAAGATTTTTGATATGTGATTAGGGTCTGTTGATTGATGGTTTAGCAGGAAGTAAACCATTTTTATGGTATAAAAAAGACGCTAGACTGAAAAGTTTAGCGTCTTTTTTGCTCTTAAGCTGGCAATGCATCACTTGTATAAAAGATTAAAAGCGTAAAAGTAGTTAATCTATAAGATGTTTATGATAAATAAAGCAGTACCAATGCGACCATCAACAATAGACTCAAACAACCTTGGACGATTAAAAACGCTTGGTGCGGCGCCGCGATATGGCGAAACATATTGCCCAAGGCATTGTAAGTAATACCGGCGGCTTTTATATGTGGCGGCGTATCAAAGGTTTTGATAATTTGTAAAAACTGCTCGGTGCGCTCAGAAGTCCAGCCATGCGGGGTAAACGGTAAAAAAGGAGACAACTGCGCGGCTTGTTTCTTGGTCGCTGGTGACCATAACCAACGCTCCAAAAACAACAAGCGCATGCGCCAATCGACAAAGCTGCGCTGATTGATGACTCGCAATAGCAATACTTCAATATTCTTGTGACGGCTATCCGCAAAAATGCGTTTTTGCAGGTCGAATACCTCAGATTTCTTGCCTTCGATACATTGTAAAAAATGACCATTGCCATAACATAAAGTACCAGTGATACCATGCTGCTCATTATGATCGCGAGCATGACCTTCTACTTCATCGAATATTGAGGCTTTTAGCCGTGCACTGAGGGTAATACTGCTGACATACACCAATTGTATCAGTGCGGAATCTTCTACGGTTTCTAATGTGTCGACCGTGCGCGTTAAGGGCGTCATAAAATAATCCTAAAAAGCCGCCCATAGGCCGCAAAACAAAACAAGAAAAACAAAGACTACGTCCAAGCTCATTCCAGACTCATTCTAAGCTAAGCAGAGATAGCGACTCACAAAAACGTAGCAAATATTTACTACGTGGGACTGTCATTGATCCGCTACCTTGGTATGATGATTATCGAAATCAGCAGTAATAAGCCAAACTGGGACTAGCCAGAAATAATAAGAGATGTGACAGAACTTGGGCACTAGTAGAACAGAGGTAGTTTATTCAAGTACGATTGATACAGCTACTAATGAGGTCAGTATTCTTGAATAGAGACGCTTGCAAACCTACGAAAAACCCTTATCAAAATCTTTGATATGAGATGTGGTCTTTATAACTCATTGTAAATAAAAAGATAAATTATTGTAACGATTATATAAGTCGATTGGAATATTTTTATCGCCTTTGTTACACAAAAGTTTTTAGTTCTACTGATAACTATGGCTATTACCGCGCATACAGCGTTAACTTTACGACATTTATTGACAGCGAAGACAGGAACCTTATGAGTAAAATCGAAAAAATAGACGACTTTCACCTCACGATTGCTGAGATTAAGAAAAAAGATTATCCGCAGTTAAAAGCCTTGATGGATCGCGTATATGTGAACTTGGGCGGTGCATGGTCGAAGACTACTATTCATACTTTGATTGATGCGTTTCCAGAGGGACAGATTGCCCTATTTGACCACGATCAATTGATTGGTATCGTGCTATCGATGCGCGTTGATTATGCCAAGTTCTCTAACCCGCATACCTATGATGACCTGATTGGGCACAAAGAAATCATTAGAGACAATCCAAAAGGCGATGCTATTTATGGCTTGGATGCTCTAATTGACCCTGAATATCGTGGCTACCGTTTGGGTCGTCGTCTTTATGATGCGCGTAAAGAGCTGTGCCGCCAGTTAAACTTCCGAGCCATCTTGGCCGGTGGTCGCATTCCTAATTATCATAACCACAAAGACCTGACCCCTGGCGAATATATCGATGCGGTCGAGTCACGTGAAATCCACGACTCTGCCCTATCTTTCCAATTATCCAACGGTTTTATTGTTAAACGTATTTTGACGGCCTATTTGCCAGATGATGCTCAGTCTAAAGGTTTTGCGACGCTACTTGAATGGGCCAACATTTATTATGAGCCGCAAGACTATAAGCCAAACACCCGTAAATCAGAGGTGCGTATCGGTGGTATTCAGTGGCAAATGCGTGAGGTTGAATCGCCTGAGGAGCTGCTACAACAAGTGGAGTTCTTCGTTGATATTATGGCGGATTACAACTCAGACTTTGCTTGCTTACCAGAGTTTTTTAACGCGCCATTGATGGGTCTGTGTGAATCCACGGATCAAAACGTGGCCATTCGCTTTTTAGCCGGTTATACCGAATGGTTCAAAAACGAAGTCTCGCATCTGGCAGTCAGCTATAACGTCAATGTAATCACCGGCTCTATGCCATTATTGGACGAAGACGATACACTATACAATGTCAGTTATCTCTGCCGCCGCGATGGGACGGTTGAAGAGCAGCGTAAGATTCATATTACCCCGCATGAACGTAGCGCATGGGTCATCGAAGGTGGCGACGAGGTCAAAGTATTCGATACCGATGCGGGTCGTATTGGGATTTTAGTCTGCTATGACATTGAGTTCCCTGAGCTTGCACGCTTGTTGGCGCTTGACGATATGGATATTTTGTTCGTGCCTTTTTGGACAGATACCAAAAACGGCTATTTGCGGGTGCGTCACTGTGCCCAAGCACGAGCCATTGAAAACGAGTGTTATGTGATGATATGCGGCTCAGTGGGTAATTTACCGCAAGTTGAAAGCTTAGACATTCAATACGCACAGTCCTCTATTTTTTCACCCTCTGATTTTGCTTTTCCGCATGATGCGATTATGGCAGAAACGACAGCCAATACCGAAATGGTATTCTTCTCAGATGTGAATTTGGATAAGCTCACTCATGTCCGTAACGAAGGCTCGGTGCATAACTTGCTTGATCGCCGTGATGACTTATTTAGCTTAAAATGGAAGAAAAAAGCCAAAATTCCAGCGAGTAAATTAACCGACGAAGAGCGTCGTGAAAATTCAGGTAGCGTCCTCATCGGTGATCCATTACAAAATCGCGCGCAAAAGCCTTAGGCGATTCGTATAAAAAAACCCTCTAACAAAATACTTTAATAAACGGCTGACTATTCAGCCGTTTATTTTTATCTATCGCTGGTTCAAGATAATTTAGATGTAAGGAAGGCGAATGAAAGTACTATATAGTCAAGGAATTTTAGAATCGCTACAAGGCGACCGACCGCAGATAGTACATTGAGTACCTCTAGGGCGGGTAACACCGTAGCGGTTTAAAAGTGCTCTGACTATATATAGTAGACTGAGCGAGCCTGACAGCGTATCTAATTTATAGGGGATTGACTATGCCAAAGCAAAAAAAGCAGACACTATGACGACTGATAGCCAAAAGATAATTGAGACACCTAAAAAGACGTCGAAGCAAAGAACGTTGTCGATAGTTAAGACCATACTGTTATATGGCTTGATATTTGCGGTGATTTATAGCGCAGTCAATTGGTGGCGACAACCGGTCATGCCAGCCAATCCGCAACTGCAATTGACCGACTATCAAGGTCAAAGCATTGACTTAGCAGCGCTGAGTGAGGATAAACCGGCCCTGATATACTTTTGGGGGACTTGGTGCCCGATTTGTCGTGTGACCTCACCGACGATAGACAAGCTTGCAGCGGCAAATAATTATCCAGTGGTTACCATTGCGATTAAGTCTGGCTCAGATCAAGAGCTGCACCGCTACCTTAATGAAAATAGTTACCGCTTTACCACGGTCAACGATCAAGCAGGTGAGATATTTGCCGATTGGCAAGGACAAGTCACGCCTTCTTATGTGGTTCTAAAAGATGGCGAGATGACGCAAGGGCTGACCGGTATTCAACCACTCTGGTCGCTTAGATTGCGCTTGTGGTTGTCAGAAGTTTTTTAGCGCTTAGCCAGTTAGGTATAATCTAATAAATAGACAATCAAACTTGCCAGACCTATGCTTTAATGGACAAAGTATTTATGCTGACATCAATGATTGGTTTTAGTTAAAAACAGGACGATACTGGTCAGCTCTTTTTACCCTACCCATTTTGTCATATAATAGCTGCCGTTATCATATTCACTTTTCTAATTATTCTGTTAAAAATATTTTTTGTTGCAATCGTCTCATTAGCATTTATGATGGACGTAACTATTTATAAGCAACACGTTATAAGCTATATCTTTTAAGCAACACGTTATAAGCAACGTTTTCTAAGCAAAAGGCTAGCATCGATTATCAAATATTTGACCCCATATTATATTTAACCTTAAGCCTGAATTTCAAACGCAACCTCTAACCCTCATTTTAAAAGACGCCTTCTATGACTGATAAAAGCACTGATACACCAAGCCAAGATTATAAAGACACGCTAAACCTTGCCGACACGCCTTTTGCGATGCGTGCAAACCTTGCCAAACGCGAGCCAGATTGGCTGGCTGCATGGGAAGCGGATGATGTGTACGGCAAAATTCGTCAGGCGCGTACAGGTGCGACCAAATACATTTTGCATGATGGCCCTCCATACGCCAACGGTCAGATTCACTTAGGTCATGCGGTCAATAAAGTGCTCAAAGACATTATCGTAAAGTCAAAAACCTTATCGGGCTTTGACGCGCCTTATGTGCCAGGTTGGGACTGTCATGGTCTGCCTATCGAGCAAAAGGTCGAAGCCAAGGTCGGCAAAGTCGGTCAAAAAGTCTCTGCGACTGAATTCCGTGGTCTGTGCCGCGAATATGCAAGCACGCAGATTGAGCTACAGAAGGCAGACTTTAAACGTCTGGGTGTGTTTGGTGATTGGGACAATCCTTATCTCACGATGAACTTCCATCAAGAAGCCAACATCGTACGCGCTCTTGCCAAAATTTATGACAACGGTCATGTGACTCGCGGTATGAAGCCGGTCAATTGGTGCTTAGACTGTAGCTCCGCCCTAGCTGAAGCCGAAGTTGAATATCAGGACAAAGTCTCAGATGCTATCTACGTTAGCTTTGATGTGCTCGATACCGAAAAAGTTGCCGCATTGAGCGAAATCGATGGTAATATCGCAGCCGTTATTTGGACGACGACGCCTTGGACGCTACCTGCCAACCAAGCCATCGCCGTACATCCCGAGCATGACTATAGTGTGGTGGCGACCGAAAAAGGCAACTTCCTACTAGCGACTGATTTGGTTGAAAGCGCACTGACTGCGTTTAAGCTCAGCAATGAAGGCGTATTAGCGACTGTATCCGGACGCGAGCTGGAAGGTCTACGCGCCCAGCATCCATTGATTGAAGATCGTCAAGTGCCATTAATTTTAGGCGATCACGTGACTACAGATAGCGGTACGGGCCTCGTGCATACCGCACCGGGTCACGGTCTTGACGATTATATCGTTGGTCTCAAATATGACTTGCCAGTTGAAAACCCAGTGAGCGGTACGGGCGTCTATTTAGACAGTGCAGCGGTATTTGCGGGCGAGCATATCTACAAAGCCAATCCAAAAATCATCGCCGCCCTACATGAAAACGGTCATCTCGTTAGCCATACCAAGATTGAGCACAGCTATCCGCATTGCTGGCGTCATAAATCGCCAATTATCTTCCGTGCCACGCCGCAGTGGTTTATCAATATGGAGAAAGAAGGCTTACGTGAGCGTGCACTTGCAGATATCCCAGCCGTCAACTGGACGCCAGCATGGGGTCAAAACCGTATTGAATCGATGATGACAGGTCGCCCAGATTGGTGTATCTCACGCCAGCGTACTTGGGGCGTGCCGATTGCCTTTTTCACTCATAAAGAAACGGGCGAGCTGCATCCAAATACGCTTGAGCTGATGGAAGTCGCCGCAAAAAATATCGATGCTGGCGGCGTTGAAGCTTGGTTTGATGCCAGCTGTGAAGATTACTTAGGTACAGAAGCGGCTGATTATGATAAATCTACCGACACCTTAGACGTTTGGTTTGACTCGGGCACGACGCATTTTGCCGTCCTTGAGCAACGCGATGAATTGACCAATCCCGCTGATCTATACTTAGAAGGCTCTGACCAGCATCGTGGTTGGTTCCAGACGTCACTGCTTACCTCTGAAGCGATGTACGAGCGCCCGCCGTTTAAGCAAGTCTTAACCCATGGTTTTGTCGTCGATGAAAACGGTCGCAAAATGAGTAAATCACTGGGCAATATCATCACGCCGCAAGAAGAGATCAATAAAACAGGCGCAGACATGCTGCGTTTGTGGATTGCGTCGAGCGATTATCGTTATGAGATGAGCGCGGGCAAAACGGTCTTTAAAGGCGCAATCGATATGTATCGCCGTATCCGGAATACCTTGCGTTTTTTGCTGGCCAATACCGATGACTTCGATCCAGCAACCAACAGCATTGATATCAATGAGCTGGTCAGCCTTGATAAATTCATCATTGAGCGTACGCAAATCGTGCAAGCACAAATCATCGACGCCTATGATGCGATGGACTTCCACCAAGTTACGCAACATATTGCCGCGTTTTGTTCACAAGACTTGGGCAGCTTCTACTTAGATATCATCAAAGACCGTCAGTACACGACCCAAACTGATGGACAGCCACGTCGTTCTGCGCAAACGGCTATTTATCATATTGCCCAAGCATTGATTCGCTGGATTACGCCGATTTTGTCATTTACCGCCCAAGAAGCGTGGGAAGTATTGCAAGGTAAAAACGGCAACGAAGCAGGCTATGTGTTTACTGAAGAATGGTATACCTTTCCAAAGTTTGAGCTAAGCGCTATCAGTAACGATGACTGGCAACGTATTATGCAAGCAAAAGATATCGTTAATAAACATATCGAAACGGCGCGCGGCGAAAAAATCATCAACGCTAACTTATCTGCTGACGTTGACTTATACGCCGATGGGGCGATGTATGAAAGCTTAGCTAAGCTCAGTGAAGAGCTGCGTTTTGTCTTGATTACCAGCAATGCGACTTTGAAGCCAATGAGTGATGCACCTGCTGCTAGTCAGAATGACGCAGCAGAGCAAGCCGAAAGCAACACCAAAGAAGCGGCAGACTTAGTGGTCAATATTAGTGCTGCGACTGGCACTAAATGTGTACGCTGCTGGCATATCCGTAATGACATCGGTACCGATAGCGCACACCCTGAACTATGTGCCCGCTGCGTCACTAATGTCGCAGGCAATGGCGAGGTGCGCCACTATGCCTAATTCATCAAAAAACAATCTGCCACCTACTGACGTCGATAATTCGCCTAAACCTGCGCATGCAACAATAGGGAACTCAACGACGCCGAGAAGTCGCTTGACCAAAACGCCAAAAATGATTGCTAATGGCAGTCGTGCTTTTGTATGGTATTTGCTGTCGCTGGTCGTACTTATCATCGATCAAGGCACGAAGTGGCTAGCTGAAACCAACCTGACTTTCCATGAGCCAGTACCCGTGATTGAGCCATTCCTCAATTGGACGTTGGCTTATAACTACGGTGCGGCTTTTAGCTTTTTGGCGGATGCTGGCGGTTGGCAAAAGTGGTTTTTTTCCGGATTGGCATTATTAATGTCGCTATTCTTAATTGGCTATTTGGTCAAAGCGCCACGAAAAGCCAAGCTGCTTTCTGTCGGACTGGCCTTAGTATTGGGCGGTGCGCTGGGCAATTTAATCGATCGCTTGCTACATGGTCACGTGATTGACTTTATCCATGTGCATTATGCCAACGTTTGGAACTATCCTATCTTTAATGTTGCCGATATGGGTATTTGTATCGGCGTGGTGCTGATTGTGATTGACATGCTCTTTTTGGAAAAAAAGCGTGAGGTTTAACGATTATAATCGTAGCTAGTTTTTAGATTTAAAAGGTGGGTTTACGAATACGTAACCTACCTTTTCTTTTGCCTGTTATTTTTGATAAGTTAAGGTGTCGGAGCTGATCCTGCTATACGCTATTATCTTACCTAAGAAAGGCTATTCGACTAAAGCGCTGCTGGAATTTCTGACCGGCGACACTTCCAGCAGCTGAGTCTCATCAGCCTCTCTTAGATAAGGATAACCACTACTATCAGGGCTAGCGGTAAGATTATGTGCTTGCGGATAGACGTCGTGATTAAGTTTTATTATATATAAAAATTTAATGATGCACCCAAATACCAGCCTCACCCACAAAGTAAGTATGCGTGTCTTCGACTTCAATGTTGTAAACAGTCATGGTCAATGGACCTTCGCCCTCATTCCAATCAATAGTATCTGGATCTCTCCACTCACCTTGACGAAAGCCAAAGAACTCAGCATGCTCACGTTCGCCTTCAGGCGTTTGTTCTAATAGGCGTTGCTCCCATTCTGAGTCAGCTTGCCACAATTTATTTATCCATGATGGTGCTGGATCTGTGTAAAGTTCATACCTTCCTGTTAATAAATTAACGTATGATCCTTTGAGTTCGCCTGTTTCATCACCAAAGCTTACCTGATAAGCATATCCTTCTTTATTTGCATGATACATAGGTGTTATGCCTTCAGATCTATAGTCATACCCACCTCCACTATCAGTTGTAAAATAAGTATTATCCTTAGTCACCAAGATATCTTGAGTGTTCAATTTATCTGCTCTCACCCAACCTCTATTTTGTGTCCAAAAGGGATGATCTGCTGTCATTAATAGAGGCTCAGGCAATATCTGTTGTTTCTTTAACTTACGTCTTAGATTAACTCTATCTGCCAAATTTAATTGTGGATTTACATAAGTATTAAAATACATTATGAAGATTGATGCATCGTTATTTGTCGTCCGAGCTATCCTCTTGTAAACCAGATCACCCAATCCATCGGCAGGTTTAGATAATACTTTATCACCGACCTTTAGTTGTTCTATGGTCACTAGTCCTGTTTCTGTATGTACCAGTGTGCCAGTGGTGAAACCTGATTTATCCATAATATTAACTCGCTAAGATGATTTGATATTAGGCATGCTGTCATATACCCATAGACCTTGGTCGCAAACAAAGTAAGTATGAGTATCTGCTACCTCAATATTATATACAGTAGTAGTCACCGGTCCTTCACCTTCTGCCCAGTCGATACCTGCATCGTCTTGCCAAAAGCCAGTACGGAAATTATAAAACTCAGCACTATCTCTCAACTCTACTGGGGTTTGCTCTAATAAGCGTTGTTTCCAGTCCGAATCTTTCACGAAAAGCTTTTCAAATACTGGGGCATAACTTCCAAAATATAAAGTACGCCCTGTTTCTAAGTCAATAAATCGTCCATTGTTTGATTGATCATAAAAATTAGGAATAAAACCAACCGCATTTCTATCAGTTTTAAATACAACTTCAATTCCCCCTTCTTCACTACCTCCTTCAAAGAATGCAGATTCATTATTTTCTAAAACTGTAGTGTTACCCCTACCCAACTCTGCAGCAGTTTTCCATCCTATACCTCTCACCCAAAACGGATGGTTTGCGCTGCATATTAAATCCAAATAAAGGTCATGATTAGTTAGTTGCTCAAATGGTAAATCGTCTACAGATTCAGGTGTAAAAGTAGCAAAAAACACAGGTGTATTTTCGGTGACTATAGTACGAAGTACGGGGTTATAAACCAGATCACCTAAGCCATCAGCAGGTTTGGATAATACTTTATCTCCAATTTTTAATTGCTCTATCGGCACTAGTCCTTTATTAGTATGTACTAACGTGCCAGCAGTGAAACCTGATTTATTCATGATTATTTTATCCATATTCGCATCTTAGTTTTTATTTATAGCAGCCCTGATAATAAATTGGTCAGAGTCTCTAAACCACCGCCCGCCAATATAAACAACAACCCTGCCATATTAATCACGACGGTCAAATAATACGCCACTCGAAACTCAGGCTTTTGTGACTTGTGGCGCAGATACGTCTGCGCGACCATCGCCCCAACCCAACCACCTAGCGCACTTAACAGATGCAAGGTTGATTCAGGCGTACGCCAAGCGCCACTTTGCGCAGCTGCTTTGTCCTTGGCGTACATCGCATAAGTAATGACGCCTAATACTACATACCAAGCAAGTACTAACCAGCTTAGCTTATTCATGACCACCAATAAAATTAAAACCCCATAAAATCCAACGCCGAGGAACAGCCGTTTCTTTTGTCCAGCTTCAAACTCCGCTTGATGACTACGTTTTGCATTACGCTGACGGATTTGGCTGTTTTTTTGTGCCATTTTCTGCTGTACAAAGCTCAGCTCTTGTACGTCTTTTGCCTGCATCCGCCCTTGATTGTCTTGCCCAAGCGTAAAGACGACTTGCTCACCCACTTCAGGGCGACGGCGCGCTTTGAACTCATTGATATGAAAGAATACTGAGTCGCCTTGCTCAGTGTCAATAAAGCCAAAGCCCTTGTCATCTTGCCACTTCTTGATGTGGCCTTGTTGCTTATTTGCCATGCTTGCTCTCACCCTCATTTAGACATGCCAAATATAGTACACTATTTGCGTTACACTATTTACGCTTACAACCTTTCTCAGATGGCTTATCATTTCTCATAATTATCATTTATTATATGAATTTTTTGACCTGACTTCCCAATCTCGCAACAGATGGCTTTTGACTATGACCGACTCGCAATTTATCAATCCCAATGAAGACACACGCATCACCTTTGGCAGCCTTGTAAAGCTGCATTTTGAAGTTTCCCTAGAGAATGGCACGGTGATTGACTCAACCTTTAGCCGCGATGCGCCAGTGACACTGACCATTGGCGATGAGAGTTTACTACCGGGGTTTGAGCAAGTGTTAATGAACCTGCGCGCAGGTGATACGCGCTCTGCCCACCTTGATCCAGAGCAAGCGTTTGGTGATTGGAACCCTGACAATATTCAACATTTTAGCCGTACTCAGTTTGCGCTGGTCGCTGACAACCCTGAAATCGGCATGATGATAGAGTTTGAGGACAAAGGTAAAAACACCTTACCCGGCACTATTAGTGCCATCAGTGACGACGAGATAGAAGTAGATTTCAATCATCCTTTAGCTGGTCAATCTGTATTGTTTAAAGTAAAAGTATTCAAAGTAACACCGCCGGGCGTCACTGGTATCAAGCTAATGTAGTATAAAAATTGCTTTAGAGTAAAAACCTTATTTAGAATAAAAACAAGGATAAACAGATGCAATATCAAAAACTGCCACAAATTAATGAAGACGTTTCCAAAATCTGCTTAGGCACTATGACGTGGGGACAGCAGAATGACGAGACCCAAGCGCATGAGCAAATGGACATGGCGCTAAGCGAAGGAGTCAACTTTTGGGATACGGCGGAGATGTATCCCTCACCGCCAGACAAAGACAAGCAAGGCGATACTGAGCGCTTTATGGGTACTTGGTTTAACAAAACCAAGCAGCGTAATAAAGTCGTGCTAGCTAGTAAAATATCACCAATGGATTTTTTACGCGACGGGCAAACACGTTTTACGGCTGAACACATCAGTAGCGCCATCGATGGCAACCTTGAACGCCTCCAAACCGACTATATTGATATTTATCAATTACATTGGCCTGAACGCCAAGCGAATTTCTTTGGTCAGCGCGGTTATACTGCAGAGATGGCAGCGCAAAATTTGGACGACCTAACACCATTTTTGGAGACCATCCAAGCGTTAAATGACGAGATCAAAAAAGGTCGTATTCGTGCTTATGGGCTATCGAATGATACGGCTTGGGGTCTGATGCGTTATCTGTGGGAAGCGGATAAAAACGGTTTAATCGCGCCTATCACCGTGCAAAACCCTTATAGCCTGCTGAACCGCTTATATGAAGTCAATATGGCAGAGATTGCGCATCGTGAGAATGTTGGTCTGCTTGCTTATTCACCGCTTGGCTTTGGTGTACTATCTGGCAAATATCTCGATGGTAAACGCCCTGAAGGTGCACGTCTCACTATGTATGATCGGTTTGCCCGCTATGTGAACGAGCAAGCAAAATCAGCCACCGTACAGTATGCCAAGATTGCCTCTGATGCTGGTTTGGATATGGCGCAAATGTCGCTAGCTTTTGTCAATTCACGCCCATTTGTGACCAGTAATATTATTGGGGCGACCAGTACTGAGCAATTAAAATCGAATATTGACAGCATCGATTTGACCTTAAGCTCAGACGTACTAGACGCGATTGAAGCGGTACATACCCAGCAACCCAATCCGTCACCTTAGTTTATTATCTTGACCTATTAATTTGATAGTTAAGTTAATTCAATGCGAACGTTGGTCTGATACAAATCATACTGTCATAAATTGCGACTAAGGTATTTATAAGTTAGCGTATTTACATCAAAAGCAAAAGGCGCAAATCGCTAGCATTATCACTGCGATTTGCGCCTTTTTTTGGCTGATTTTCTAATTTAACAAGCGATGCTTTAGATGCTTATACTTTAGAAAATTATGCCTTAGGGTCGGTGGTTAACACCCGTGTGTGTAGCTCAGCCAAGCCTTCTTGCATACGTTTTTGTAGCAAGTCAGTTACTGAGCTCTTATTTAGACCCTTCGGATCTATTGGTTCTAGCGGCAATACATAAGCGGTCACATCCTTAGTATCAAGCACTTTTTTTAGGCTCTCTATCATCGTCAGCTTGCCATAATACGGCAGTGCTTCGCTGAGCGTACCGTCCTTATTGACATAAGCGATAACAATGGGGCGGACCGGTACATCTGCATCTATCGCTGCTTGTAACAAGGTACCATGAATGCGCTTGATTTTCTTGCCATCTGTGGTGGTCGCTTCTGGGAAGAATACCACCGAAAACCCTTTCGCCAAAAAGCTGGCTATCTGCGCTGCCACCGAGCCTGCATCGCCGGAACCGCGCTGAATAAACACCGTGCCTGCCGCATGAGCCAACTTGCCAAATACTGGCCACTCACCGATTTCTGCTTTAGATAAGAAAAAAGCCGGACTCACCGTGCCCACAACCGGAATATCCATCCATGACACATGATTGGATACCCATAGACCATGATGCTGTTGTACTGGCTCGACTTCGACGACCTTTACCCCAAATGAGCCGGCCATCTTGCGACAAAACGCTTGAATATAGCGTGGCAGCTTTTCGCGTGGTGGCTGTTTAAAGGCACCAATCCGCTGAGCGGCGCGTAGCCCTCCAGCGATCGTCGTGGTCATACCGGCAATCTGTTTGCCGCGACCCAATTGTTTTCTGAGTGAAAAGCCTGACTTAGCTTGGCTCATCTTCGTCCCTCATAATTGAATGTCTAGTTTTTGGATAGTGAAAAAACGAGCTAAGTATAACAAAATTCTGATGCTCAGTGATAGTTTGTTCACTCAGTGTTGTGAGCTGCTACTCCATATGTTCGTTTATATACTGGGTATTAAGAACTTTGAAAATTTGCAACGATAATGGCTGTAACATAAAGTCATCGCAAATTATGCGAATACCCTTTAATATCAAGTGATAAGACCACATATAGAGGGTCATATGAACGTTATATCAAAGCTAGCTGAATGGATAATAGCGATTTATTTACT
Organism: Psychrobacter sp. GW64-MNA-CIBAN-0177; assembly: GCF_040309585.1. Classification (NCBI taxonomy): domain Bacteria; kingdom Pseudomonadati; phylum Pseudomonadota; class Gammaproteobacteria; order Moraxellales; family Moraxellaceae; genus Psychrobacter; species Psychrobacter sp. GW64-MNA-CIBAN-0177. The sequence continues at coordinate 95,195 of NZ_JBEOOY010000001.1, forward strand.
TTATTAATAGGTGATACTCTTTGGATTATTTTGACAAACATAAAGGTGGCGAACGCGCCATTATCGTACATTTAGACATCCGCCAAATTCAAGATCCTGACGATCTTAACGAGTTTGAGCTACTGGCAGATTCAGCAGGGGCTGATCGCTTGGCGTTGGTTACTGGCTCACGCCAAAGACCCGATGCCAAATTCTTCGTTGGTAGTGGTAAAGCGGAAGAAATCGCTGAACTGGTTCGTGAGCATGACGCTGATATCGTTTTGTTCAATCACAGTTTATCGCCATCACAAGAGCGTAACCTTGAATCGGTGGTGCAATGCCGTGTACTCGATCGTACCGGTTTGATTTTAGATATCTTTGCCCAGCGTGCGCGTACTTATGAAGGTAAGCTACAAGTAGAGCTGGCGCAGTTGAACCATTTGTCGACACGTTTGGTCCGTGGTTGGACGCATTTGGAACGCCAAAAAGGGGGTATCGGCTTGCGTGGACCGGGCGAAACTCAGCTTGAAACGGATCGTCGCTTATTGCAAACACGGGTAAACCAGCTCAAAACCAAACTGGAAAAAGTTCGCCAAACCCGTGCCCAAGGCCGAGCCCGTCGGCAGAAATCTGACGTACCGACTATCTCACTCGTCGGTTATACCAACGCGGGAAAATCTACCTTATTTAACCGCTTGGTCGATGAAAACATCTATGCGGCGGATAAACTGTTTGCCACGCTTGATCCTACTCTACGCCGCTTAGACTGGCAGGGTGTTGGTCGTGTGGTTTTGGTGGATACCGTAGGTTTTGTCCGTCACCTACCGCATGAGTTGGTTGAATCTTTTCATGCCACATTGGAAGAGACGCTAGAAGCCGATTTACTGCTACATGTCATCGACTCATCAAGTGAAGATATGCATGAGCAAATCCAAGCGGTGAAAGACGTATTGGCAGAGATTGATAATGATGTGCCCGTGCTCAACGTCTACAACAAGATTGACCTGACAGATGAGCCTGCCCATATCGGTTACGCTAGCGAAGGTCAGCCCAATCGCGTCTATGTGTCATCTAGACAAAATCTAGGAATGGAGGAGCTGTCACTTGCGGTTCAGCAGCTGCTTACCGGTACCTTGACGACCTTTGATTTGACGCTGCCTTATACGGCTGGTCAATTTAAAAACACCTTGTATGAGCTGGGCGTTATCTTAGAAGAAAGCTACGATGATAATGGTCATGAGTGCCTAACGATTCGTCTGCCTAGCGAACGCCTAAAACAGCTGCTGGGTCAGGCCGACTTGAATCCTTTAGAGGTATTGCCATTAGCGCAAGCCACGCTACTGATGCCCATACTGGAAGAGTTCGAGCAGCCTGATGAAGAGGATGAACCGTCTATGACAGCAGCCGAAGAACAAGCGTTTGACGAATTTAATGCCCTCAACGCTGAGACATTAGATTCAGAGCAGTCTAAAGCGCTAGAAGCGAAAATTCCAGATTCACAGACTTAAATAGCTGCCTAATACAATGATGGGCTTATTAATACAATTAGTTGATTGGTATATTATGATGGATGGTATATTATGATGGATGGTTTAGTATAATCGATTGCCCATCATAAATTATTAAATGATAAATGATAAATGGACGCTATCAACGATATCGTCCATTTTTTTGACTTTTTTATGTCAGTGGTTTTTTAATAAAATCTAGCAGATCAATAACACGCCCTAGCAGCCCATAGGCTTTATTAGTTGGACCACTCTCTATATAATCGAGCTTTGTATAATCAACCAATCTTGCAGCCTAAAACTCGCGACACAAAATGCTGAGTGCTCAAGACTACTATCAATGTTAGCAAAAATATTCTTTTCTGCCATGCTCGTGGCTCTATGCCGACTCGCGCTTATAAATACACTCTCTCTGAATTGGCCAAAACTGCTTATGAAGTCCACTCATTCCTCGCGTATGCCCCTATGGATGTCCGTCATCCTAACATTGATCATGGTCATCTTTGTCCGCGAATCTGCCGTTATTATCTGTCAGTGGGCAGGTATCGAAAAAGCGGCCAATATCGTTGGCCTAGTCGCCATGTTCCTTATTTTGATGGTATGGCGATTACTCAAAGGTCTGCCCAGTTGGCTCACCCAAGCCAGCAACACTTTATTGGTCGATAGTGGCTTTGCTTTTTTGCCCGTATCAGCTGGAGCAGGCTTGCTACTATTTGCCTTAGGGGATGAGTTTTGGGGTGTGATGCTGACTATGTTGATCAGTACGCTCATTCCGCTATGGGGACTTGCTATCCTTGCCAATCACTGGCTAAGCAATAGCGCAAATACCAATACTACTCATAAGCAAGAACAGCAGCCTTGAGCTGTGTGACCAAGGAGATGTAATGACTTTTGATAGTGTATTGATGGCGACCCTTGCAGCAATATTATTAACCTTGGCAGCGCACGTCATTGCCCGCGTACTGGCACGTAAGCTATCGTGGCTACCGATGGTGATTACCGCTTTGGGGCTTGTCCTTTTATTCTTATTCATCCTGCAATGGGATTACAATAATTATTATAGCGTTGCCAAGCCCGTATTTGACCATCTATTAGGGTATGTAACGGTACTGTTAGCCGTGCCATTAGCGGCGATGAATTTTAAAGGCTTACCAGTCAAGAAGCTGACCTTAATCGTAGCCATGGCCAGCGTTATTGGTGCGTTACTACCCATGTCATTGGCGTACCTGTTTTCCTTAAGTCATGACACTATATTGGCGTTTGCCACCCGTTCAGTCACTACACCCATTGGTTTGAGCGTCGCCGATTTGATTAAAGCGCCACTGGCCATGGCTAACTTGATTATTATTGTCTCAGGTCTAATCGGTGGTACTCTAGCGCGCTTTTTGTTTCGCAGTATCGATGATGATCGTGCTAAAGGTTTGGCACTTGGCTTGGCTGCTCATGCTTTCGGCACGGTAGAAGCTTGGCAAATTAGCCACACTGCCGGTCGTTATGCAGCCTTTGGTTTGGCAGTTAATGGTTTGGTCACTGCCGTGTGGGTACCTATTTTTATCAGTGCCTTTTCCGTTTAAGAGCGTTTAGAAAACCCATCACTATTGTGGCCAATTTTTCGTCTTTACTGATCATTTACCGTCGCAGTCCGTCTATTGAGGCGTTTGTATCAACTTAAAAACACTGAAGCAAGTATGCAATCGATGCGCTTAAAACCCTTAGTGTGTTGATTTTTTTACAAATTAAAGGCGGCTTTTGTGCTTTGTTCTGCTAATCCTATGCGCTAAAAAGTTATTATATGTTATAGTAAGCAACTATTATTTTTTGTATCTATCGCAAGTGGTTTCTTGTTAAGCGTGGTTATTGCTAGGTGGCTATCTTCTTTATAGCTATAAAATCCTGCAAACACGGTAACCGCTTTAACGCGCAACATGACGCGCCTATAGGCAAAACAATTTGCTATTATTCGATAAAAAGTGATATCTCTATGATAAATATCTCCCCTTTGATTACCCGCTGTTTGTCTCCGCTTTTACTCAGCACCATTGCTAGTACACTTACCTTCTCCACGCTTTCGATGACTGCTCACGCAGGCAATATGTATATCTATAAAGACAAAGGCGGACAAGTACTGCTCACCAATGTCAATCCTAGTGGCAACTTTGATAAATTTACCAAAAAAGTGAAAGTGACTTACTACAAAGACTCTAAGATGTATGATGGCAGTAATAGCAGCGGTAGTGATTATGGTAACAGCACAGCAAGTAGTAGCGGTAGCCGCAACGCTTATGACAGTTATATTCGCGCCTCTGCCGAGCGTAATGGTGTAGATCCTGCCCTCATGAAAGCCATGATGCATACCGAATCCGCATTCAATCCCAACGCGCGCTCGCCTGTGGGTGCTCAAGGCCTAATGCAGCTAATGCCAGCCACTGCCCGCCGCTTCAAAGTGAGCAATCCTTGGAATCCTGCCGACAATATCGAAGGGTCTGCTAAATATATCGCTTGGTTGATGCGCCGCTTTAATAATAACGTCGAACATGCGGTGGCCGGTTATAATGCGGGTGAAGGTAACGTCGATAAATATGGTGGCATCCCGCCGTTTAAAGAAACTCGCAACTATGTCAAAAGCGTCATGAGCCGCTATCACAGCTTATATAAAAATGACTCAGGTTTGTCTGGTAGTAGCATGAGCGCCAGCAACAGCAATACCACTGCTAGTAATGGCATGCAAAAAGTCAGTTATGGCACTAGCAGCAATACCAATAGCGCCAGTTATGCCAATTCAGCGTATGCGGCCTTACGTTAATATAGTGACATAATGATCAGCGAAAAGTAATATCAATACATCACGCACTGCTGATATCAATTTTTCTTGCTTGCTGTGCCTGCGCAGACAGAGGCTGCAAAAAATTGATATCAGCAATACTGTCGCGTTTTTAGGATGTTTTGACTATAACTGTTAATGATATAACTAAATCAGCAGACACAAAAAAGCCCGTTATTAAATAACGGGCTTTTTTGTGCTTGATTGCTTCTTATGTCAAACAATCTATAAGTACTGAGCAAAAACAAACTCAGCACTTACTGCATTTTAAAACTTACTTATTAGCTAGTGCTTGAGTTGCAGCAACTTCAGCAGCGAAATCTTCTTGCTTCTTCTCAATGCCTTCACCAACTTCTAGACGTTTAAAGCCAAGTACTTTTACGCCTTCAGCTTTCAATACGTCACCAACTTTTTTCTCGTTGTCCATGACGTATGGCTGACGCAATAACGTTACTTCGTCTAGGTACTTACGTAGGCCACCTTCGATCATTTTTTCAACGATGTTGTCAGGTTTGCCAGATTCTTTGGCTTTGGCTTCGATGATGTCTTTTTCGCGCGCTAGTACATCAGCAGCGACGTTTTCGTCATCGACGGCAACTGGGTTAAACGCAGCGATATGCATGGCAAGGTTTTTGCCAGTGTCTGCGCTGCCGCCTTCATAAGATACCACTACACCGATACGCAGGCCATGACGGTATGCAGCGATGTTAGCGCCTTCAAGTACTTCAACACGGCGAATCTGGATATTTTCACCGATTTTTTGTACCAATGATACACGTGCTTCTTCAACGGTTTGACCATCGCCATATGGTAATTCAGCGATAGCAGCAACGTCAGTCACGTTGTTCTCTAGAGCAATGCTAGCCACTTTTTCTGCAAATGCATTGAAGCTGTCATCTTTTGCAACGAAATCAGTCTGGCAGTTAACTTCTAACAAGAATGCTTTGTTTTCGCCTTGAGCGATGATGATAGCGCCGTCAGCTGCAATGTTACCCGCTTTTTTAGCGGCTTTGGCTTGACCAGACTTACGTAGGTTATCAATGGCAGTTTCGACATCACCGTTTGATTCTTCCAACGCTTTTTTACATTCCATCATGCCAAGACCAGTACGGTCGCGCAATTCTTTTACCATTTTGGCAGATACTTTTACTTCTGACATAAGAGTTACCTTTTATTATGTATGTGAGTATTGTTATGTATGTGAGTGCTTAACTTCTATTCAATATTTTTATACTGTTTATAAATATTGTTTACAGATACTGTATTTTATAAGTACTGTTTATCAATACTATATTGCTCTTGTGGTGATGAAAGTGCACATCGTTGATCGTGACAACTGAAGTCATTGTGATAGCAGACACTGAGTATCACGAGTCCAACTATAAGCGATAATACTCACCTAATAACGAGCAATTCATCAACAACAAGGCATGACGAGTAGAACTACATCATGCCTATTGTGAGCTTATACGCTGTTAATATCTTTATATGGATGCTGACAGAGTCACTATCAAGATATCCTTACAAAGGTAAACCTTTTGGGTCAGCTATTTATTCTGCTGGAGTGGCTGCTTCTTCGGTAGCCGCTTCAGCTGGTGCTGCTTCAGTAGCTGCTTGCTCTACAGGTTGCTCTTGATCAGCTTTGCCGCCTGCTTGAGTCTGTGCGTATTCTTTACCAGCAATAATCGCATCAGCCATAGAAGTTACATACAAAGTCACGGCACGGATAGCATCATCGTTTGCTGGAATGATGTAATCAACGTTATCAGGGTTAGAGTTGGTATCAACGATACCGATAACTGGGATACCTAGATTCTTGGCTTCTTTGATAGCGATCGCTTCATGATCCACGTCTACAACGAAGATTGCGTCAGGTAGGCCGCCCATGTCTTTGATACCGCCTAATGAACGCTCAAGTTTCTCCATATCGCGAGTACGCTCTAATGCTTCACGCTTAGTAAGCTTAGCGAAAGTACCGTCTTCTGCTTGTTTTTCTAGCTCTTTTAGACGGTTGATTGACTGGCGAAGGGTTTTCCAGTTGGTAAGCATACCACCTAACCAGCGATGGTCAACGTATGGCATACCAGCGCGGGCAGCTTGTTCACGGATGATACCGCTAGCAGCGCGTTTAGTACCAACGAACAATACTTTATTTTTCTTAGCAGCTAAGCCGTTTACGTAAGTCAATGCTTCGTTAAACGCTTTTACCGTGTGCTCTAAGTTGATGATGTGAATCTTGTTACGGGCACCAAAGATATATGGTCCCATTTTTGGATTCCAAAAACGTGTTTGGTGACCAAAGTGAGCGCCGGCTTGTAGTAGGTCGCGCATTTCGATTTTGGTTGGATTCTTTGTAGCCATGTGAAATTCCTATTGGTTGGGTTATGCCTCCACATCACAAAAACTGCCTATCTAGCGACACGCATTTGCTAATGATTAGTGCTGATAAATATCGCACTAACTTTTTGCAAATTAATCAAGTCGCCAAACACCCAGCAATTTTTTGCCATGATGTGTGTGTCATTGGTTGATGGGTTGGTTTAAAAAATGAGCTATAATTTGAACGTATAGAATACTATATGATTAAAAATAACTGGGCTGTATTTTATCATAAAAGCATAGCTCACTGCTAGCGCTATTATTATGAGACGCGCAAGTTAAATATCAAATAAATGAACAAGGTATGAAACAATTTTTTGGATAAAAACCATAAAAAAACGACGCTTTAACGTCGTTTTTTCGCTGATTACTATCATTAGATCCACGAACAGCTACGTTCAGTGCCATGCTCAGACGATCAAACACGCCCTAAGCGATACAAATACCAATCACCGCTTCATAACCACGCCAAGTAAATGGCGTGACATAGCTTTGGCGATCTTTTGGTAAATAAGAGATGCTTGGCGCGCCCTCAATAATCTTGGGCGGCGAGATAATAAAATCTGAGCCAAACTCCGTACGCGCATTGCCTGAGATGGTATTGGTCATCTCACCCAGCAAGTCTTTCATCATCGTAATCGACGAATCGGGCTCGCCCATCACTTTTATGACTTCTCGCAACATCACGCTTGGCGCGCTCACATAAACGCAGCCTTCAATAGGCCCAGATATCTTAATAATGCCGCTATAATCATAACCAACGGCACTTTTATTGCTGTTCAAATACGGTGTATCAATCGCCACTGGCGCTTCATCAATCTGCGCAAAGAATGCGCTGATTGAGCTTAAAAAGACGCCTAATTTTTCTACTTTAACCATAATAGTGTATTGTCCATAGCTAACATCGATGAGGTGTGAGTGCTGCGCTTAGTCTTGCAAACAAACCACAATTTCACCGACTTGACCGCGCCAAGTAACGGGAATGATAAAAGAACGCTCATCTTTGGGCAAAATAATACTTTGCGGTGCGCCCTTAAACACCAAGGGTACAGAGATATGAAATTTTGCACCGAACTCTTGGCGAGCGTTGCCAGCAATGGTGTTGGCCACTTCGCCAGCAAGATCGACAAAATTGTCTTCGCTTTTATCCGTTTCACCCATACTGTCCAAAATACCTGCCAATAGCTCATGAGTAGCAGAAAAATATACCACGCCTTTTTGCACGCCCGATATACCGATTACACCAGTATAGTCGTAGACTTTTGGCTGTTTATTTTCTAGTAAATAAGGCGTATCGACGATCAGTGCTTCACTACCGAACTGATTAAAATAGTTGGTGATGATATTCAAAAAAATATGTAAATGTTGTTCTTTCATAATGACATCTGCTTAAATCGTTGGCTAGAATTAGTCTTGCATCAGCTCATGTAAAGACTCGACAAGCTCTTCTTCTGAAAAAGGCTTACATAAAAACCCACTCGCACCCAACGATAATGCCTCAATGCCAGTCGATTTATCAGATAAGGCTGACACCACTAAAATTCGGACTTCTGGGTCAATGGCAATTATTTTTTCGATACATTCCAGACCGTCCATTTGTGGCATGGTCAAATCCATGGTGACGACGTCAGGACGATGCACATTGAATTTTTCAATGGCTTGCACACCGCTGGTCGCCGTGGCCACCAACATAAACTCTCCTGAATCGTACGCGCGCTGGATGCGGTTTCGGATGATATTAGAATCATCAACAATCATTAATTTATACATAACGTCTTTCTTATCCTCAGTTAAGCTTTAGGCAAGGTAATGGTAAAGCGAGTCATTTGACCAAGCTCACTATTGACGTTGAGCTTACCGTCATACTCTTTTACCTGCGCTTTGATAATATCCAAGCCCACACCGCGACCACCATCTTCGTCCACTTGCTCTTTGGTCGAGAACCCTGAGGTAAACAGTTGTTTTAATAGCTCACCCTGATTCAGCTGCGCAGCAGCGTCTGCACTAATGCGACCTTTAGTGATAAGTTTTTGGCGAATGCTGTCATAATCGATACCTTGTCCGTCATCTTGCAAAGTAATCATGAGATCACGGCTGTCGCTCTGTATCTCTAGATCAATAGTACCCACGGCCCGCTTGTCAGCTAACTGACGCGCTGCAGGCGTTTCGATACCATGTACAACAGCATTACGTAACAGCTGAATACTGATTTCTTTGACGACATTTTTGAGGTGTGCTGGTATCGTCGCCTGCGCTAACGTCTGACTCTTTAGTTGCACTTGCTTGCCTTGTCTTGCCGCGATGTCTTGCGCAAAATGTTGATAATAAGACAGCTGATCGTCATCCGACTCGTCACTCAAATCAATGTCATTACCGCCGGCAATAGGCATGCTGATGGTTGAATTATGAATCGGTGCACTTTCGCTAACAGCAACGTTTGATTTTTCAATATCTGATGCAGGCGTGGCTAATGGTGCTACTGACTTGGTCGCAGCCGCGCTTTTTGGTGTCGCTTGATTGATACGTTCGCCCAGTGTTTCAATGGTATTCGATAGGCTGAGCAAGTCATCTAAATGTACAGCTAACGGCAAGAAGTTATTACCTGATAGCTTGCCCTGATTTTGCAACGCATCCAGCTTGTCTTCTGCATCGGAGGCAATTTTGGTAAAGCTGTGCAGTTTTAACGCAGAAGCTTCGCCTTTTAGGCTGTGCATTTCACGATAGATAGCATTGAGCTTGCCTTCTAGCTCAAATTGCGAGCTACCTGGGTTTTTCAAAATGTTATTCATCTTGTCGATGTGCGCTTTGGTATTGCTAATAAATTCGTTAATAATTTTTGGATTCACATTCAAGATGGTCGTTAGCATCTCGATTTGCATGTCATTTTGTGAGCGTTCTTTTTCTAGACGCTGTTCTAAATATACCGCGTCGGACACGTCATTGACGTTGACCAAAATACGAGCGATGTCTTTATTTTCATAAACTCGCGAAAACTTAAAGTCTAAATAACGACTGTCAGCACCCTCTGCTCCGTGAGCATTGTGCAGCATGACTTTGTTTAATGGGTTTAAAGAATCGACCAGTTTTTCTTTGACACGTGGATTGTATAGCTGCTCAATGAATTGACGGGTGGTATTCAGATCTTTATCAGAAATACGGCCTCGTAAGACATTGGTAAAGTTCTCTCCAGCTAAGCTGTCAGCACCTATAATGTTGGTCAATGCGCGAGAATGCTGCTGACCGATATTCAAGTCTTTGTCTAGCAAGAAAAGCCCTGTATTCACCGTCTCCATGATTTCTTGGGTTTCACGACGAGCAGCCAAAGCTTCTGCATCGGTATCGCGCAGACGACGAACGAAGAAGAAAACGAAAATCAAGAAATAGGCAAAGATAGCCGCAACACCCAGCACCTGAATCAAACGAATGGTATCCGCTTGGCGCTCAGCGTTAATAAACACTTCATCAGTAAGCTGATCTAACGATTCGTTGATAAACAAACTGGAGGTTTTGGCCTGCTCAACTGCTTGAATCAATTCATCAGAGGAGTCAACCATGATGTTATCAGCATCTTTTAGGTAGCTTTGAATCTTTGGCTCCAAAAGTTGCCACTGCTCATTAGCAGCGCCAATTTTGGTTTGAGAATTCTCATTAATCTTTGGTAATTTATAATTGTTACCCTCAATATCTGTAATCTCTCCGCCCTGCCCAATCGCCGTAATCGAGTTGGTGATAAGCGCGGTGTTTTGTTCCAAACGCTCCAACACTCGCTGAATATGCGGAGAGCTGGTGTCCTCGCCATAACTACTATCTAAGTCGAATAGATCTTTGATTACCGCTTGCGCACTATTGGCGACTTGGTTGGTTTGGTCGATTAAGACTGTGTTTCTTTCGAGCAAGCTAGAGGTATAAAAAGTAAAGGCCAGCAAAGCGCCAATCAATGATAAAAACAGTGCAATTGAAACAATCAGACTGCGATAGCGTTTGTTGTCAACATTATGTGTGGTTGCCATCTTTTATAGCCCCTTAGTTCGATTGCTGATTGGTAGTAGTGCTTTTAGTAGCCGGCTCAGACCCACCCAACCACTGCTCATCGATTTGCTTAAATGTGCCTTTCTTCTCAAGCTTGGCAATCCCTTCATTGACGGTATTGATAAGCTTGCTGTTACCCTTCGCCATCAATATGACTTGCTGCGCTGATGGATTATCCGCGCCTTCATAAGGGACGATAGTGACGTCATACTCTGGATGGTTTTTTGCCGTATATTGCAAGATAGGCAAATCATGCAAAATCACATCAACCTTGCCTTGCATTAAGTCTTCAAAGAGCAAAAAAGCGGTGCTTCTGGTAGTCATCTCGCTATATTGGCCCATTGCCTTGAGCTGATCTTCTTGCTTGGAGCCTTCCATCGCCGCTACATGCATGCCAGCTAAATCCTGTATACCACCGATTTTTACCTCGCTTTTAGCATACATGATTGAAGAGGGATTAAAAAAGTAAGGATCAGATAAGCCGTATTTTTCTGCACGGTCGTCCTTATAAGAGATACCAGATATCGCTAAATCACGACCACCTGACGCCACACTGTCGAACATATTCTGCCAAGTCTCTTTATAAAACTCGACCTTAAAACCCTGCTCTTCACCAATTGCACGGATAGAATCAATGTCGATGCCTTGCATATTGCCGTAATCATCTTGGAACGAGAATGGTGGCATCGTCCCCGTAGTAGCAACCTTTAATGTTGGCGCAGTATCAGGTAGTTTACTGACAAAATCATCTTTACTTTCTGTCGCTATCGCCTTGCCAGTCGAGCTTACGCTCTCTTGAGTAGAAGAATTACCACATCCGAATAAGCCAACACTTAACACAATCGGTAACATCCGATATATTTGCTTCATATCCTATCCTTAAAGTTTAAGGTTTTTCTAAATTCTAGTGAATAACAATCTAGCAAGGTCGCATAATAGTTAGATAATATTTGCTTACATAAAGTTACGTAGGATAATAATCGAGCAACTCTATGATTGCAATAATTATGTTTAAGGCTTATATACAAATGGTTATATATAGCAAATAGCGCATATAATTTTGAATTACATTTGTTTGCCATAAGGGATGCATTTAGAATATTTTCCTATAAATATAGAAAAATCCAGCCTAATAAAAGATTCTTGTTTATAAAACCGCAGTCAAAAATGTATATAGGATTCGGTAATATAAGGCGCATAAAAAAGCACCCATAACGCCTAAAACGTTTGAGTGCTCCTTAACAAGTAAGTAAGAACTGATTCAACTGACGATTTAGTTACTCAGTCAATCGATCATTCGGCATCATCAAGATTTAGATTGCGGTCTATCTGCCAGATTAAAAAGCAACCAAGACTCATTAGAGAAAACAGGGCGATACCAATCTTAAGTACCGGATTGACTGGAAATAGATTTAATAACAAACCGCCAAAAATACCTACTGAAAACATGAGCGAGCCTTGTAGCGCACTTGCCATACCTGCGCGGCGTTTTTGAAAGGCTAATGCAATTGCGGAGGCATTTGGCTGAGTCAAACCAAGACCAGCAATACAAAAGAAAATACAGGCCAATACCAAAGGCAGCCACGCCTCTACCCCAAAGATAATCCCTACCACAAACAAAATACCTGCAGAGATAACCTGCATCATCGCCCCAAAACGCAAAATACTTAGGATACGAAAGCGATTGGTCAGCCATTGGTTTAGCTGGGTTAAAGCGACAAAACCGGCTGCATTCATACCAAATAACCAGCCGAAATGGGTTGCTGACACTCCATAAGTATCCATGATTAGCTCAGAGGCCGAGCTAATATAAACAAACATCGCTCCCATCAAGAGACCGCCGCCAATCGCGGGATAATTAAAGGTAGGGTCTTTTAATAAATCCCAATACTGACTCAAGACTTCTTTGGCAGGGCGTACATTGCGGTTTTCTTCAGTCAGCGTTTCAAAAAAGAAAAATTTGGTAAGCAATAAGTTAAGCGTACCAAAAGCCGCTAAAAACCAAAAAATAGAGTGCCAGCTAAAGAAGCGCAAAAATAGCGCACCCAGTGATGGTGCTAATATCGGCGCTAAGCCCATCACCAATATCATGATAGAAAAAGCTTTGGCCGTTTGCTTGGCAGTCAGGCGATCACGAATCGCCGCACGAGTAACCACTGCCCCCACACAACCTCCGAGGGCTTGAAAGGTACGTCCTGCAAACAGCACATATTCATTATCCGTCGTCGCACAGACAATCGAGGCGATAACATAGAGGGTCATACCAAAATATAGCGGTTTGACGCGACCAATACGATCACTTAGAGGGCCATAGACCAGTTGCCCAAAGACCAAACCTAAGAAATACGCTGGCACCGAGTTGGCCATAAACGCGGTCGATACGCCGAAGCTCTTACCCATCTCGGGTAATGCTGGCAGATACATATCAATGGACAGCGGCCCTATCGCCACAATGAGCCCGAGCATCATAATCCAAGCAACAGGCAAATCAGCAGAGCGCACGCGTTCAGAGACAAGCGGTTTATTGGGCAAGGAAGACTTTGGAGCAGACATAGTTAGACCGTTTTGTATGATGGTTATTATTTTATTATTCACGCTTTGCTTGGTACCAGCTTTTATTTGAGACAACAACACTAAGAATAAAAACAACTGGTAGCAAAAATAATAATGCCTATTTATGCACAGGTAAACAAGTTATGCGCAGCTACACAAGCAGACAGTGTTATATCTTACTATCTGCATGTATTTCAATAGCCATGTGACGTTAATAAAACAAACGCTAACAACAAAAACACTCTATCAAGAGAGGACTAATACTTTTTAACGGAATTGGCGCTTAGCGAATACGGTACTGGCTTGCTTGGCTTTTCTGAGCGCAAGCTTACGGTTACGACCGAACATCATCTTTAACTGCCAGACTTTTTCTTGATATAACGTCAACGCTGATTGTTCATACATCGCATTAATGACCCGCTTACTGGCCAATACCGCATCTGGTGAACGCTCTGCAAATTCAGCAGCGAGCTGTTGTGCTTGCTCTAAAGGTGTCTCGCTACAATGACTGACGAGACCTAACTCTTTACCTTCGGTTGCATCAATCGTACGCGCACTCATCGCCAGCTCTTTTAGGACATCAGCGCGAACCACACCCAACGCCGATTGAGTCAATCCCATATCTGGCACGAGTCCCCACTTGGCTTCCATAATAGACAACTTGCAATCAGGATGACTGATACGAACATCGCAAGCCAGCGCCAGTTGTAGTCCTGCACCGATACAGTAGCCTTCTAGTACCGCAATAACAGGGACAGGCACATCACGCCAAACCAAACAGACGCGCTGAAAAAGGCTCTGCCAAGGTTTTACCAACTCCCAAAGGGCAAATGCTTGGTTTTTTGGATGGTTTAAATCACCCAAATCGATACCGGCACAAAACGTCCCTTCGGCACCATTTAAAATCACCGCACGTATCGTCTTATCTTTACTGATGCGACCCGCTACTTTGATCAACTCATCGACCACCTGAAAGCTCATGGCGTTTTTTCTCTCAGGGCGGTTTAAGGTAACGGTGAGAATGTGGTCAGTCACGCTCACTTGTAAGGTCTTATACTGATAAGTGGCAATCGCGTTCATAACAATCCTTATTAATAAATAAAATAAATATCCTGCTAATGAGGCCAATATTAACAGGGTTATATCTACCATACCCTATGAATAACTGACTGTCAGGATATCATCCCTCCTATTAATCAATAAATGATGGTCAATTTGGCAGATAAATCTAGCTGATATATTAGGGTCTTTTAAACATTCAAATGTAGCACTGTCGGTGGCTGTCTTAAATCATTTTCCATGTCATATCATTTTCACTCAAACGATGATAATTCAGCTGCGGATAAGCCGATAAATCTAGCGCTTGTAAATTACTTAACGCGCTTAGCAATGCGTCATAATAGGGTTCAAGCATTGCAAACTGGGCGGGCGTGGTATGTTGGACATTCAATAAGCACTTGTCTTCCAAATCTTGGCTGGCCTGACGCAACTGCGGCACACCAGTATAGCGGCTACCACCTAAGATACGATGGGCAATTTGCGCAAGGGCACTACGGTCACGGGCATCCCACGCTTGAGTGAGGGCGCGTTTTTCCTCATTGATCGTATCAATCATCATAATAATAAGCTTGGCTGCGAGATCTGGTTTATTGGCTGAACGAGTCAGCGCATCTTGCCAGTCTAAGATATGGGAGCTGCTCGTATCATTAACGCTCAGGTCGAGGTTTATGTCGTCGTCCAATTTGGCCTGCGTGCTTGCCGACATCTCTTCATCTGTGTCGCTTGACACTTGGTAAGGAGGATACAATAACGACGCTTGGCGTTGTTGTTGATAGCGCAAACTTGCATAACGTGGCTGAGTTTCGCGCAGCGTTTCTCGTCTATAGTCATCACGAGGCTGGCTGTCTCGTAAGTAGTCATCACGGATTTTTTTCAATGATAAAGGGCGAGTAATTTTTTGCTGATTGATACCCTCGGACGCCTGATCACGATTATCGTCATTACCCTTAACTAGCGGATAAGCAGGCGATATATCATCTGGCAGCAAGCCTAAAGGATGATTTCGCGCATCAAAATCTTGCGAATTAAAATCTTGAGCATCAGTACCTTGTTGTGCATGGGCTTCTGGCATAGCGGTTAATTGCGGCACGGTCGTCGTGCGTCCTAGCCACTTTTGCAGCACTTGTAGCAACTGTGGTTGGCTAATAGGCTTACCCACATAATCATTGATACCGCTCGCCATCAGCTTGTCACGCTCGTCAGCCAAGCCATGGGCGGTCAAGGCAATAATAGGAATACGATTATCAGCATTTTCGATATTACGAATTTGTCGAGCCGCTTCATGCCCTGACATCCGTGGCATTTGTATGTCCATAAATATCAAGTCAATACTGTTTTTATCCTGATTATTGGTTTTATCCTGATTGCTGCCTTTGTCTTCATTAGCCTCTTCAGAATACCCAGAACTGCTCGTGGCTTTACCCACTTCGTCACGGGTTTCGGCTTTTGAGATTTGGGTCTTTTTGGATAAACTTTGCTTATCAGCTTTGGCTGTTTTGATATTTTTGGTTTGTTGTTTGCTGATGAGCTCTATGGCTTCAAAACCACTATTGGCCGTAATCACCTGAATGCCAAGCTCGCTGAGCAAGGCATCGAGCACCAGCAGGTTGGGCAAATGATCATCGACTGCCAGCACGGTCACGCCCTTCCAGCGCGGCTCTTGCATGTCTTTAGGTGCCCTGCGTTTTTGCGTATCGAGCATGGCATAGAGCTGGCGCTTGTCTAATGGCTCATACAATATATTGGCATGATAGCGGTTGAGTAGCGCTTGATCAGCGGCAACTTGATAGCCAAATACCGCCAGCTTACCTTGGTAATGGAGGCGGATCTGTTTGAGTAATGCCATCATATCGTCTTGGGTGTCATCATCGACGATGACCCAATCCCAATAGTTACCGCGCTCTTTTAACGACTCAAGTACACCGGGTAATGAGTTGGCTTGGGTCAGCTTAATTGGTAGGTATTGCAAGCTGGCTTTGAGCACTTGGATGGACGCCGTATGATTGATCCATACCAACACATTAAACTCATCTGTGGCACTTGCCAGCGGCGCTAACACGGGTAGCGCAATCGTCTGACCAGTAGCAGCTTCTAGCACATCGACATGAGCTGGCATCCGAAACCAGAACGTCGCGCCTTGATTGGCGATGTTTTCTTGTGCATTATCATAAAAACCAATATCGCCGCCCATCAAACGGGTTAATTGCTTGGAGATAACCAAACCCAGCCCTGTACCACCATACTGGCGAGTGATTGACGGATCGCCTTGACTAAAGCTTTGGAACAGCATTTTTTGATCAGCTAAAGAAATACCTTTGCCGCTATCTTGCACGCTAATCATCAAGTAATTGTCGCGATGGTCATCCAAGCTGACGCGCACCACCACATCACCACTGTCCGTAAACTTAATGGCATTGCCGACGATATTGGTCAATACTTGTTTGAGCCGCAAGGCATCGCCATTGACGCGCATCGGCACATCATTATAAAACAGCACCGCCATGCGTAGCCCCTTTTCTGAGGATACCGGTGACAGCATGTCGACCACATCATAGATGGTGTCATACAAGTCAAACTCATGGCGATCGAGCACCAATTTGCCCGCTTCGATTTTAGAAAAATCTAACACATCGTTCACTAAAGCGAGCAAGTGTGCCGACGATTTGCGTATGGTTTGCACATATAAGTCTTGTTCAGGATTGAGCTCACCATGACGCGCCAGCAAATTAATAAAGCCGTCAATACTGTTGAGCGGCGTGCGTAACTCATGGCTGATATTGGCCAAAAACGCAGATTTGGCTTGGCTGGTTGAAATAGCGGCATCACGTGCGTTTCTTATAGAGATGTTTTGCATTTCCATCTCATCAAACGCCAAACGCAAGTCATCTTCGGTCTGCTCGGCGTGGTCTTTAAGCTCTTGAAAGCTACCATGTAAGCGGCGCAACGTCCTGACTAAATCCTGTTGCAACAAATTCAGCTCGCCATTTGACTCAACCGGAATAGGTTGGTAGAGATTGTCAACATGGGTACGTTGTAACTGCAAGCGCAACTCATAAATCGGTGCAATCCAACGTTTTGAGTAAATATTCAAACTCAGCAGTAATATCAAAATAGTGAACAAGCCCGTGATGACTAGCGCCATGGCAATACGATACCGAGCAATATAAAGCGGCTCATTGTCCATATCAATCATTAGCCAGAGTTGCTGACCGTCAAAATCCCCAAGCATACTGCCATAGGCGTTACCGATAGGTGTTGGCTTTTGCGATAAAAACTTGCCGGTCGTTTCGATCATAGGCCACGCTTCTTCAACGCCATAACCTACCGTTGCGAGTACTTGATTGTCCTGATTAATAATAGCAATACGCTGGACATGCTGCTCAGACTGTATACGCCCAAGCCTCTCTTGGATACCACCGAGCGTAGTGGCAGCTCTTTGCGATGCTTGATCTGCATTGCCAGCATTGACCTTACTGGCTGCTTGTTGGCGCTGCTCCAATAATTCAGGAATACGCTCAGCAATCGTGGGTGTATAGCGGATGAGCACCGCCTCTGCCAATGCTTCTTGCTCTGAGTTGCTGGCACGCATCGTCTCATAAAATACCAGAGTACCGCCAACCGCTGCTAATAAACAGATCGGTAAAAACACCAATATAATCAGCTGGCCATAGGCGCTACTGGTATCAAAACGTTTTTTGTATGCCATGCTGGGTTGACTCTCCACTGATATTTTTACAATAAATACGTATGCTGTTTTCACTTATTACGCCGCAGCCTATCACTGACGCTCGAGATTATCTTAACAGGATTTTATGAATGGCTGTTAAACATTCATAGCGCTTATCTTAACCTTCATAACGCTTATAAGAGAAACATCGCTCATTGATAACACTGACGTCTGCAAGGTTTAAACGATTCATTTTGTTAGCAAGACATTTACCAATAATATCTGATGTCATCAGCGCGGCTGAAAACAAAATGATATAATGACGCAACTTTTTATCTGTCACCATCAATACCTTGTCATAGGACAAGATTTATCATGACGGTTTCAGAATTTACGCTGATGGTCTCAAGCTTTTATTAAACGATAAAAATAGTGTATTAATTAGGGCCTGTCTTCAATTAACTCGATAGTCATCTAAATGGGCTAAAAAGCACACATTATTAAATAAATTGTCCTCTAAAAAACCAATAAGGATACCTTATGTCCACTACGGCCATGGCAAACGCCAACTTTATCACTCAAGTAACGGATCTTGCCGACTGCGTAGGTCAGACGCCTTTAGTCAAATTGCATCGTCTGCCTGAGCAAGAACATATTACTAACGGTGCCGTACTGCTCGCCAAACTTGAGGGCAATAACCCTGCTGGTTCTGTCAAAGACCGTCCGGCCTTTAATATGATTTATCAGGCAGAACAGCGCGGTGATATCAAGCCTGGTGATATGCTGATTGAAGCAACCAGCGGCAATACTGGCATTGCCTTGGCTATGGTCGCAGCGATGCGTGGTTATCCAATGACGCTATTGATGCCAACCAACTCGACCCAAGAGCGCAAAGACGCCATGATGGCTTATGGCGCGACGTTGATCGAAGTGGACGAAGGTATGGAAGCGGCACGTGATTTGGCATTGCAGATGCAAGCCGATGGCAAAGGTATCGTCTTAGATCAGTTTAATAATCCTGATAACAGACAAGCGCATTATCTAACGACTGGGCCTGAGCTATGGGCGCAAACTGACGGTAAAATTACCCACTTTATTAGCTCGATGGGTACGACTGGTACTATTACCGGTGTCTCACAATACTTAAAAGAGCAAAACCCAGCGATTAAAATTATCGGATTGCAGCCTGACGAGGAAGCTTCTATTGCGGGTATCCGCCGTTGGCCTACCGCTTATATGCCGGGTATTTTTGATGCAGATTTGGTTGATGAAGTGATGGATATTGACCAACATATCGCTGAAGTATATATGCGCAAACTGGCCAAAACCGAAGGTATCTTCGCGGGCGTATCTTCAGGTGCCGCTGCATGGGCTGCCGTACAAGTGGCTAAAGAAAACCCTGATGCCGTTATCGCCTTTATTGTCTGCGATCGTGGTGATCGCTATCTATCGACAGGCTTATATAACGTTGATGACAGCATAGACCATGCAGCACCATAATTTCAAAATTAATTAGGTTTATCTATGTCACATGCCCTACCCTCTGACCCTATATTGGTCTTTGATATTGAAACCGTTGCGGATACAGCGGCGGCTCGCCGTATTTATCCACAATTGGCGAATCTCAATGATGCGGATGCCCTGAGCGCATTGACAGCGTTACGTATACAAGAAGCTGGGCATGACTTTATGCGCTTGCCGTTGCAACGTATTGTTTGTATTTCGGCGTTATATATCAAGGACGGCAAGTTATCGTTATTTTCGTTGACCGCAGATAAGTTTAGCGAAAAAGACATTCTCGTTAAATTCTTTCGAGCCTTTAGTAACATTGAAAAATTACCACAGCTCATCAGTTGGAATGGCTCAGGTTTTGATCTTCCGGTATTGATTTACCGCGCCATGCAATATGATCTGTCAGCGCCTTGGCTGTTTGAAGAGGGCGAACGCATCAAAAACATGCGCTTTGATAATTATGTCAATCGTTTTCATACTCGTCACCTTGATTTGATGGACAGATTTAGCCAATATGGTGCCAGTCGCCGTGAAGCGATGGATATCGTCGCCAGCCTCTACGGACTGCCGGGCAAAACCAGCGTCGATGGCAGCATGGTTGGTGATCTCGTGAGCAATGAGGACTGGCAGACACTGTCTATTTACTGCGAGTCTGATGTGATGAATACCTGGCTAATCTATCTACGCTGGCTGCGTTTGACTGGTCAATTGTCTTCACAAGATTTTGATACTTGGCAGCAGCAAAGCCATGATTATCTAACCAATTACACGCAAGCCGATGGTAGTGCCCGTCATCAAGAATTCATCGCTGATTGGTCATTTACGCCGCCCGTATAAAAATTATTCTTTGTACTAATATCTGTACTCACCTTTTAGTTATTTATTATTTATTTAAGGCAGGTTTATGCAACCCACCGATTCAAAAACATCTACCGCAGCTGATGCGACGCCGCAAGTGAACGACACCAAGACCATTACTATTCCACCAAACAAGAAAAAATCCAAACCGTCGTCAAAGACTCGTCGCCGTCTGAAAGAGGCTGAACCCTTACCGTTTACTATTGACGGGCTGTCGCATGATGGTCGCGGCGTGGCTGTATATGGCAATGGCTTCAGTGAAGAAGACGGTCATGCCGTAGACAAACATGGCAAAAAAGTCTTTGTTAGCTTTGCTTTACCGGGTGAAAGCGCTGTGGTCAAACTCACTAATAGTCGAACCAGCTTTGAAGAAGGTGACGCGATCAGCATCACTGCCAACCCAAATCCTGAGCGCGTGGTACCGCCCTGTCCGCACTTCGGTGTCTGCGGTGGTTGTAACTTACAGCATTGGCAGCCAGATGCTCAGATTAACTTTAAACAATCTGTCCTTGCTGAAATGCTGATGCACCAAGCCAATGCTGAGCCTGAGCATTGGCTTGCCCCTGTGGTCGGCGATCGCCTTGGTTATCGTACCAAAGCACGAATGGGTGTGCGTTATGTGGTCAAAAAAGAAACGGCTTTGGTGGGCTTTCGTGAGCGCTCAAGTAACTTTTTGGCTGAGCTAAATGAGTGTCATATCCTAGATCCCCGTATTGGCTTTGAGATCGAGAACTTAAAAACCCTTATAAGTACTTTAGAGAGCCGTGACAAGATTGCCCAGCTTGAGTTGGCGATGGGTGAAGCGATGCCAGAGCTACCAGATGGTAATCAACCAGTTGCTCTTATTGTGCGCAACTTAGCGCCGTTATCAGACGCTGATGTAGAGAAGCTAAAGGTGTTTTTTGCCGCGCGCAATTGGCAATTGTACTTACAGTCGAAAGGTGTTGACAGCATTCAGCGTATTGCTTTGACAGAGGCTGATGACCTGAGTGAGCAGTTTGGTCGTTTGTATTACCAACTTCCAGAATATGACCTTACTTTTGAATTTATCCCAACAGATTTTACCCAAGTCAATCTGTCGGTGAACCGTCAGATGACCAAGCTTGCTTGTGATTTATTAGACCTAAAAGCGGGTGAACGGGTACTCGATTTGTTCAGTGGTCTAGGTAACTTTAGCTTACCATTGGCACGCTTGGTTGGTGAGACTGGTTCTGTCGTTGGTGTTGAAGGTAGCGAGGCGATGACCGCACGCGCCGCTGACAATGCACGTCGTAACGGTATCAATAACACCGAATTCTATAGCCAAGACTTAACGCAAGACTGTACTGACAAGCCTTGGGCCAATCAGGGCTTTGATGCATTACTTATCGACCCACCTCGCTCTGGTGCGTGGGAGATTATGCAGTATCTGCCAAAATTTAATGCCGAGCGTATTGTCTATGTCTCTTGCAACCCTGCAACGCTCGCACGCGATACCAAAGCACTGTTAGAGCAAGGCTACCGCCTGACTCATGCTGGCGTGATGGATATGTTTTGCCACACTGGACATGTCGAGTCCATTGCACGCTTTGAAAAGATACCTACTTAGCAATGATTTTGCTTACATGCTTTCTTTTATGTTGGCACTAGTGACGAGTAGTCGCGAGATTAACCGTCTTAGAGATATTTATTAACAAGGTCAAATTGCGCTACTAAAGTAACGGCTATGCCAATCTGAGTGACATGAGCATTACAGAGCCTCTCTTGATTTGTCCTGTTAAAGTGGGATAATAATAGGTGATCTTCTTATGCCTGTCTAATCAGCATGCAGTGGATATTAGCACTCATAATCTTATAGATGCTACGTACAACTCTATGGCTGCTAAAAATGGATTTTTAGCGGCTGTATTGATTTTGAGCTACCTACTTATGCGTTGTATAAGTTTGAGTTCCGTACGCAGTCAATAAGATTATAATCAATTCAAAATAGCTAAGAGGAGTCGGCTATGGTAAAAATTCGTGAAGGGTTACCGTTGGTAGATGGACAGACCACACAAGCCGACAGTGCGACTTTAGCGGCACAACTGGTGGCGAGTCAACGCTCTCATCAGTCTGCTAATAGTTACGCTCAAATTCCACTCGATATCAAATACCAACTGACCACTCATAAGCTGCATACGACTTTTGATCGCTCTGCACAGCACGCTTACCACAGTCATGACCCTGACCTCGAAGACGAATATCTGGACAACCAGCTTTTAGATGATGCTCATATTCTCTCAGAAGAGGAGCTTGAAGAGATTGATCTAAATAATGCCAATATTGATGTGCCGGCATGGTTAGATAATGTGGCCAAGCGTATCGGGCAAGAGTCTGTCCCCAACCTTAGCGCTGCCTGTAATTTTATCCGTAGTCATATGAATACTAGCGAATCTGAACGCTCCGGTGCCTATGTTACTGGTATTGGCATGACCGATATTTTAACCTATCTTTATCAAGACGAAGATGCACTCGTGGCAGCGATGCTCTATCGCAGTGCGCGTAAATCTATCATCAGTCTGGCTGAAATTGAGCAAAAATTTGGTAAGGACATCTCCACCTTGGTCAAAGACACCTTGGCGATGGGGAAACTATCAGAAATTATCGAAAGCAACAAACGCTTAGAAGACCACTTCGTCAACAATCAGCGTGACCAGCTATCGAACATTTATAGCATGCTCATCTCTGTCACCAATGATGTGCGTGTGGTACTGATTAAGTTGGCTGAACGTACCTTTGCGATGCGTGAGCTGACCTTTTCTCATCTAGAGCGGCAAAACCGAGTGGCGCGTGAGGTCATGACGATTTATGCCCCACTGGCCCATAGACTGGGGATTGCCCAGCTTAAATGGGAGCTTGAAGACCTCGCCTTTCGTTATCTCGCTCCTGATCGCTATAAAGAGATTGCCAAGCTATTGTCCGAAAAGCGCAGTGAGCGCGAGTCTTATATTCAGCGCGTACAAGATAAGCTCAATGAGGCTTTGGCAGAAGCAGGTATCGCTGGTGAAGTATCAGGGCGTGTCAAGCACATCTATTCTATTTATCGAAAAATGAAGCTTAAAGGCTTATCGTTTGACCAGCTCTATGACATCCGTGCGCTGCGCGTTTTAGTGACCAATCCTTCAGACTGTTACCATGTTCTTGGATTGGTACACGGTCTGTGGCGCTATATTCCCGAGCAGTTTGATGACTATATTACCAATCCTAAATCTAACGGCTATCGCTCGCTACATACGGCGGTCATTGCCGAAAATAAATCGCTTGAAGTACAGATTCGCACCCATGAGATGCACTTTGAGGCCGAGCTTGGCATGTGTGCTCATGTCAATTACAAAGAAGGGCTAAAGAACAAAAAAGACAACTACCTCAATCAAAAAATCAGCTCGTTGCGTCAGCTGCTTTCTATTAATAACGAAACACGTAATCAACCACGCTCGTCCATGTTGGACGGCGATGAGCTAGACGAAATTGAATTCGACGAAGAAGAACAACTGGTTGATTTTGATGAGCTCGAGCGCATTTATATCTTTAGTCGTGACGGTGATATTACCGAACTACCAAAAGGCGCCACCGTTCTTGATTTTGCTTATTACGTGCACACGCAAGTCGGTAACCGTGCCCAGGCTGCACGTGTCAATCAGCGCTATGTACCGCTCACTTATCAGCTAAAAACTGGCGAGCAGGTGGAGATTATTACCAAAGCGTCCCGCGAGCCTAACCGTGACTGGCTGGTTGCCTCACTTGGCTATATTCATACCAATCGGGCGCGCTCAAAACTGCGTCAATGGTTTAATAAACAAGACCGTGACAAAAACATTGAGATTGGTCGGCACATGCTTAGTAAGGAGCTTGAGCGTTTATCCGTCCACCCCAACAGTATCGATCTTAACGATTACACGCAGTTTTTTCATGTCAATAATACCGACGATATCGTTGTCGGTTTGGTCACAGGTGAGATTAGCCTAAACCAGCTGACCAGCCATATTTCTCGTCAGCTACACTTAGAGCCAGAGAGATCAGAGGAAGACTTTACACCCAGTGTCGATGCCAGAGACGCGGGCAAGCTTGATGCGTATAAAATTCGTATCGATGGTCTAGACAATATTGAGATCAATTTAGCAGGCTGCTGTCACCCGGTACATGGTGAACCTATTGCCGGTTATATCACCTTGTCGCGCGGCGTTAGTGTGCATAATCGAGGCTGCCCAGAATATTTGCGTCTCATTGAACGTGACCCTGAGCGTCAAATCGCTGCCGCTTGGCGCGTAAAATCAGGTCGCTACCAACCTGTCGACATTCATGTAGAAGCTTATGATAGACGGGGATTATTGCGTGATTTAACTCAAATTATCGACAAAGAAAACGTCAATATTCGTCAAGTTGAAACCCTTAGCAATGACGATAATATTGCCTTTTTAAAATTTCATATTGAGGTATCAGGATTGGCGCATTTATCTAAGCTCTTAGCCAAGCTTGAACAGCAGCATGGCATTTTACACGCTCGGCGCGCGGTTGCTTAAAAAAAAACGCTAACGCTTTGTGCAAAAATATTCATCCAATAATAGAGTCTTCATAAGAAATACTATGCCTGAGTTACCCGAAGTAGAAACCACAAAAACCAGCCTTGCGCCGCTATTAGGTCAGCAAGTAACCGATGTGAAAGTCTTCCAACCAAAACTACGTTGGTCGATGCCTGATGACTTGACTCAATTGATTGATTACACTTTGGATAGCGTCGAGCGCCGAGCAAAGTATTTGATATTGAATTTTTTACCACCCTTACCTAACAGTAGCATCACGACTGGATATACCACATTAGCACCGCGCCAACTTCTCATTCATTTAGGCATGTCGGGTAGCTTGCAACAGCATAGCGCTGGCACTGAGAAGCGTAAACATGACCATTTAGTGATAGGGTTTAACAATGCTGATAATGTGCCAACACAATTACACTATCATGACCCTAGACGCTTTGGCTCGGTATTGTGGTATGAAGACTATGGTCCTAAGCTCCTAGACCATTTGGGTCCTGAGCCATTATCAAAGTCCTTCACTGCAGATTACTTATATCAGCTAATCCAACGCATGGATCTATCTGATAAAACAACGCTCAAAACCACAGCTGGTAAAACAATAGCGAGTAAAGCAAAACCTAAAAAACAGCCAATGACCCGAGCCATCAAGTCCGTCATTATGGAGCAGCAAGTCGTGGTTGGCGTTGGCAATATTTATGCGACTGAAAGTCTGTATCTATCCAAAATACATCCAGCTACCCCCGCTCACCTATTATCGTATGATGATATTGTAATTTTGGTCGAACATATTAAAATGATTCTACAAAAAGCGATAGAACTGGGCGGATCGACCTTACGAGACTTCACGGTCGCTAGCGGACAAACCGGATATTTCCAACAGACATTAAATGTCTACGGTCGACAAGGTGAAGATTGTCCGAACTGCGCCGCTATTCTTGATAATATCAAGCTCAATGGGCGCGCGAGTGTCTTTTGCCCTGAGTGTCAACCGCTACCAAAGCCAAATCGTTAGCTACATGACTCACTAAAGCTTTATAGAAAGTAGTCAAGACAAAAGTGATTCATTGAGCCGTTAATGATAAAGCCAAGGGTGCAGCGCATGGATTTATATTGCTAATCGCCCAACATCTTGGTTTAATAGTAGCTATGTTTAATAGTAGTTGCGCTCAATAATACTAACGTTTAGCAATAGCCTTAGCCTCTATCTTCAACCCTTATTTTAGGATGACATCATGACTGTCAAAACTCGCTTTCAACATGCTGTTAAGTCCAAGCTTTTAACCGCTCTTACTAGTATCAGCCTTGTAGTTATCACTATGAATTCAGCCTCAGCGGCAATCGAGATTGACGAGACAGATTTTGGTCCTTCATATGACACTATGGTAGTCGATACGGTAGTAGGTAAGCCGTTGCAACTAGTCGCCGCCGTTACTGGTACAGCCGCCTATTTAGTTAGCCTGCCTTTCGCCGTCGTCGGTGGTAATGCGGATCAAGCGCAGCAGAAGTTATTTGTAGAGCCGTGGGATGCGATGGGACGTTGCTTGGGCTGTACCGTCGCCGAGGATAACTATTATAAGTCACAAGTCACTGATAACAATGTCGTGCGTATCATCGTCGATCAGCCATCAGAGATTTTAATCAATACCAATGACTATGTGATAGTAAGACCGTAA
Organism: Psychrobacter sp. GW64-MNA-CIBAN-0177; assembly: GCF_040309585.1. Taxonomy (NCBI): domain Bacteria; kingdom Pseudomonadati; phylum Pseudomonadota; class Gammaproteobacteria; order Moraxellales; family Moraxellaceae; genus Psychrobacter; species Psychrobacter sp. GW64-MNA-CIBAN-0177. The sequence goes on from NZ_JBEOOY010000001.1 coordinate 121,786, forward strand.
GATATTCAAATCTTTTTAAATACTCTCTAACTATTAAGTCATACCTTCATACTAACAACTTTATGAACTGACAATAAAAAAGGCTAACATCGCGTTAGCCTTTTTTTATATTCTACTAGTCCAATAATATGGGTTTATTTAGTAATATTAGTATTGCTAAGCTTTGCACTAATTTCACGAAGCAATTGCACTTCTTCTGAAGGCTCCTCTACCGCCACTTCTTCTACTTCGTCAGCACGACGCATGTTATTGACCATTTTAACCATCATAAAAATGATAAAGGCCAAAATTAAAAAGTTGATAAGCACTGTAATAAAGCTACCGTACGCTAATACAGGGACGCCAGCTTCTTTAAGGGCATCATAAGTCATCGCGATACCTTCAGGGGCATCACCCAAGATGAGAAACATATTTTTAAAGTTAATCTCACCGCCAAAGATAAAGGCGACGATCGGCATAATAATGTCTTCAACCAACGAGGTGGTAATGGTTGCGAAAGCACCACCGATGATGACACCGACCGCTAAATCCATCACATTACCCTTTAAAGCAAACTCTTTAAACTCAGATACCATACTCATAATGTGTCCTCCTAAAAAATATTTTTGGATTATACTATAGCCCATTTAGTATACGACGAAGTATCAGACAATAGGCATTATTTGGGTATTATAAGGAAAATTTCATGCATTTATTATGGGTATAATAGCAAAATGCAAAAAAGGCTAACATAGTGTTAGCCTTTTTTTAAATATTTATTGGTATTAATATAAGCTATTAAGCACCTTTCTTGCTACGACCATGACGCTTACGTTCACTTTCAGTTAAGTAGCGCTTACGGATACGTATCGCTTTTGGTGTTACTTCAACCAATTCATCATCTTGAATAAATTCAAGCGCTTGCTCAAGAGTAAACTTGACAGCTGGTGTTAACGTCAACGCTTCATCCGTACCACTAGCACGAACGTTAGTCAACTGCTTGCCAGTTGTTGGGTTCACCGCCATATCATCGTTACGTGAATTAAGTCCAACGATCATACCTTCATAAACTTCAAGCTGTGGCTCAGCAAATAGTTTGCCACGCTTTTGTAGATTAAACAGAGCAAAGCCTAGACAAACACCTTTGGTCATAGAGACCAATACACCATTAGAGCGACCACCCACATCACCAATTTTTTGTGGTCCATAATGTGAGAAGCTTGACGTCATGATACCAGTACCTGAAGTCAATGTTAAAAACTCAGAACGGAAACCAATCAAGCCACGCGCTGGCATAGTCGCTTCAATACGCATACGACCTTTACCATCAAGCTCCATGTTAGTCATCTCGCCTTTACGTAAGCCGATTTGCTCCATGATTGGACCCTGATGCTCTTCTTCAATATCAAAGACAACATTTTCATACGGCTCTTGTAGCTTACCATCAACTTCTTTAACGATAACTTCTGGGCCAGATACACCCATCTCAAAACCTTCACGGCGCATGTTTTCGATCAACACCGATAAATGTAGCTCACCACGACCTGATACTTTGAATTTATCAGGGGACTCAGTGTCTTCTACACGCAAAGCCACGTTATGAATCAACTCACGCTCAAGACGCTCACGAATATTACGTGAGGTCACAAACTTACCTTCACGACCTGCGAATGGTGAGTTGTTTACTTGGAAGTTCATTGATACCGTTGGTTCATCAACCGTCAATGCTGGTAAGGCTTCAACGTTGTTCGGATCACAAATAGTATCTGAGATATTAAGCGCGTCAATACCAGTGATACAAACGATATCACCTGCTTGTGCATCTTCTACTTCGATACGATCAAGGCCATGATAGCCCATGATTTTTAAGATACGACCATTACGCGTGTTACCGTGCTTATCAATGATCGTTACTTGAGTATTTGTTTTAATCTTACCGCGTTGAATACGACCAATACCAATAACACCAACAAAGCTATTAAAATCAAGGCTTGAGATTTGCATACGGAAAGGCGCATCTGCATCCACTTGTGGTGGCTGCACAACGTCAACGATAGTTTTGAAAAGTGGTGTCATGTCATCAGCCAAGCTATCGGCTTCTAGACCAGCAACACCGTTCAATGCCGAAGCATAAACCACTGGAAAATCTAACTGCTCATCTGTGGCACCAAGGTTATCAAACAAATCAAAGATTTGATCCATAACCCAATCAGGGCGCGAACCAGGACGGTCAATTTTATTGATAACGACAATTGGTTTCAAACCTTGTTCAAAGGCTTTTTGTGTCACAAAACGAGTCTGTGGCATTGGTCCATCAACAGCATCAACGACCAAAAGCACGCAGTCTACCATCGACATAACACGCTCAACTTCTCCACCAAAATCGGCGTGACCTGGAGTATCAACAATATTGATACGATATTCGGTATCGTCAGTACTATCTGTCCATCGAATAGCTGTGTTTTTGGCCAAAATAGTAATGCCACGCTCTTGCTCAATATCACCTGAATCCATTGCACGTTCAGCAATGTTTGCACGGTCGCCAAAAGTGCCAGATTGATGTAATAGTTTATCAACCAAAGTTGTTTTACCGTGATCAACGTGGGCAATAATTGCGATGTTACGCAGGTGTTTGATATCGTTCGCCATATAAAATGCTCTTTTCGTCTTAAAAAAATGCAGTAGCAGTAAGCACCGCTGGATAAACTTTTACCATCAACCAGAAAGATATGATTATTTGACTCTTAAATGATTACACAATTTGTAGACTCATTTAATTAATAGTAATAAAATCAAATACCTATGCTGGAAAATCCATCGTACAGATAGCTATGCTAATGTACACTTTGTTAATCTACAAAGTGTTTGGGTCGCTAGTATAACATTATTGCACGATTAATTTACGTAATAAGTTGCTTTTCTCAGTACATAAATAAAAAAAAGCCACCCATTGGGCAGCTTTTTTTGTAACGATATAACTAAGAAGTTAGCTGTCTAGCTATTATTTACTGAACAACCATGTCTTTAGTTTGTTCAACAGTCATAGTTTTGTCACCAGTGATGATGGCATAAACACGACGGTTCATAGCGCGACCTTCTTCAGTGTCGTTTGGCGCGATTGGTTGGTCATAACCATAACCAACGGTTGATAGACGGTTTGGAGCAATACCAAATTCGTTAGTCAACATAGATTTCACAGCAACGGCACGGGCTTCAGACAGACGTTGGTTATAACGTGCTGAAGGACCAGTTTTAGAAGCATGACCTTCTACGCGTGCAGTTGAGTTAGGATACTCGCGCATCTTCTCTGCTACTTTAGCGATTTCAGGTTTGTATTGGTTTTTGATAGCTGATTTGTCGTTATCAAAGAATACACGAAGTTCCATTTTCAGCTCATCAGTAATGTCTACTGGTACTGGGCAACCGCGCTCATCAACAACAACATTCATTGGAGTGCCTGGGCACGCATCAATGCTATCAGGTACGCCATCGCCGTCAGAATCAAGATCAGATTCAACAACAACGATTGGTGGAGTCTCAACCATAGGCTCTACCATTGGAGGAACAGCTACTGTAGGTGCTAAATGGCCACCAAGTACAACTTCTAGACCGGCCAAAGCCATGCCTTCCCACCAGTTGTTATCGAAGTTATGAATCGCACGAGCTTCACCACGTAGGCTTAGCGCGTCATTGATGCGATACATAGCACCTAGGCCTAAGTTACCGATAGTGTCTTTAGAGTTTGATACTTCAGTACCAGCTTTTACAGTGTCGCCTACTTCATAGCCAGCTACGTCTGAAGTAGCTTCATACGCTTCTTGGTTTTCGACTTCAATTTTAGATTGACCAGCACCAATTAGAACATATGGTTTGAACGGGCTGTCAGTGTAACCAGTAAATTCTTCAGTACCGATTAAGAAGTTACCAGAAATCATAGTCTGTTCAACATCAAAACGATTAACGCCTGAATCAGCAGAATCTTCAGACGCTTCGCCGTTCGTGCTTGACACACCATATTCTACTTGGAACTGAGTAGAAGGAGTTAGCTCGATACCTAACGCAGCACCAGTATATAGACCACTTTCTTTTGCTACACCACCGTTAGGATTACCTACACGATCAGTGTTGTTTTGTAAATTCTTACCAGTAGTAAGCACTTCACGCTGTTTGTCAGCTGTGTCACTGATATCCTCAGTTACGTGATAACCAAGTAACAATGGGCTAATAGTAACACCAGCGTTAGCTGCCAAAGGTGCAACCGATACGGCAACCAGAGCTAGAGCAATTTTATTCAATTTCATGGACTTCCTCCAAAGGATAATTTTAGTGATGCATTAAGCAAAACTACTTCTCAAGATGCTACCGAAAACACATCTTTTACGAATTTTAAATTACAAAGCAAAACTAATTTAGAAGTAGCTTAGCGATTATCAATTCAGTTTACAACTTTTTTCGTTAACGAGCTACACATTATTACACGATAATGTCGTAACTAAAACACAATGACCAGCTTAAGTTACTGAGAACTAACACACCTTACGATTTTCACCTTTTGTGTATGAGTTCGCAATAGATTCTAAACCGAAGCGTATCTGTTGGTTGAGGGTATTTTAGTACAACTAGTATTTTTTCTCTATTGTTAAAACTATCTATTCACTAATTGAAACATTTTTTGACAATAGACATATATTCTGTTTATATTGTAATAACCAACATTAATCCATTATGAATATCTGATCGATAATGATACGTGTATAGAGTGATGATTATCTCAAAAACTTAAATGTTATTAACTTGCATGTTTACGGACAAGAATGAGTGATAGTGATCATAGGCATATCAATATAGCATCAAATACATAATTTGTTACAGGTAATACTCGTATGGCTATATTACATATAATATCGTCAAATTGCCAACAACTATCTGTATTTATTTTACTTAAGTTGCTCTTAGCTAAGAATAAGCTTGCCCGTACAATCATATTTATTTATACGTCTCAAATCTCTTCTATAAATCATAAACAAACGATTCTAAATCAGAATGTCACCGACGATAAACACGCTTATAAACTTTCAAGTCAAAATGGTTTTACGCTGGTAGAGCTGATTGTCACCGTTGCAATACTCGCGATTATCACAACGATTGCTGCGCCAGCTATTTTGACGCAATTAGCAAGCATGGAAGCCAAACGTATCAGGCATGGCTTAACAGATACGCTAAAGCTCGCGAAAGTAGAGAGTCTTATTCGCCGTCAAAATATATTGGTATGTTTGTCAGATAGCAATGGTCGCTGCGATAAGAACAGCAATAAAACCTTGTTGCTATTCGTAGATAACAACGATAATCAGCATTTCGATAGCGGCACAGATGACTTATTACAAGAACAAACCCTAAACCCTAAATATGGCACCCTACATCTGCGTGCAGGAAGACGTCGTTACGTCAGATTCTATGGCGATAGCGGCAAGCCACGCGGACATTTTGGCCACTTTAAGTATTGTCCAAGCTCAGTATACAGTCAGGCGATGTATCAAATATCATTCAGTCAAGGCGCTAATATTAGTTTCAAACCTAATGACAGTCATCCTACTGATTGTGGTGACTAGGGCGTGTCCTCAATTCAAGCGATTGTATCTAAATGGGCTAAAAATGGCTAAATTTTGCCAAACATCGTCAAATAGCTGATTAATATCCCGATATTATTTGCGCTACTTTCCTCATTTGACTTCAATTTATCTCATTTTTATGACCATTTTTAAAATGAGGACACACCCTAACATGCTTTGAGATTTGAGGTTTAAGCTATAACTGATAACGCTGTTGCTGTTGCCAAAGCAAGCGACTTTGAAGCGGCTGATAATCTAAGAGATGGTCAATCAGTTGCCGATGTAAACGCGACCAAGCATTAAGTGTGACATCACTTATTCCCTGCTCTACCATCAGCACTATCTCGTTGCCCTCAAAAACCGTTCGCCCTAGGCTAGCACTGTCTAAAAACTCAGCTTGTACAATGGGGACCAAACCGACATCAGGTAAGAACCGATAGACACTGTAAGGCTCAATGCTATCTTGAACATTGTCATGCGTTAACGTCAGGGCAAAACCCAACTCGTTAAATAGATACTGTTCAAATTGCCGCAAACACAAGCGCAGCTCATTAGCAGACAAGGGCTGTTTAAGCCTATCTAAACTGTCTTGATAATGCTGCCATAAGATTGGCATCGGATCTTCAGTGGGCAATAAGCGCCAGAGTATCTCATTTAGATACAAGGCAGCGTATTGCTGTTGACCAGTGATGTTTTCGTAAGGAATGGCTGTGAGTGTTTTCGCGGTAGCGTCTTCTAGAAGCACATCTGTTTGTACGACGTACTGAGGTGCGATATTAATCTGGCTGAATGTCTTTAAATCCCGCTTACCCGTAGCAAACAATTGCAAGGGCATAAATAAGGGCGCGCCTTTTTTACCAATACCATGTATGACCCCATGCTGCTGAGAGAATAGGTAATATAAAGCGCGTTTTTCTTGGTAAGGGCGCTGATGTAACAAATAACCAATCAATGCTTCATTACGCATTTATCATTACCTCAGCGCTGATCATAAAATGCACTCAAAGATGTTATTCTTAAATCACTGTTAATAGCCCAAGCTGGTCAATGCACGTTCGTCATCAGACCAACCACGTTTCACTTTTACCCAAAGCGTTAGCATGATTTTTTTATCAAACAGCTGCTCCATATCCTTACGTGCATCCATACCCACTTGTTTAATACGTTGACCTTTATCACCGATGACAATTGCCTTTTGACCACTACGCTCGACGTAGATCGTCGCATCGATAAAGGTACAAGCTTTACGTGGGCGGCCCGTCTTTGGATCGGTATGCGCAGGTTCGTCTTTGAAGCCATCAATCTGTACCGTTAAGTCATAGGGTACTTCATCACCCGCGCTGCGCATGATTTTTTCACGGATAATTTCACTGGCTAAGAAACGCTCTGAACGATCGGTAATTTGCTCAGTGTCATAGATAGGCGCAGCAATAGGCAGATGCGAAGCAATAACTTCTTGCAGACGATCTAAGTTTTGATTTTTTAATGCAGAAACTGGAACGATATCAGCGAAATCAAAGCTATCACTAAAGGTTTCGATTAATGGTAAAACGCTGCCTTTGTCTTTTAAGGTATCCGCTTTATTAATCACTAAAACTACTGTTAGATTAGTATCGCCAAGCTTTTGTAAAACCAGTAAATCATCGTCACGCCACTGATCTGAGTCGACGACAAACAGAACTAAATCGACATCAACCAGTGCCGATACGGCAGCCTTATTCATACGCTCATTGATAGCTCGCACTTCATTACGATGAATACCTGGCGTATCAACGAACACCGCTTGCATTTCATGATTGGACAAAATACCGTGGATACGATGACGGGTCGTTTGCGGTTTACGTGACGTAATAGATAACTTCTGACCCAATAAATGGTTCATCAAGGTTGACTTACCCACGTTTGGACGTCCAACGATTGCCACATAACCTGCTTTAAAATCCTCAGCCATACGCGCATTATTATTTGGCGAAAAAAACTCTTCGATGGCCATATCATTTTCTGCATCGTTGTTTTCTGCATCGTTGTTTTCTGAGTGCTCGGAATTTAATTCAGCACTTTTTGATTCAGCGATTTCTGGCGTTGGTTTTACGTCTGTTTTTTGGGTCATAGCGTCGGTATTATCTTCATTATTTGATGGCAAGTCAGTACGATTGCTCATAGATTTATCCTGTGGGGTTTATCATTAGCTCAGCAGTTCTACTGCTATCTACAATAAAGTAGTAGTAAATAAGATAGCAGCACCATGCTTGGCTTGAGATATTTGCGGTTTTAAAATAAGTATTATTTAAAAATAACCCTTACTTAAAAAAATGTAAATTTATTGTTTTATAAAATATGGCTTTAAGATTTAGATTATGAGCGAGTTTTTGGCAAGCTTGGCAGTTTATGTAGCTGGTTAATCATTAGCTCTGCTGCTTTTTGCTCAGCAATACGGCGACTCTCACCCGATTCAGTAATATCAGGACAATTACTAATATTTACCTGACAGCGCACCACAAAAATTTGGTGTGGTGCATTGCCACGCGTTTCCATCAGCTCATAATGTGGCAAATCGAATTGTTTAGATTGCAGCCATTCTTGCAAGCGGCTCTTAGCATCTTTTAGGGCTTTTTGGTCGTTGACATTATCGATCAGATCGCCATACCATGAGAGCACGCAATCACGAGTAATAGTCATATCCTGACTGTCTAGATAGATAGCGCCAATCAGCGACTCTACAGCATCGGCTAGTATAGAGGCGCGATTACGACCGCCACCCTTGCGCTCACCTACCCCTAATATGAGGTGGTTGGAAAGCTCTAAGTTTTGAGCAATGATGACCAGTGACTCTTGACGTACTAAGGTGGCACGCATACGCGTCAATCGCCCTTCGTTTTGACTGGGATAACGATGGTATAAAGCCTCACCCACAATCATACCCAATAGCGCATCGCCCAAAAACTCTAAACGTTCGTAGTTTTTTTTGCTATCGAACGAGCGATGAGTCAGTGCCAGCTTGGGAAGCGTAAGGTTATTAAACACATAACCCAGTTTGCGCGTTAATATCGCTAGGCGTTGGATGAATTCTGAGCTAACAATAAGCGTGTCAACAGACGGGTCATTTGTTTGGGAGGTAGGAAGCGCCTGAGAGTGCTGCGAAGTTGGTTTCATGCGAGGCTTGTGGTTATCCCTTTTGTTTTACTGAAGTAATTGGTCAATAATGACTGGTTAATAGTGATTAGTTAATAACTAATCGCTATTAAAAAATATAAAAGTAAATAATTTTTGCTAAATAAATAACAGATAAGCACTCTGCCTATTCAGGTTACTCTGTCACGGTTGCGTCAATGTCACCTTCAAAGCGATTGACAATATCGACGTTACCGAAAAGGTTGTTGGTTTCTTCATATTTCTTATAAATAGCCAACTGACCGGTTTTTTTGTTGGTGAAAGTAAACACCTCTTCTGCATTGGTATCATAATCAGCATTGATAGATAGCTGCCGATTCACACGCTCGACGAATTGCTTGGCCGTCTCACCTTTGTCATTGGCTTCTTTAAGCTCCATTCCTAAAAGCTTGGTCAGCTGATAATCACCAATCTGTGCCGGTACAATAGCAATTATCAATTTGACGGCAATACCGAGAACAATGATGAATAAAACAATGCTAGTCACACTAGCTCCGCGCTGGGTCGACAAACCAGATAACTGCTGCACCATAACACCTCTCAACGGGTAAATTATTATATTATTATTGAGCACTTAACTACAGCATGCCCTCAATTCAATCGATAATCATAATATTAGCACGAAACTATTATTGATAAGTCAGCCTACGACCGACGCATCAAGCCGCTATTGCTTTATAAATTTAATCACTTTATAAATTTAATCGCTTCAGAACTTTAATCAATAGCGCTGTTACGTGCAAAGGTGGGCAAATTGAGACCTGGTGGCTTATGCATCCAAATATAAACAGCCTTGCCTGCTAGGTTTTCATCAGGGACAAAGCCCCAAAAACGGCCGTCGGCACTGCGATCACGGTTATCACCCATCACAAAATAATTACCTTCAGGAACTTTAATACGCCACTCGTTACCCTCTGAGCTAACCACTTCTGGTGCTTGTTGCTGCAAAAAGGGCGCATACTGTGAGCTATTCATGCCTTTCAAGTAACGAACGAGATGCTCATGCTCACCCTGCGTTTCTTGAAAATACTGCGCTTCACCCTCTTCTTGCTGACCCATTGCTGCCGCATTTTCTTCCGTCAGCACTTGTCCTGGGGCAACTTGTCCGGCAGGGTACAGCTGTGCAGTTAGCTCAGCATTGGCATCAAAATCAATAGATTTGGTTGTTACAGGCACATCATTGATAGCAAGCGTACCTTGATCATAGCTGACTGTGTCACCCGGCAAGCCAATGACACGTTTGATATAATAAATACTAGGGTTTTCAGGGTAGCGAAAGACCGCCACGTCGCCATGTTCCGGCTCGCCAGTATCCAATACCTTATTGTAAGTCAGCGGCAGGCGCACTCCATAAGCATATTTATTGACGGCAATAAAATCGCCAGTATATAAAGTTGGTACCATGGATGAGGACGGAATATTAAAAGGCTCAATTAAAAATGAGCGAACTATTAATACTACTGCCAATACGGGGAAAAAATCATAGGCCCAACGTACCAGTAAGCTCTCTTGGCCGCGGCCACGTGTTTTACGCTGTTTTAGCGCCAGCTTATCCAATAGCCAAATAATACCCAAGCCAATAGTTAATGGCACTAAAATCAAATTAAAATCAAAATCCATACTTAATTGCCTATTAGCGAGCTACTTATCCAACGATGATATCGGTAAAACCAGCCATGATATTCGTCTATTAATAATCTAATCTACCTGCAGTACCGCTAAGAAGGCTTCTTGTGGAATCTCGACATTACCCACTTGCTTCATGCGTTTTTTACCGGCTTTCTGTTTTGAGAGCAGCTTTTTCTTACGCGACACATCACCGCCATAACATTTAGCCAAGACGTCTTTACGCATGGCTTTTACGGTACTACGTCCGATAATCTGGCTACCAATTGCCGCTTGAATGGCGACATCAAACATCTGACGTGGGATCAGCTCTTTCATCTTACCAACGAGCGCATTACCACGGTAACGCGATTGGGTTTCGTGCACAATCATGGCAAGCGCATCGACTTTCTCACCATTGATTAATACATCTACCTTAACCAATTTATCCACTTGATAACGCTCAAAATTATAATCAAGTGACGCAAAACCACGCGATACTGATTTTAGACGGTCAAAGAAGTCCATGACCACCTCCCCCATCGGAATATCAAAGATCAGCTGTACTTGACGACCCATAAAGCGCATATCTACCTGTACCCCGCGGCGCTCAATACAAAGCGTCATCACGTTACCGAGATAATCCTGCGGTACTAAAATCTGACAGCGGGCAATCGGCTCACGGAACTCTTCGATATTATTCGGTTCGGGCAATCTTGATGGGTTATCAACGTAAATAATACTGCCATCTTTTTTTACAATCTCGTAGATAACTGACGGCGCAGTGGTAATCAAATCCAAGTCATATTCGCGCTCTAAACGCTCTTGGATAATCTCCATATGCAGCATGCCGAGGAAGCCACAACGAAAACCAAAACCTAGTGCATCAGAAGTGTCTGGCTCAAAAAACAATGACGCATCATTAATTTGTAATTTTTGCAGCGCTTCACGGAACTTTTCAAAATCAGTCGATTCAACAGGGAACATACCGGCATATACTTGCGGGGTAATCTGTTTAAATCCAGGAATACGATCAACATCTGGCGTACTGGCATGCGTAATCGTATCACCCACTGGCGCGCCAGCAATATCCTTGATACCCGCAATAATAAAGCCAACTTCACCCGCTTGTAAGATACCTGTATCTAATGGTTTTGGGGTAAATACACCAATGGATCCGACCAAATGCGCATCTTTGGTCGATTTAATATAAAGTTTGTCACCTTTTTTTATGGTACCTTGGCGGACACGTACTAGTGATACGACGCCCAAATAATTATCAAACCATGAATCGATAATTAACGCTTGTAGCGGTGCGTCACGGTCACCCGTTGGCGCAGGAATAAACTCAACCAATGCCTCAAGTAACTTATCAACGCCAAGACCTGATTTCGCCGACACGCGCGGCGCATCAACGGCATCGATGCCAATGATATCTTCAATCTCTTGAATGACACGCTCAGGCTCAACTTGTGGTAGATCAATCTTATTTAAGACTGCCATCACCTCTAAACCTTGATCCACTGCGGTATAACAGTTGGCGACCGATTGTGCTTCGACGCCCTGAGCCGCATCTACAACCAATAGTGCGCCTTCACAAGCCGCTAGTGAGCGTGAGACTTCATAAGAGAAATCGACGTGACCCGGGGTATCAATAAAGTTTAGCTGATAACGCTCACCGTTTGGATGATCATAATACAGCGTCACCGACTGTGCTTTAATCGTGATACCGCGCTCACGCTCAATATCCATGGAATCAAGGACTTGTGCCTGCATCTCGCGATCTTGCAGCGCGCCACACATCTGAATAAAACGATCGGCAAGGGTCGATTTGCCATGATCAATGTGGGCAATAATAGAAAAGTTACGAATATTGGCTAATGCAGTCACAAAGCGCCTACTAAATAATGGATGTTGGAGTAATGATCGGTTCGCACAATGGTAATAATAGCCATTGCTAAAGCGTACCGATGTATGCAGGTATTCTAGCAGTTTTCCACTGTAAAGTAAGGCGATTTTATTAGCAGGGATTGGAATGGCTACTGACATTAACGACTGAGTAGTGTTAACGATTAAATAAGTGCTTAGATTAACATTTTACAACGCAATATTAATGGCTTTAATTTAACCAAGACATCATTGGCTGGCTCTGTCTGATAAGTTATTTAGCGGTATCAGAACTTATGCTAGTGGCATCCGTTGGCTTTAAATACTTATACATCCAGGGTGATTTGCCATAAAAAGCGCCATTGATTTGCGTCTGTTCAATCAGATATTCACGAAACCTTAAATAAAACTCATTATCTGGGCTTTTGGGATGCTGCCAAAAATCATCAAGCGGCTTTGGGTCTGTCAGTTTTGGGGTGTCGTAAATCGCGCGACCCATAACCTTGGTAGGTTTTTTATGATATACCGACTGTAGCCCTGTCGTACTATTAATCGTCACCATACCAATACTATGCTTCATCAAGGTTGGCAGATGCATATCGCAGCCATAAAAAACGCGATGACTGACCTGATAGCGCGCAGCCAAACTGCAGACCAATTCTCGATAATCTCGATGACCGCGATCTAACGGATGGTGCTTAAATACCAATAAATGCGCCTCATGAGCATGACCTGCAAAGCTTGCGATGGCTTCGTCAATGAACTGCACCACATCACGATAATCACTGTGATGAGTAATCTGCGAGTCATTGTGTACTTGTAGGCTAATCAAGAAGTAATTATCACTTTCTTGTTTGGTCAGTCTCTTTTGTAGTTGTTTGTCAGGTACATAGCCGCGCAGCTTACGCCATGGCGCTTTTAACCATGCTATTGCCTCTTGCCACGCTGTCATACCTCGGTAATGCGAATAATGGGGATAGCGACTCTTGTATAGCCAAGCAATAATGTAGTAAACGATGGCGGCGATACTCAAGCGATAAAAGCGATTGTGCGTATATAACGGCTTATCATTGGCTTTATTCAACGCTTTAATATCGGCAATTTTTAACCGCGAATTACCATTAATACCGTACTCCTGCAAGGTAATATAATCGGGTCGCAAATAGCCTTCTTCGAACACAAAAAATGAAGTGCCTAACTTTTCACTGATGCACGACGCTTGTGTATGATGCGGGCGGCAGTCACCAAAACACACAATCGCATCAATATTATGCTCGCTAATAAAGGCCTGTAGCCAAGACGAAAACTGCGCCAAAGTACCTGTGTACTCATGTGTATTAGGATGGCTATAAAAAAACGCATCACCGGCATTAAAGTTGATTTTACTTACTTGAATATTTTGAGTCTGCAAAAATGTAGAAAAGCGATTGAAAAAGCCGCCCATCTTTCCCTGTAACAGCAAGACGTGTCGATGAGTAAGCAAATGAGACATCGAAGCTGCCATAGTATTAGATTACCATTGATTGAAGAATAGACAGACAAAAGAGAGGCAAAGGGATTGAGTAAATAACCCTAAATGACAAACAATTATACCGAAAAAACCCTTGCTTGTCGCAATGGATTTATAAGAGGTACTTGGCGTTTATTAACGAGATGATTTACGTAAGCGCTGCTGCCATTGATGGCGCTGCTGCATAAAATACGTGGCAGCACGGCGCTTAAACTGGCTAGGTATCTGGCTGCTTAGAGATAAAGGCATTTTTGACGTGACACTTGTCTTCATCGAAGCATTATTTATCTGGTTTTGCTTCACGGCAAAATCCTTATTTTTCGGCGGGTACAAATAGTCAATCACTTGCTCGACTTGCGCCAGTCCATAGCCATTAGGAAGGCGATACAAAGGGTAGTCTATTAACGTACAGTGTAGCAGTTGTTCAAGCGTCAACGACGTCTGTCGTTTTCGTCTCTTTAAATAGTCCGCTTTTGGTGATAGTTGGGCATCAATATCTGTCGTTAAACCCCAACCGGCATAAAACGGTAAGCCGTAACAAGTGACGTCTAAACCACGAAGCAAGGCTTCAAAACCTGTCAATGAGCTAATAGTATGCACCTCATCAACACTGTCTAAACAGTCCGGCATTGCGGTATCATAAGCGACCGCTTGTACCTGTTTCAGATGCGCGGCCGCTACCTTTCCTGCGCGTAACCCTGCCTCAACATCTGGATGCGGCTTATAAATCAGATAAGCATCAGGATTGTCTTGGCGTACACGCGCAATCAAGCCACTGTTGGTTTTAATCGTTGAACCACAATATTGCACCGACAAGTCGTCTTCTACTTGCCCGACAATAAGAATTCGCGATTTTCCAGATGCTATTGAGGCCTGCCTCCACTGACCATCAGCATTGCTATCAGAATCAGGCGTATGACTGCCCACATTGTACTTGCTTACCCGCTGAGTCAGCAGCTTGTCTCGCAGCGACTCTACTCGTGCACACTGCTTTGGCGTCAAGGCCTCACAGTAACGCAATAGCGTTTCCAAATCTGATGGCTGCGTTGCATCATAATAGATACCTTGCTTGTCTATAACCACAGACAACGGTGCCAATAAGGTAGCTCCCAAACCGTTTGAGCGAATAAACCCATCTTCCATACAGTAAATAGCTGTGATATCTGAGCGTTGCCCAACCAATTTACTTTGTCGTTTCTTTTGTACTTGCTGGCGCTTGGCTAGACCCCATACCAGTAGCGGCTGCTGATAATTAACCCGTAAGTGATCAGGATGCAGTAAATTTTTGAGGCGTGGCTTGGGTTTTACAAACAAATTGGTACGAGGTAGATTGACAAAAGCTTTCACAAAGGGCAGCTTCCAACGGCTAAACTCGTATACCGTTAAATTACCCTCAAGTCGTCCTTGCCAATAGCGATTGGTGATTAACCACTCAATGGCGCTATCAATCTCGCAAGCTTGCTTGGTAGCTGGATCTACATAGGAACTATAATCGATATAAGCACTATAAAATAAGGTTTCTAACGTAACCCTAAGGTTATTAGAAGATTGCTTTCTTCGCTGGTTAGGCAGATGCTCAGGTCTTTTCCACGGTTTTGTCAGTAACTTAGAAAGTCGCCCTGATTCTGTTGATTTTTCAAGCGGTGTCATGGCAATAGCAAACGCTTGACGGCGCTTCTTTACTACTTTAAGCAAGCGCTTTGGTGCACCGCTATCATCGGTCAAACCCCAACCACTATACCAATTAACGCCAAAGCAATGTACTGTTTTGCCGAGCATTAATGCCTCAAAACCCATGTGCGAGCTAACGGTATAAACATCGCTAACTTGCGTCAACAGCTCGATAGGGTTAAGCGCTTGGGTTAACAGTCGAACGTTTTTAGGTCGTTTTAAACGGGTCAGGTATCCTGATTTTGCTGCAGGATGGGCTTTGATCCAAATATGGGCATGAGGGTGATTACGGCAAGCAGCTTTTAACATGCGCTTGAACTGCTTACCATCAGCACCCGCGCCTTTGATAGAGGCATCACCAACGACTTGATCAATTAACAACACATGCGTTTTTGGAGCAGTGGGCGCTATATTAGAATTTTTCTCGGTCACCAAGTCATCTAATGAGGGACTTGCAATCACTGCATTGTATTTGCTTAATTTAGCGTTGCAAATACGCGCCATTAAGGCTTGCGCGCGCTTGTTGTCTGACAATAAGTCATGCGCACTTGAATAATCATGAGCACGTTGAATAATTAGCTGTTCAAGGCGTGAGCGCTGCGTCGAATCAAAGTAGATACCGATATCATCAATAACCACACTTAATCCATAGCGGCTACTAAGCCCAGAATCTAGCGAACGTAAGAAGCCATCTTCAATACTTAATGTCGGCAGCCCTTGCCGGTTGGCGGCGCGCTTTGCTCGTTGATAGCTTTTTTTATGACCCCAACCGATAAAAGCATGAGGGGTTTTAGGCCCTACGTTAAAGCGCTGTTGCAAAGCTGACCAAGGATACCAACGCTGTAGCTCTGCTCGTAAGACGTCTGACAGTAGAAGGTTATTACGGCGCATTCCTTTACCGACTACCGCCAGACGTTTTGGCGCAGTAGACTCCAACCATTCAGGTTTTGATAAATTAGATGGCAATAAATTAGATTTCATTGATGGCAAAAAAAGTGCGTCAATAAAGGGTAACGCCAGCGGCATCTTATCCTTATTTGTCACACTTTTTGCCATTTTCTCTACCTTATTCAAGTTATATAGGGTTGACTATAGATCTAGGACAACTTTGGCCGCAATGGCTAATTGATAAAGTATTTGCGACAAGCCACGGGCAATTTCTACACGCTTGGTTTTGACTTTCGGCAATACCATGATTTCATCACCTTGCTGGATACGATAAGCGGTATTGACCACTTCGTTTGCCCCATTTTGATGAACAACTAAAATATCTTTAGCATCAGCGTTATCAGTGAAGCCACCTGAGTTGGCAATATAGTCACCAACCGTATAATCTGGATTAAAGGTAAGCGCGCCTTGTGCTCGTACTTGACCATTGACCGTAATCACAGAGGTTTGCGCGGGTATCTCAATGATATCGCCTTGCTGTAGGATAATATCCTGCCATGAATTCGGTACGACGACGATTTGACCAGTGGTTTTAACATTACGGGCTTTGGCGACAAACTGCTTGACCAAATTGGCATCGTCTTGACGCAATGCCGCCTCTTCACGCGTTGTCGATTGACTGGCAAGCGTCAATTCTTCCAAACGATCCAGCGATTCGTTAATCATGCGTTTTTGCTGTTCAGCAACAGACTCACGATAAATCGTTAAATGCGTCAGCTTCGCCAATGGGCTTGGTTGCAACTGGGGGACGATGTCTTTTAGACGAGCACCATAAGGTACAACCATGGCACCATTACCCGTATGAGCGCCTTTAACTTGTACGGCGATGGTGCCGGCATAACGATCTGAGGTAACCACCATCTGATCGCCATTATAGACAGGAACATTCTGCGCTTCTGCAAGGGAGTAATATTCTGCGGTTTGCGCGCGTCCTGCACTGCGAGTGATGCTAACGTTGGTAGCTTTAGCTGCGGGACTAGCAACTTGCAGTACATCACCGATGGTTAAGTCGTTTACATCAAACTCAAAGGTGTATTCGTTCTGAACTTCCCCGCCCACTTGAAAGGTTTTTTTCTGTGGGGCAACAGTAATGACGTCACCATCACGGAATGCAAATGACTGTAATTTACCCGCCAATAAAAAATCATATAAATTGACTTGCTGCAACATCTGACCATTACGTTTGATTTGGATATCAATATAACTGCCGCGGGTTGGATCAACGCCGCCCGCACGGTCTAAATAGGACAATACTGAATCTGCTGCAAGCCCACCATAATAACCGGGTTGTTTGACAAAGCCAGTCACGAAAACTTTCACTGGCTGTGCTTGCTCTAATGACGCATAAACGCCGACGTTCGAGCGATAAATACGACTGACCGCACTTTTGACCACGTTTTGTAGACTGCCATTTTGCACACCAGAGATACGGACTGGACCAACATTCGGTAAGAAAATATTACCTTGCGGATCTACAGTCGTGGTCGCGGCATATTGATAGGCGCCCCACATTCGTACTTGTACATTATCACCAGGATTAATCACATAGCTGTCGTTAAAGGTAGAACCAGAAGTCGTCGAAAACGCACCGCGAAATAGCTGCTCCCCAAACATCATATCTTGAGTGTCGATATCTTGGTAAGGGCGCGTGGTATTGATCACTGACTGACTCGGTAAGCTTGCTGCATTGACGGCTTCTTGCGTTGTTGCTTGACCCGGAACTCCACCAGAGAAAGCTTGCGTTGAGACATTAATGTTACTGCGGTTTTGGTCTTGACTCATGCTATTGCTACTAGTACCAAAGCTAGACCCTGCTATTTGATCCGCATAACTGGTTGCTGCTATTGCCGAGATGCTGGTCGCAGCCATCGTCAAGCTGATTACCTTAATCATGGTCACGATAGGACGTGGTTTCATGTTCATGCGTTGTATTCCTTTGCAGATCTATCGATCATTACTGGTATTTGGTTTGGCAAATCGTTCGCGATTGCCAAGCGCATCAAATCTTTAGCTTTTTACAGGGTAAAAATTTTAAAACTTACCCTGTAAGACAATCCAAAGTTAGCTGCGATGGTCACGAACCACTGCCATTACTAGACGTACAAAGCCATAAAGCATCAAAAGCAATGCCAGCGATGTCCAAATAATATAAATATGACGCGGATAGGATGCTTCTTCAGCCTCATAAGGGGTTGAGATTACAATCAAGTTTTTCATTTTTTTAAAGGCTTCTAAGCGGGCCTTTTCAAGCGATGATAGTGACAACTTATATAACTCAGTGGCGAACTCAACATCCGCTTTAATCGTCTCAAACTGTACAGCTTGACGGTTCAATTTGGTCGTATTTGGTGAGGTTAGTTTGGTTTGTTCTTGAGCAATCTGCTCTTCAACTGCCTTGATTTGACTTCTTAACGACACCACTTGCGGCGCATCTGGGTTCAAATAGCTTAGCAATTGTCGCTCTTCAGTGCGTAATGAGCTAAGCTGCGCTTGTAGGCTACCAATCAGTTGATTAACAATTTGGGCATTGGCCTGCGGGTCATAAATTTCGTTTTCATTTTGATAATTGAGCAACTGTTCTTTGGCATCATTCAAGCGATCCTGTGATTCATCGAGTTGCGTCTCGGCAAACACCAGTTGATCACGCGCGACCTCTTGTGAAATGCGGTTTACAAACTGTTCAGACTCACTCAAAATCGCTTTGTTAAGCTCAAAAGCGTAGTCTGAATCAAAGGCTTCTGTCGATACTGACAATACATAGCTTTGTTCGTCAAGATTGATATGAACCCGACTTTTAAAATATTCGAGTAAATCTTCTTGCGACGCATCAGGATCAATCTCGTAAATAGGATCCGAACCATCCACATAATAAGCTTCGCGGAACTTAAACTTATTATCAAGGCGCTTCACCATATCATTGGACAATATATATTCAGTCAGATAGGTTGCATCTTCTTTACTGGTGCTATTCACACCTAACAAGGCCGATAGACCGCCACCAGAAGGTACGCTAGATTCGCTCACTTGTTTCACGACCACATCAGCTGTCGAAATAAAGCGCGGATGTGCAAGGGTCATGACATAAAAGATCACCAACACCCAAGGGAGGATCACCAAGCCAATGAACAGCGAGAAGTCAATTATCTTATTTTTTCGCTTTGTGGACATGCTTTTCATAAACCTCAATCGCTTCTGTTGTGTCATCAAAGACGTGTGCTGTTTGATCCATTAGCACAATACCAATATCGCAATTACGCTTAATATCACCGATGTTATGCGATACAATTAAAAACCCGGCTTGCTGACGGCGCGCTGCTAAAATCTCTTCACTACGCTTACGAAAAGCGGCGTCACCAACCGCACCAGCTTCATCAAGCATATAATAATCAAAATCAAAGGCTAAGCTTAAACCAAAGGTTAAGCGTGCTTTCATACCTGAAGAATAGCTTTTTACTGGCATATCAAAATAATTACCAATGTCAGCAAATTCTTCGACAAAACGAATTTTTTCATCGATATAGGGTCCGCTTGAGTAAAGACGACAAACAAAACGCACGTTTTGACGGCCCGTCAAGCTACCTTGGAATCCACCTGCTACACCAACTGGCCAAGAAATAGTGGAATCGGTAATAATTTCACCACTATCCGGCTCATCAAGACCACAAATAATCCGCAGCAACGTTGATTTACCCGCACCATTTCGACCAAGTAAACCTACATTTTTTTTATCACCGATGGTCAGGTTTAAATCTTTAAATAAATAATGCCGACCTTGCTTAGTCATAAATGATTTGGAAATATTTTTGATCTCGATCATTTATCTACCTATATTTTTGAATGACTATCAATAATACTAAGGAGAAAGTTAGCTACTTAACGAGAACGCAGCATATCTCTTTCTGTAAATTTATAAAGTAAAAGGCCAAAAAAATTAACACCGATCATCCACTTCAAAAAATACCCTATATCAATATGATAGGCTGGATAATTGGGAGCGAAAGCATGTCTTATGAGCTCAATATTATGGATCAGAGGATTATATAATAAGTAACTAAAATAAGGCTCTGGAACTATGTGAATAGGGAAAATAATACCTGAGGTAAAGTAAAGTATCGTAAAAAATATTGTCACTACTTTACTAATTTCGCCACCATAATACCCTATTACCATCATAATCAAAGCGATGCCAAAGCTAAACATGAACAAAGTAATCCAGCAAAACAATACAATATGCAGGTTTTCTAAGTTGGCATAGATATTAAAAAAGGCCAAACCAACTAATAGTAGTATCGAAGTAAAAAAATAAATGATTAACTCTAAAAATGAGCGGGCAATAATTACATCGATGTGTTTGATTGAGCGATACATCAACAAGCCTTTATTCGCTTCAACAGCCCCTAATGCCCTTGTTGCTATTTTTTGAAACATACGAAATGGAACCATCCCTGCTACTAAGAACAAAGAAAAATCCATTCCTGGCACTAAACGCTCACGAATAGCACCAAAAATAACCAAAAATATAAGAATTTGAAAAATAACTTCTAGCGGCGCCCATAGATAGCCCAAGCGATAACCACCAAAACGCGTTTGCAGCTCACGCATGAGCAATGCATGGAATGCCGCACCCATGACTTTCAGTCCACTACGGTGCTTAATAGGACGATAAGGAGGTAATTGTACAGACATAGCGTTACAGGACTTTACCGAAAACAGCCCCTATGATAAGTAAGCGGGACATAAGTTACAAGAATTAATCTGTGTCTAAACAGATAAACCTATGATTTAGCAAGAAAACAGCAAGTAAATATAAGCGGTTATTTATCTAACTGACTTTAGAATATTGTCTTCATTGGGTTTTTTAGCCAAAAAAAAACCAATCACAAAGGATTGGCTTCTTTCGTACTGCTATTCTTACTATAAATGGTGGCGATGAAGAGACTTGAACTCTTGACCTCACGATTATGAGTCATGCGCTCTAACCAGCTGAGCTACATCGCCATTTAAGGCTCGGTATAATACCGATAGAGACGACTGTCGTCAACCCCTAATTATCGTTTATCTGCAAAAAATAGGAATTTAATTCAAATTAATAGCAAATATGCATAGCACTAACGATAAAAACGAACAATAAAAAATTGGTAAACCGATAAGCCGGGTTCTGTCGTGGACAATCATTCCTCTAGGCGTATCATCGCTAATACGCTCAAGCAACCTACCCGCATCGAACGCGGGCCGCGCCATGCCGATGCCTATTTGGTCTTGCTACGCGTGGAGTTTACCATGCCGTGAGATGTTGCCATTCACGCGGTGCGCTCTTACCGCACCCTTTCACCCTTACCGATGGCATGGATATCTTGCGATACTCATATAAGCCAAAGGCGGTCTACTCTCTGCTGCACTGGTCGTCAAGTTACCCTGCCCAGCCGTTAGCTGGCACGCTGCCCTATGTAGCCCGGACTTTCCTCCCCTGCGCATCTGTTGCCAGTGTGCAGCGGCGATTGCCTAGTCTACCAAGCGCGCTAGTATAGCAAAACTAATGGCTGTCTAGGAATATCTTTTGCGTTTATTTCACTTTTTTACCAAATGACTTGAATCAGGATCTAAAGAAAGTTCAGCGGTAATATTAAATCATTGTCATTCTTCTGGTCTTTATCTTGGCGTGACAGCTGTAACCAATGTGTGTTTGGATAATTTTGCGCTAAGTAGTTCTTTAAATAATCAATCGTGCTATCAGCTATTTGCTTATCCGTCTGGGCAGCACTGTCATGAATATGGTTATAAATGACGCTATGTACCGTCAAACCACGCGCTTTAATCGCCTCTAAACTCAGCAAGGTATGATTAATACTACCAAGCCGCCCTGATGTGACTAAAATGACCGGATAACCTTGAGTGGCAATATAATCCAAGGTTAATAATTGCTCAGTGATCGGTACAAGCAATCCGCCTGCGCCTTCTAATAGCACTATATCGTAGCTTTGTTGCAATTGCTGCGTAAACTTGGTGATGATTTCAGGGTCTAGAACGGCATTAGCAAGCGCAGCAGATAAATGCGGTGACGCAGGTTTCTCATAGCGAAACGGACACGTGGTAAAGTCTAAATCACAAGGCTGCAACGGCATATTCATCAATTGACGATGAGTGACAATATCATCGGCAATATTCATCTCACCAGTATCACAATTGACGCTAACGCCTGTTTGTACCAACTTTTGAGTGATGACGTTAGCACCTTGATGCATCAGCGCCTTTGCTACCATGCCGGTAGCGTAAGTCTTGCCAATATCGGTATCGATACCAGAGATAAATAGCACGCTCATAGTTGACCTTGCTTTGTTAAATAAACACGAACCACCGTTAACAATGACTGACATAACGTTACTAATTCAGTGTCAGTAGTCATATAAGGCGGCATGATATAAACCAACTTGCCAAAGGGTCTGACCCAAATGCCGTGTTCAATAAGTAAAGATTGAAATACTGGCATATTAACCGCGTCATTAAGCTCAATGACGGCTACCGCCCCCAAACAACGTACTTCTTCAACGCCAGCTAACGTCGCTGCAGGCGCGAGTTGTTGTTCCATTACGGTTTGCATATTTGCCGTACGAGCTTCGATATCATAGGACAAAATTAAATCAATCGATGCAGAAGCGACCGCACAAGCCAGCGGATTTCCCATAAAGGTCGGGCCATGCATCAGGGCTGGATAATCACTTTGGCTGATGGTGTCAGCAATATGGCGCGTACATAAAGTCGCGGCAAAGGTCATATAACCGCCCGTCAGTGCTTTGCCAATGGTCATAATATCAGGACTAATATCGGCATGCTCGCAAGCAAACAGCTTGCCACTACGACCCAAACCTGTCGCGATTTCATCAGCAATGAGCAGCACGTCATGCTCATCACACAGCTGACGCAGTAGTTGTAAATACTCAGGGCTATAGAAGCGCATACCGCCTGCGCCTTGAATAATAGGCTCAATGATAAATCCGGCAAGTTGATCGCTATTTTTAGCAAAAAACACTATTAATTCATCACGTGTAGTTTGATTTAGCCCGCGCTCAAATCCTAAAGGCGGCGCAGACACAAAGTGCTGCATCGGTAATTGTTTACCATACAGGCTGTGCATGCCATTAACAGGATCGCAAACACTCATCGCATGCCACGTGTCGCCATAATAGCCAGAGTGCGTTGAGGCAAACTGGCACTTTTGCGGACGCGCAGTGGCAATTTGATATTGCAATGCCATTTTTAGCGCCACTTCTACCGCGATACTGCCGCTATCGGCATAAAATATCGCATCGAGTCCAGCAGGTACAATAGCTAGCAGCTTTTTGCCTAAATCTATCGCTGGCTGATGGGTCAAGCCGCCAAACATGACATGCGCCATTTTGCCCAATTGTTCAATCATCGCGGCATTGAGCGTTGGATGATTATAACCATGGACACTCGCCCACCAAGATGACATGCCGTCAATCAGACGCGTACCATCTTGCGTAACAATATAAATGCCTTCTGCATGATCAATAACGATATTTGGATAGGTGGGCGGCAGGCTGGCGTAGGGATGCCAAAGGTGCTGTTGATCAAAATCACTGGTAGCAGCATCGACACTCATAGTACGCGCTCAAACGACAAGCATTTATTTTTAAAAAAGCGTACTACCATTTGAATATCCGTATTCGTCATATTATTCCTAGTTTTTAGCATTTTTATATAGTGGATTTACTTTAAAAAAAATACAGTGCGACTGGGATGAGTTTTTCGTAGCCTCTGTGATAACAGCAAGCAAAGGAAGTTTATACCAATCGCACCTATCTATTAATGTATCGATTTTTAACGTATCGATTTTATTTTAAAATAACTATTAACTCAAAGGCACGATTGGCAACGCATTACTGACCAGTGATACGTTTGTATTTTGACATCAAATCGCTTTCGGTTTCGACATGATCAGGATCATGAGGAATACAGTCGACAGGACAAATGACCACGCATTGTGGCTCATCGAAATGGCCAACGCATTCGGTACAGAGGTCGGGGTTGATAACATAGATGTCATCGCCTTCTGAGATGGCCTCATTCGGGCAGGCAGGCTCGCAGACGTCACAGTTGATGCATTCATCAGTGATTAATAGCGCCATAAACTGCTCCTTATATTTTACGGATAACAATCAAGACTGGCCGTTTTGACGGTTCCAGCGAATAGTCGTCAATAAATACTATGTCTATTTAAGATTGAGTTTCTCAGCAAAGCCTTGCGACACACACTGAGGAACAAATTTAGTCACATCGCCGCCAAGCTTGGCAATTTCGCGAATCATGGTAGACGAGATAAACGAATAGTTCTGAGATGGGGTCAAAAATACTGCTTCAAAGTTCTCATCAAGTTCACGGTTCATATTGGCCAGCTGAAACTCATATTCAAAATCCGACATCGCCCGTAGACCACGCAAAACAGCAGTGGCATTTTTTTCACGCATAAAATCGACCAGCAGACCTTCAAAACCAATCACCGATACTTGCGGTAAATCAGCAAATACGGTTTCGACCAAGGTAACGCGCTCTTCAAAACTAAATAGCGGTTTTTTATGATGGCCTGAAGCAACGGCAATGACGACCTCGTCGAACAGCTTGGTTGCTCGCTTGACTAAGTCGACATGACCATTAGTAATGGGGTCAAAGGTACCAGGATATAAAATTTTGGTATGTAGCTTTGAGGAATTGGCAGCAGTAGGATGGCTCATAACGTGGCTAATGTAGTCGGTAATATTACGCTATATGCTAGCAAATTTTGCCCAAACTTAATACTCATCTGCTACATTTGTCCTAACAGCCGACTTATACCAATCCCAATCATTAAAGTTGCGCCCAAGTACGAGTAGTTAAAGACTGAATCCTCTGTGGCTGTTTAAGCAGATTATTCCAAGCCAAGCAAGCGGCTTCGACAATAGCCTCATAACTTTCATAACAACGATTAGATAGCTCATTTTGCTTAAGGTACTGCCATACTCTCTCAGAGGGATTAAGCTCAGGTGAATAAGGCGGTAATTTAAGCATAGTGACATTACCCTGATTCAAGCTTGGTTGATGCCACAATGCACCGTCCATCACTACGACCGCATGGCGTCCTTTTGGTACGGCTTTACTAATCTCAAGCATATGCAATAACATTGTATGTTTATTGACTGAAGGCAATACTAAACCTACCGCCTCTGCTGTCGCTGGACAAAAGGCACCAAACAGATAAGCGGAATTAAACTGCTGCTGCTTGATCAGTCGAGGACGCTCACCGCGGTAATGCCAAACTCTAGTCAATGACCCCTGTTGTCCTATTCGAGTTTCATCTTGGAACCATATATCTACGTGATCTAGGCTTACCTCAGTAGGTAGGGACGCCTCAACCTGTGCTATAAAGTTTTTTTAAAAGCGTCTTGAGCTTGTATGTCGGCTTTTGGATGCTGACTACGAGCACTTATCCAACTCATATCAATACGTTTAAGCAGCTCGTAGATACCATTGACGGTATAGTGGGCGTTGTAGTGTTCTTTAGCCAATTGCTGAATATCTTTACCGGTCAAACGACCGCCAGCTCGCTTGTCTTGTTCAGAGACTATCATGGCTTTAAAAGCGTCTGTGTCTGCTTCTACCAGTTTACTATGCCGACCTTTGCGATGACGATCATAGAGACTCTCAAGTCCTCGTTCATGATATCGTTTCAAGGTACGCCTGGCAGTTTGAGGGTGAATACAAAGATCTTTGGCAATATCGTTAGTGGCTTTGCCTATACTATATTGGTATAAGATAAGCAGGCGTAGGCGGGCTCTGGGGTTACTCTCGGTCTTTGAGTGTTTGCCAAAGTCATGCTCTTCTAGGTTATGGATTGGTATAGTCATAAGTGGATTATACTATATATTTTGGGTTTGGTATTACATTTTTGTGAACTGCTTTGCTACAATAGGCGGTTCGACTCATCCCTCTTATTATTTATAATAAAAGACAATCCATATTAAAGGGTTCGGATGAGGACTGTTAGACAAGGGCAATATATTTTGCAGCCCTTATGGAGAAATTATGTCAAAAAAATCAAGAAAACCGGACAATCAAATTTGTGCCAACAAAAAGGCGCGCCACGAGTACTTCATCGAAGAAACCTTTGAAGCAGGTCTGGCGCTACAAGGCTGGGAAGTCAAAGCCATTCGTGCAGGTAAAATGACGATTACTGAAGCCTATGTCATCTTCCGCAATAATGAAGCCTTCTTATTTGGCGCGCATATCCAGCCATTGTTATCTAGCTCAACGCATGTGAGTCCTGATAGCATTCGTACCCGTAAGCTACTCCTCAATCGCCGCGAGATTGAAAAGCTGTTTGGCGCTGTCAATCAAAAGGGCTATGCTTGCGTACCGTTGTCTTGTTATTGGAAAAACTCGCTGGTTAAATGTCAAATTGGCTTGGCACTGGGTAAAAAGCAACATGATAAACGCAAAACGCTAAAAGACCGTGATTGGGAACGTGATAAGCAGCGCGGCTTTAAACAGCATTTAGATTAAGACTCTGTAAAAATAAGTTTTACTCTAATAAAAAAAGGACGATTCAGCGTACTGTTGAATCGTCCTTTTTTATTTGAAAAAATAGCGTTTTGATAAGACTGAGCTGCATTGTTAAAAATCAGATTGCTTGAGCTATTTTATTGATCTTCGACTCTTTTTGAGCACGGCGCAGTTGACGAATACCATGGCTAATCAAACAAGCAATACCCAACCAAATGAGCCCATAGCTATAAATCATTGCTGATTCAAATGGATTGCCCAAGACGGTGATGGCCAGTATAAACAATAATGCTGGTTCTAAGTAACTCATCATGCCATAGACATTCACGGGGAGCATTTGACTGGCATCGACGTTGGTTTTCATAGCCAGCACACTAAGTACACCCAATCCCGCCAGCATTATCATAAAGAAACCAGA
Organism: Psychrobacter sp. GW64-MNA-CIBAN-0177; assembly: GCF_040309585.1. Taxonomy (NCBI): domain Bacteria; kingdom Pseudomonadati; phylum Pseudomonadota; class Gammaproteobacteria; order Moraxellales; family Moraxellaceae; genus Psychrobacter; species Psychrobacter sp. GW64-MNA-CIBAN-0177. The sequence continues at coordinate 149,138 of NZ_JBEOOY010000001.1, forward strand.
ACCACTTACCACGCTCAAACTGCTCGGCGCGAATAAAAATAAATAAACCAAGGCAAATGGCGCGAATATCGTTAAATCAACCAATAGTCCAGTCACCGCGCCAATCCCTTGCAGACGACGCAAAATATAATAAATAGGATACGTGCCACAGACCCAAAGCGTGGCCCAAGAGACACTTTGGGTACGAATAATTTCACTACCGACCCCTAATGCGGCAAAGCTAACCGCCAACCATTGCAAACGGCTTAACTTTTCGCCAAAAAAGACGCAACCAAATATAACCATCATTAGTGGGAATAAGAAATAACCCATTGCGGTTTGAACGCCCTGCCCATTGACCGGTGCCCACATAAATAACCAAAACTGACTGAGGAATATCGGTGTTGGCAATAACAACCACGCCCACTGCTTCACAGTACCTAGCGCTTTTAACTTATCAATATGCAAACCCAAGCGCCCACTAATTAGCAAATAGCCTATCAGTGCCGCCCACATCGCTAGCATACGCCAGATAAAGACTTGCGTACCTGACAATGGCGCTAAAAAGCTGCTGTAAGCATAAAGTACGCCAAACAACAAATTCGACAATACTGCTAAGGCCACGCCCATGATTAACGTACGTTGCTGTGTGCTGCCTGCTGTCCAGATTGTAGCCAGTGGCAAGCGCGAGACAGTCGTTGCGAGTATATTAGCGAATACGTTAGATAGCATTAAGATAGACATAAAGACACCGTACATGTAAATAGATTTTAGAAAACCCACTATTAGCCTGTATTTATTATGGCTAAGCTTTGATTACTAGGCTTTGTTTGCCAAGCTTTGATTAGTGGTGTCTATTTTACTGAACGATATTGATAAATTATCTCCAAATAAAGCTATTTATGAATAAATTTATCTTTTATGACTCTCAAAACCAAATATTTTCTTAAATTTTGACTTATAGTGATAATAATTATAAAAATCTTTAACAAAAATACTTTTTAGAAGAGAGCATACAATGAGCCAAATTTTAGATGATATCGATAAAGCGATTTTAAATTTGCTACAAGATGATGCGACCTTGCCATTAAAGACGGTGGCAGAACACGTGCATGTGTCTATCGCTACTGCCCAGCGCCGCATCCAAGCATTAGTAAGCAATGGCGTCATTACCAAGCAAGTCGCTATCGTGGATCCAAATAAGGTTGGCTACGGCCTGACTGCCGTGGTAATGATAGAGATGGCGCGCTCAAATACCTCGATGCAACATCGATTTGAGCGCTTGATGAATGCACAGCCACAAGTGATGAGCTGCTATGAAGTGTCCGGTGATGCGGATTTTATGTTGATGGTCAATGCCAGAAATATGAGCGATTATCATCGATTCACGACTGGTCTGCTCACCTATGAGAACAATGTACGCAACTTTAAAAGCCAATTTGTGATGAATTTTACTAAAAGTGGGACAAAGATTTTGCTTGATTAGCAATCTCAACAAGCATTGGTTTATTGGGTTAATTAAAAGTAGATAAGTTACTACTAAAAAAGGTACGATATCAACGAAAGTCTGGCAGTAAACAATAATTGCCACCTCAATAGTCCATTGACAGTAGACAAGGAAGTCGTAGTATGACTAAAAATACCCGTGCCCTTAAAAAAGAAGAAAGTGCTGATCCAGCACTAAAAGCATTAAGTTTTAAAACAGTGATAACAGGGGCGTCGCTCGCGGCATTGCTCGCCAGCTCAGGCTGTGCCACCAGTTCATTGTTAGAAGACAATAACCGTGTCAGCACTACCACGACTAAGAGTGTGTTGTCTGAAGACCAAATCGTGGCTTTTGGTCGTCCTGCGCAAGCATTGCCAAAAACGCCAAATGCGACCATGGTGATCGTCGGTGAAAAGAACAGCTACGTGCTGACCCAAGGCGGGACAGAAATGGTCAATTTGCTCACCAATCTGACGCCAAAGAACATCCAAGTCGATAATGACATGAGCTTTGCTGTGCCCAATAATGATGGGTATTTTCAGGGAGAAATGAAGCTGTCTTACGCCAAATTAAAGGATGAATTTAAGCGTTCTGACTATCAGTTCTTTTTACAAAATAGTGGCCGCGAATGCACCTCCGCCAGCGATCTGCGCATGAACGCTCAGCGCTTTTGTTTTAGTATCCCTGTCAAAGGCGCTATCTATCCACAAGTCAGTAATTTAAGCCTAATTCAGTCGAATTATCGCGCTTTAAGCAAGCCTTATATGGTCAGCTTCCATACACAAACGCAGCAAGACCAAGTCACTCGTAGTGGTACGAATACGGCTCAAAAGTTGGTTTTATTGCCTTTCGCCCTAGCATTTGATGTGGTGACTTTCCCATTCCAGCTATTAGAGTAGTAATTCCTTACTATAAACGATGATTTAGAACGAAAAGATGGTTGGTTTCTAAAAGCCTTTTTATTCATAGATTGTCTTACACTATCAATAACTTATCATTAATCGCCCATCATAGAATAGGTCGCATCATGAGTGCGATTCATGTTAAAATGAGCGCTTTTAAATGAGCCGTTGTTAATGAATAACAATAACGGCTTATTTTTAGTGCCACTTTTTAATTAACAGGTCTGCCCATGTCTGCCGATACCATCGCCCGCACCGCCTTTAAACAAGGCACCAAGCCACTTTACGACTACGACAAACACTGGGCGAGCTGCTACGAGCCTGCGCCTTATCTGCCGATGAGCCGTAAAGAAATGGATGATTTGGGCTGGGACGCTTGTGACGTCATCATCATCTCAGGCGATGCCTATGTCGACCATCCAAGCTTTGGCATGGCGATTATCGGCCGCTTATTAGAAGCACAAGGCTTCCGCGTCGGTATCATTGCCCAGCCAGACTGGAAGAGCAAAGATGCCTTTATGGAACTGGGCAAACCTGTCTATGCTTATGGTGTGACGGCGGGCAATATGGACAGCATGATTAACCGTTATACCGCTGATCGCAAGATTCGTAGCGATGATGCGTACTCTCCAGGCAATGTCGCCAATAAGCGTCCTGACCGCGCTGCTATCGTCTATAGCCAGCGCTGCCGCGAAGCGTATCCTGATGTGCCGATTATCTTAGGCGGTATCGAAGGTAGCTTACGCCGTATCGCCCACTATGACTATTGGTCAGATAAAGTTCGCCGCAGCATATTGCTCGATGCCCGTGCCGATGTCTTATTGTATGGTAATGCTGAGCGTGCCATCGTCGATGTGGTACATGGTCTGTCGAAAGGCTATAGCTTTGAGCAAATGAGCAAATTGCGTGGTACGTCCTATCTGTTGACCCCGACGCGCCGCCATTGGCAAGCGGATATGACCGAAGTCGCTAGTAACGATGTCGATACTGTCGGCCGTGTTGATCCGATTATCAACCCATACGTCATGACCGAAGACGTTGATAGCTGCTCAATTGAGCAGAACAAACCATCGGACTCTCCTGTTGGTCAGGCTATGCCGTCATCAATGTCATCACAATATCAGGGCTTTGTGTCTGAACCAGTTACCAATAAAATTATCAATGCGCATCAAGTCGATGAAGAAACGCAAGTCGTGCAAATGCGTGGCTTTAATAAGCCGATGACAGCACGCAAGCATAAACTTAAAATGCCGCCGCGTGAGCAAACCGTGATTCGTCTGCCTGATTATGAGCACGTCAAATCTGACCCTGTGCTCTATGCTCATGCGAGTCGTATCTTACATTTGGAGACCAATCCGGGCAACGCGCGCGCACTGGTGCAGCGTCATAGTAGCGGCGCTGGCAACTCACACACCTCTATTGACGTTTGGCTCAATCCACCACCGATTCCGCTCTCAACCGAAGAGATGGATTACGTATTTGACTTGCCATATGCACGCCTACCACATCCGAGCTATGGCGACGCGCGCATTCCTGCTTATGACATGATTAAGTTTTCGGTCAATATCATGCGTGGCTGCTTTGGTGGTTGTACCTTCTGCTCGATCACTGAGCACGAAGGCCGCATTATCCAAAACCGCTCAGAAGAGTCTATCTTGCGTGAAGTGGAAGCGATTCGTGATACCGCACCGAACTTCACTGGGGTGATATCAGATCTTGGTGGACCCACGGCTAATATGTATCGTCTAAACTGTAAAGACGAGACCATTGAAAAGAACTGCCGCAAGCCGTCTTGTGTCTATCCTGACGTCTGCGAAAACCTGATCACCGATCACAGTAATTTGACCAAGCTATACCGTAAAGCGCGTGATATCAAAGGCGTGAAAAAAATCCTTATCGCTTCTGGCTTGCGTTATGACTTGGCAGTAAAAGACCCTGAATATGTCAAAGAATTGGTCAGTCATCATGTCGGTGGTTATCTAAAAATCGCGCCTGAGCACTCAGAAGAAGGCGTGCTATCAAAGATGATGAAGCCGGGCATGGGCAGCTATGATAAATTCAAAGCCATGTTTGAGCAGTACAGCCAAGAGGCAGGCAAGGAGCAATATCTGATTCCTTACTTCATCGCCGCCCATCCGGGCACAAAAGACGAAGATATGATGAATCTTGCGCTTTGGCTAAAAAGTCATGGCTATCGCGCCGACCAAGTGCAGGCGTTCTATCCGAGTCCGATGGCAACGGCGACCACCATGTATCATACGCATAAAGATCCGCTGCATAAGATTAGCCGCAGTGAAGGTGACATGGATATCGTCAAGTCGGGCAAGCAGCGAAAATTGCACAAAGCGTTCTTGCGCTTTCATGATCCAAAGAACTGGGTATTATTGCGTAAAGCACTGCAAGACATGGGACGTAGTGACTTGATTGGCAAAAACCGTGGCTGCTTGATTCCGCCCTTTAACGCCAGCTTAGAAGGTCGTGATGCGGCACAAGACAGCTATCAATCAGCGCGTAAAAAGAACAGCCGCCTAGGTAATGATTCGGTGAAGCGCACCAATAATAGCTCGAGCGCTGTAAAAAACACCAAGAAGCAAGTGAGCAAAGGCAACTTCCAAACGCAGCATACGGGTCTGCCACCGCGCAAAACAAAATAATTATATTAGCAAACCAAGGTTATAAACTAAGCTTGGTTGGCAACAGCTCAACGCTCGTTATTAATAAAAATCGCCCATCAGCTTAATCGTTGATGGGCGATTTTTATTGACCAAATTAATCAATGAGCTAATCTAAGTTATTAAGATTAAATTGTTCTGCAAATCAGTTAATGCTTAGTTCACGACCTACTAAAATTAGAAATTACATTAGTCATCGGTTAAGTAAGAAAGCTAACAGGCAACAAACAATTTCTAACATTGCTTTGACCACGTTTTCGCTACTATGACGTCATATGCTTAACGCATTATTAAGAACAAATAAATGACCATAAACGAATAACGATATATAAAAGTTACTTTATATAAAAGCTACTTTTGGAGAAAACAATGCATACTTTAACTAAATTCGCGACTGCCCTACCTGCCCTTGCCTTATTGAGCGCTTGTGCCACCACCGTCCCTACTACGCCAGAGTCATCAAATACGCCTGCTTCAGAAAGTGTCACTAACGCCGCTTATGATCGTATGGCACCAGCCCCTTATACCTGTACTGACGACAGTAAAATCATGGCAAAACAGTCCATTAATAAAAAGCAAGTCATGCTAAACGCGACCTTACCTAAAGTAAACTGGGCCGACCAACCAATCATCTTAAATGGTGGCGTCCAAGGTGACACCGCGAGCTATGTCAACGAATCAAACTCAGAAGTCGTCTATGCATGGCACATGAAAGGCGATAAAGGTATCTTTGCCATGAAGTGGGCTGACGGTAAAGAATATCAAGTAAACTGTCAGATAGGCCGATAATAATTTTGGTTTAATCGTTCATTAATAATGATAAACCTACAATTATTAAACTGAGCAATACTATAAACAGTCATCATATGGTGGCTGTTTTTTTGTGCGCATTTTTTAAGAATATGCCAGTTGCTTCGATATTTTCATATTCAATATTTTTACAACAGGCGCTTGTTTCCTCCATTTCGCTAGAGAACCGTAAAGAAAGCTGTCAAACTAGGGCATATTAATCATGACCAATAATAAAAAGGATAACTCGATGGCTAAGCGTCTAATAAGTATGATGGCAATTGCAAGTATATGGGCGCTGACAGGCTGCAATAACGCTGCCGATTCTGTTGATGCTACTGACCAAACCCCTGAGGCAGCGGCGACAGCAGCAGATTCATCGACGCCAAAAGGCGAATCAGCAGTCGGTACGATAGACTGGTCATTAGTAGACAGTGGTGAAAAGCCTGCTGACCCCGCCAATTATAAATATCCGTTTGCGCTCGATAGCCAAAATGTGCGCGATTATGCGGAATATTTCGATGTGGATAATGCCACCGCGCAGCACAATCTGACGATAAGTATGGCAAGCAATGAAGCGCTGTCAAAGCTGCTCGATCAGCTTAGCGATAGCTATACCTCACATGAAATTATTGATAGTAAAGACATGAAGCTTGTCATTCATACCACGCCTGATGTCGCTGCCAGTAGCTATGATTATGTACTGTCAGATGACTTTGCGAAAGGACTGGTATTGCCTATCGTGATTCAGCCGGATGGTAAGAAGGGTGAGGTTAAAGCGCATGCTAGCAGCTGATGATGCAAATATTTGAAGTCTAATAATAATATTGAGATTAAATATTTTTATAAACAAATGTTATATTAATGATAAGATGCGACATATTTACTAAACTTCATGGAAAGCAAAATGCAAGACGTTATTGAACTGATTCTAGCGAAAGAAGAGTCGCCCATATTAGAGTTTAAAAGGCAGTGGTATTGGGATGATAGTACGCCTAGTGAAGATATGACTATTAAATGGGGAGAGTTTCTAAAAGATATAATTTCACTCGCTAATGCCTATCATAGTTATGTCGGTCAAAATAGATATCTAATATTTGGATTTTGTGAAAGCGAAAAAAAAACCATATAACATAGATTTCTCTAAGATAAAACAACTTCGGAATATCGATAGCTTTAAGAAAGACTTAGTTCAAAGGCTAGAAAAACATACACGACCAGCATTTATAAATTTTAGTATAAATAAAGTAAACCACAACGGTGTTGAACTCTTAGTTTTTGACATACCCTCCCCAATGTTTATAACTGAAACAAAAAAAGAATTACAGACTAAAACCAGATCATTAGATGAAGGAGCAGTTTTAGTCAGAAAAGGTCAAAAATCAGATGAAATAAGAACTGCTGATATTTCTGAAATAGAAGGGTTAAAATATGAGTTTGAAGAATATAGAAAAGATTTTTTGAAAAATAGAAAAGATGAATATGAAAATGTAATAACATCTGAAAGGTCTATAGAAAAAACTATTCAACTATATATAGATAAAAACTCAAGCTTTTCTTTAGCAGAAAATTTTCCAATTAAAGTGAAAAAATGGAAAGAAAATATTATATATGAAGTATATAAATTAGTTGATAGATTCTCAGACTCAAAAGAATTTATCTATCTACATGAGAATACAAATCAAGGGAAAACATTAGGAGAAATAAAGAAAAATAATTTAATCTTAGATTTTAGCAGAACTATAATACTAATAGATAAACCAAATATTAAAGACGTAGATAGAAGAAAAGAAAATATAAGAAAGCTCTTTGGCACTAATCATGTTTTCTTTATCGACGAGTTTGGATATGAACATTTATATAAGGATTGTATTCTTCCATACGAAAAATTCAACCTCCCTGTTTATGTTAATGGGCTATATGACAATGATAACAACAGTAACTTAGACCTATCCGCTATCGATAGACTTAAAGAGTGGTTTAATACTGAAAGCGAACCTCTATTTGTTGTAAGTGGTCATGGCGGCATTGGGAAAACTACGCTTGCGAAGCAGTTTCTAGACTATGTTTACGATGAAGTTAATAGTTTAGGAATATTATTTATTGATTCCAAAAAGATAATTAGTGAACTTTCAAGAAACTATAGTCAAGACAACAAAATTAGTGATGTTTTCGATTTTTACAATGCATTAATGGAAGTTGAAAGTTTAGAGTGTTCAAAGTTTAGTAAAGATCTCCTGAAGCTATCAATCGATAATGGTAGTCTAGTCATCGTATTAGATGGGATAGATGAGGTTATCGCCAAGCTTGGTGATAAATTTGATATAGAAACTTTTATAAATTCAATATTCGAAGAATATTCATCAGGTCTTCACAGAACTAAAATTTTAATTACCTGTAGAGATCATTTTTGGAATGAGGTTGGTAAGAAAATACTACTTCCAGAAATAACTCTAAAAGCTTTTAATAGTGATTTAGCAACAGAATTCTTTTCAAAAAAATTAGTTCAAGAAAAGAAAATAAATAAGGCTATGCTGTTAGCTAATAAGTTAGCGATTGAAACAAAAGAAGATGGATATATTTCTGAACAAAAAACTTACATCCCCTTCCTTTTAGATATGATTAGTTATCTTATTGAGTCAGATAATGATGATATAGATATAAACAATAAGATAAATAGTCAGTATTTAGATAAAAAGAATCACTTAGATGTATTAGTTGCTCAAATATGTACTAGAGAAATTGTAAAACTAGATAGTTTGAGCCTAGACCATCAGATTAAATTATTTATAAGTATGGCTTCTAGTAAGAAAAACAGCATAAGTATCACCGATATTAAACAAGTACTCAAGAATAAAAATATGGATGTTGAAATTGACAATTCATATATAGATAAAATCAAAGGCCATCCCTTAATCTTGTATAAAGATGAGAATTTTTACTTTCGATATGATGTTTTTGATATATACTTTAAATCACTTTTAGTTTCAGAATTTTTTAATACTAAAGACTTACCTGAAATAGAAGAAAATATCTTTAGAATCATTAGTGGTTATTTAAAATTTGACACTAGCTTTGCTAAATCTATTTCAGAAAAAGTAGTTCTTGATGACGACTTAGTAATTTTTTGCTTATATCTAATAGATAATATAAATAATGAAAGCTTAAATGATAAGAATTTATTTATTTCCGCAATAGTAACTCTTCTGTTAACTCTTTTAGAGAAGAGCAATAATCAGTCCAACATTAATACTAGAACTGATCTCATCGAAAAGATATTCGAAAGTAATGGATATATACAGGGCTTATGTCTAATTGATATTTTTGGGAACTCTTCTAGCAAGCCAACATTCGATTTCCGCGGTAAAATCTTTAAAGACTGTATTTTCATTAATTATGAATATTTCTGGGAATGTACTTTTGATAGCTCAACTAGGTTTTATGATTCATATTTTAAAGATATTGACCCACGAGACGGTATATCTACGAATATTCCAGAAAAACTTTTTAGCACTAGTTGTGACTTAGTAGAAATTCAACATTTAATCAGCCAAACACGTGAACATAAAAAAGATCAAAAACAAGATATTTCAACGGATTTAATAAAAGTATTTAAGCTTTTTTATGAACGTGGTAATTTCTACCCTAGAAAACAAGCACAGGTTAGAAAAAAACTATCCGCCGTTAATTTACTTTCTACTCTCATAGAAAAAGGTGTAGTAAAAAACTATAGAGATCCAAAAAAGCCAACTATGAAACAATATAAAATAAGTGATGAATATCGAGACGTAATATATTTATTAGACCAAGATACTCCGTCCATTAAATTTAATAGGCTAGTTAGAGATTTGATGTAAAATTAGCGATTATTATATATGTAAATTTTTAAAATTAGAGTGAGAATATAGCAATAGCATCACTAAGTTCTCACTCTAGCTACTATAACTGTTGTAGTAACACCAAAAACTCATCCTCACTCACCACTTTCACACCCAATTTTTCCGCTTTGGTGAGCTTCGAACCAGCTTTATCACCTGCCAGTAGCGCAGTCGTTTTTGCCGAGATACTGCCTGAGACTTTTGCACCCAGCGCTTGTAGTTTGGCTTTGGCTTCGTCACGTGCCATGCTATCGAGCGCACCTGTGATGACCCACGTTTGCCCATCGAGTGGCAGCCCTTCTGAGGCGACCTGCTCAACATTATCCCAGTGCACCCTAGCTTCACGTAGTGCGGTGATGACCTCTATATTGTGCGGCGCGCGGAAGAATTTATAGGTCAGCTCGGCAGTGATTTCTCCGACATCTGGGGTTTTTATCAAAGTCTCAATACTGGCTGCCATCAGACTGTCTAAGTCACCAAACTGCTGAGCAAAGTTCTGTGCTGTGCCTTCGCCGACACCGCGAATACCTAGTGCGTAAATAAAGCGAGCCAATGTCGTATGTTTGCTGGCTTCGATAGCGTTGATGATATTTTGTACCGATTTTTCACCCAGTTTCTCAAATGTGACCATCTCATCTGCATGGTTGTGCAACTGATAGATATCAGCGACAGTCTTGACCAGACCATGCTCAAAGAAGCTAATGAGCCAACTTGCGCCAAGCCCATCGATATCCATGGCACGGCGTGAGACAAAATGAATAAGTGCTTCTTGCTGCTGCGCTGGGCAAAACAATCCGCCCGTACAGCGCGCCAATGCTTCATCTTCAGGCAGCACGACGGGAGAGTCGCAGACAGGGCAAGTAGAGGGTAGCGTGACTGGCTCGCTATCGGCTGGGCGCTGATCGTGCCAGACACGAGTGACTTTTGGGATAACATCGCCTGCCCGATGGACGCTGACTGTATCGCCTGCGCGCACATCCAATCGCTGAATCTCGCCAAAGTTATGCAAGGTGACATTGCTGACGGTGACGCCGCCGACTTTAACAGGCTCAAGCTTACCGACTGGTGTGATTTGTCCTGTCCGTCCGACTTGCCACTCGATATCGTTGAGACGCGTCATCACCGTTTCGGCAGGGAATTTATAGGCAGTTGCCCAGCGTGGCTCGCGTGATAGGTAGCCAAGTTGCTGCTGTAACGCAAGGCTGTTGACCTTAATCACCATACCATCGATTTCAAATGGCAGATCGCTACGCCCTTCTATCACTGACTCATAATAGGTCTGCGCGGCGCGTGGATTTGCCACTACTTCTACCGCGCTGACCGTAAATCCAAGCTCGGTAAGCCATGCCAGTGCCCCTGACTGAGTGTCGATAGTATCTGGCAATCCTTGATTCACTGAGTAGCAATAGAAAGCTAACGGACGGCTGGCAGCAATGGCTGGGTCAAGCTGTCGTAAACTTCCCGCAGCGGCATTACGAGGATTAGCAAAGGTTTTATCATCGTTCTCTTCAGCCAGACGATTGAGACGCTCAAAGCCTGCTTTGGGCATGAGCACTTCACCACGTACTTCTAATAGCTCAATCTCAGCGGCATCCGCAAGCCAAAGCGGCAGATTGCGAATGGTCTTGGCATTTTGGGTGATATCCTCGCCCGTTTGCCCATCACCGCGCGTCACCGCTTGGGTAAATTGTCCATAAGCGTATTTGAGTGACACCGCCAAGCCATCAAGCTTTAGCTCCATCTCATACTCAGGATTTTTCTGCGCGTCATTAAGTCGATCATTGACGCGGCGCATAAAACCATGTAACTCATCATAATCAAAGACATTGCCTAGTGACAACATTGGAATATCATGGGTAACTTGGGTAAAGGCTGACAGCGGCGTATCGCCAACCTGATTAATCGGACTGTCAGGCTGTACCAAATCTGGATATTGTTCTTCGAGCTCAATCAATGAGCGACGCAGTTGATCGTATTCGCTGTCTTCTAAAATCGGATTATCGAGCACATAGTAGGCATAATTATGCGTCTTTAGATTATCAATAAGCGTGCGCATTTGGGTGACGATAGCAGCATCACTGCTTGCAGATTGTGCAGTATTACTGTCTTTATTCATGTCTTTAGGGGTAAGCGGTGCGATAGGATCAGTCATAGTCGGCGTCTTTTTTTTGCGATTCAAGATGCCGATATAATAACAAGTTTGTAGGATACTCGGATATAGTCGATCCTATATAAATTAGATACTGTGTCATGCTCGCTCAGTCTACTATGTGTAGTACTTTTACTCACCTCACTTGTATCTAAATTATCTTGAACCAAATCTAGCATTTTGCAGAAACTAAAGCCCATTGAAAAAGGCAAATAACGTCAATTGTTATTTGCCTTTTTCAATGCTACTAATATTATTAGCTTGTATCAATCAACCTGTATTAATATATTACAACTAACCTTCATAATCGCGCACTTGATTACGCAGTTGCTGCTTGTATTCAGGGGTGATTGGTTCGTTCTCTTCATCGAGCATAATCGCGTCCAAATCACTTGCCATCATATAGGCAATGCTCATCATACTATCAAAGCTACGCAGCGCTTGCGGATGCGGCAACGATAAAAACACTACCACGCCATTATAGGTATTGGTCGCCACGCTATGCGGGTCAAAAGGTGCGATGCCACTATCGGTGATGCCCATCATGCTAAACCACAGCATACCGGTGCCGTCTTTTTGCTCGTAGCGATGGAACATATTCATCGCCCCATAGCGTAAGCCATATTTATCGATTAACGCCAATAAATCGCGACCACGTATCACTGCTGTTGGACGGTCACGGTATTGATGCGGCAAAATAGTGATATTGATATTGTCTTTGGCATTAATCAATGGACCGTTTTGCGCTTCATCAACAGGCTCTGACAGATGCTGATCCAATATCGGACTATTATTATCAAAGCTTGGCTCTTCTGCCGTATCAATCGACGGCATCAAATTGTCAGTCGCCGACATCAGGCTAGAAAAGGCATCAGGCTCTTGCTCGATTTGCATCTGCTGCGCCGTTTCTGCAAACTCGCTATTATCGCTACGCTGTTGTTCGTCCTGCCAGCGCGCATAATCGGTATCAGCCATCACGTCATGATTAACGTCATTAGTCTCACCACGCCCAACGGTCAACTGCGTATCGACAGTGGTATGCGTCTGGGTCAAAGGTTCTTCTTCGACGACGGCATCCAAATAACTGCGATCAGGACCGATGCTAGTCTCGCCAGCGACGGTATCTTCTAAGTCTGGCTCATCGACGATATTACGCTCGTGGCGCGGTATGATAGGAATACCGTTTTTATCATAATTGACCGCGGCAGCCTCAGCCGTTTTGCGGCGCTTAAAGCTGCGAATGACCATAAACAGCCCTGCGAGCACGATAAACGCGGCAATGGCAATCAATATAAACTGAATAGCGGTCATGAGAAATATATCCTAATAACTATGATAAAAGGGAATACATAAGAAGGCATAAATGGCAATATTCTAGCATGGCTGACCCATGTCGTCACCACATTGTGTATTTTATAGTCAGCACGCTTTATTTGAGTCGTTTGCAACGATTGTGGCGTGCAATTTTATTATAGCCAATCAGTAACACTGCTATCAGTGACCATGCTAATAGTAGCGTCAACATCATTCTGTGAAACATCATTTTGTTCAATGTTAACTTGTTTAGTCTTAACTTTCTACATAACGCACCGCTTCATCAAGTGAAACACTGACTAAAGTCGAAATACCTGCGTTTGGCATGGTAATACCTTTTAGCTCATCAGCAATCTGCATCGTCAGCTTATTATGACTGATAAAAATAAACTGCAAATCGTCTGCCAACTCATGAATGAGACTGGTAAAGCGAGCAACGTTGGCATCATCAAGCGGCGCATCGACTTCATCAAGCACACAAAACGGTGCCGGATGCTGCTTAAATATCGCAAAAATTAAACTTAGCGCTGTGAGCGTTTTTTCACCGCCTGACAGTACGGCAAGGCGACTATTACGCTTGCCCTTTGGTTGCGCCATTAAGGTTAGCCCTGCCCGCCACTGCTCTGACTTTGGCGCATTAGCAGGCATATCGTCAGTATTTAGCGTTAAGCTTGCTTGCCCGCCACCAAAGACTTTGGCAAATAAGTTGGCAAGCTCGCTATTGACCGCCTCAAGTGTCTGCATAAATAGCGTCTTGGTGGTTTCATCAATCGAGGCAATCGCCTCCGTTAACGTCTCCATACTAGCAGCAATGTCTGCTGTCTGCTGCGCCAGTGGCTCTAAACGCTCATTAACTTCCGCAAGCTCTGCTACTGCAGCGAGATTGACTGCGCCTATTTTGCTTAGTTGCTGTTCAAGCTTCGCACATTCAGATTCTAATTCTGCGATTTTATCGGGACGTACACGGCGATCATGGGCGATAAAATCTGCTAATAAGTTTGTTACGCTCATTACTTGTTGCTTATGCTGTGGCTGCTGCGACATCTCCGATTGCGCTTGATATTTATGGCTAACTTTATCATAAGCATCTAGCGCTTCTTGGGTATGGCTGCTAGCATCCTCTAGCCGTGCCATGCTTAGAGCCAAATCGGTGGCAAGACGTGCAAGCTCACTTTGTTGTGTTTGCAATGACTGTTGTAGCGTATCTAGCTCGACCTGCTGCTGACTATACTCTTGTTTAAGCACGTTCAATGCGGTTTCGCGTGTTGTTAATACTACTTGCTGCTCATCGCGTGCTTTCTGTGCTGTTTGCAATGCTGCTTGTAGTGCGGGCAGTTTACTTTGCTGCTGCTCATGACGCGCCTTTAGACTTTGTTCGCTTTGTAGCGATTTATCATGTTGCGCAGTTGCCCGCGCAAGACTACTCACGCTATGCTCTAAACGCATCTCGCTTTGTTGAATACGAAGCTGCAATGCTTGCCAAGCGTCATCATCTGCCTGACGTGTGCGGGCGAGCTCACTACGCTCGGACTGTAATTGCTGACTGGTCGCACGGGCATCAGATATTTGCGGCGTTAGCGCCGCTATCTCACTTTGGATATGTTGCTGCTCATGATTGAGGGTTTGCAATTCTTGCTCAAGCTCTTGTTGCTCTTGCTCAAGGGCTTCTTTGTCAGCATTTAGACGCTGGCTGTCTGCTTGTAGACGTTCAGCGTTGGCGCGCTGAGTGGTAAGCTGCTGCTGATATTGATGCTTATCACGGGTCAATTGCTCCGCTTGCGCACGAGTTTCTTCTAAGCTGATCGTTAACGCATCGTAGTTGCGCTGGTTATTAGCGATGGTCTTTTGTTGATCTTGTATTTTGCCTTCAAATTCATCAAGCAACGCTTCTAACGCTTGCAAACGACTACGCTGCTGTAAGCGCTGGCTTAAAAATTGACTATTGCTCTCATTTTGACCATTTTGCGCGCCAGCAAACTTGCTTAGATTCATCGTACCCTGACGACTGATAAGCCAACCGTCAGAGGTTAGCAGAATTGCTGATGATGGTAATATTTTCAGAATATCAGCGAGCGCGTCAAGAGTCTGATTATTAGTGACCTCAGATTGTGCGACATATAAATAACATTGCTGCCAAAGCGCTAAGTTAGGTGCAGTAATCAGCTGTGATAAAGGCAGTATTGTATCAGTCAAACCGTCAGGCAATTCGCTAACAATTGGCTTTGCGTTTACATCACTTTGCTTAGCAGATAGCCACAGGCTATGACCATTTTCTATTGAAAAATTGTCCTGTTTATTAATCTGTTCGTTTTGCGCATTCTGATAAGTGAACAAATCCGTTAAGTCATGCTCAAGCGCTTGCCATAAGCTATCGGCTGTTTGAGAGTCATCATTAATCTTTTCACTGCTAATTTGGTTAGAAATCAGCACATGACTATCGAGCCATAAAGCCATTACGCTATCGAGTAACTCTGCGTGCTGTTGCCCTTTTGCGCTGAGTTCAATCTGCTCACGTAAGGTGGTGATAGCTAAGTCGTTATAGTCGTTGGCTATTTCATTTTCTAAAACAGTTTTTAAATTGTCAGTTCCTGAAATAGATGCTTGCTGTTGCGACTTTGGTGTGGGCTTAGGATGTAATATCTGATGTAGAGTATCGTACTCACCTGCTAAGACTGCGTGACGTTTTTCATCCTCGCTCAACTCGCGTTGCTGAGTTATCAAGCGTTGTTGTAAATCATGCGCTTGCGGTTGTAGTTCAGACAGTCGTTCATCAACGCTATCTTGTTGACGCTCAATCTGCTGCAACTGCTTATTCAGCTCAGTCACTTGCATCTCTAATGGGCGCTGCAAATTGTTCGCATCAGCCTGCTCTTGCCCATCACCATCAGCCCTGTCAGCATTGGCAGCTGGTGCTAGTGACTGTTGTAGTTGCTGCCATAGTTTCTGCCAGTTTTGCTGGCGACGCTGCCATTTCTCATGATTTTGCTGATGACGTTTTTGCGCTTGGCTATTAATCGCTTGCTGCTGCTCAAGCGTACGCGCATTATCTTGCCGGCGTGACAGCTTGTTTTGCGCGTCATGGTAGGCGCGCTGTAATGGTTGCTCGTTGCGTTTATACGCTTCACGTTTATTTGTCAGTTCAATTAGCTGCGGACGCAATTCTTCTAGCACGTTTTGCTGCGTAGCTTGCTCAGCTTTTAAACGCTCAATCTCATCGACTGCTTGCTCACGCTGCTGCTCTAAACTGACTAGTTGCTGTTCAATAACGGTTAGCTGCGACTTTGCATCACTTAGCTCATGCTCAGCTTGTTGATAGCTTAGCTGCTGCTGATAATGGCTGCTTTGCGCATCGTCTTTTAGCCACTGTTCTTGATTGATATGGGCAGCAAGCTTATCTTGCTTAGCTTTTAGAGTCTCATAGCTGGCTTTTAGTGTGGCGACCTCATTAGCGCTACGTTCATGGGCGATTTTTTGCTGCTGCTGGTTATGCTTAGCTTGATATAACTGCTGAATGGCAAGTTGCTGCTTGATATCAGCAAGCGCTAACGCTAACTCTTCATAACGCTCAGCACTGGCGGCTTGCTTAGATAAGCGTTTTTGTTGGCTAATCAGCTCGCTTTGCATATCATGCAGACGTGCTAAATTATCTTTAGTTTTCTCTAGCTTTTTTTGCGTTTCTTCGCGGCGCGCTTGATAACGCGAAACCCCTGCCGCCTCTTCGATAAACTCTCGCAGCTGCATGGGGCTAGATTCAACAATACGCCCAATCATGCCCTGCTCGATGACCGCATAACTGCGCGCGCCAAGCCCAGTTCCCAAGAATACATCGACCACATCACGGCGACGACAGCGCGTACCATTGATAAAGTAGTCTGAGCGTCCCTCTTTATTTACCTGTCGGCGGACTGACAGCTCTTGATATAAATTAAACTCATGGCGAATACCCGTCTGCTCGTCTTGCGTATGCTCAAAAGTCAGCTCGACACTGGCAACACTTTTGGCGGATTTATCTTGCGTGCCGGCAAAGATGACATCACTCATTGCCCCGCCACGTAACTGCTTGGCAGAGGTCTCACCAAGCACCCAGCGAATGGCATCAATGACGTTGGATTTGCCACAGCCATTCGGCCCGACAATGGCGGTGATTCCATGACGGAAGGTAAAAGTCGTTGGATTGGCAAAGGATTTAAAGCCTGCCAGCTTGAGAGATTTTAGGCGCATGAAGGATCAGTAAATATGGCGAAAACAGGCGGCTATTCTACCTGAAATTGTGACGGATTTTTAGGGTTTGTGAAGGATGCTATAATAGGGCTGAAATAATAATCATTCATATAACTATCAAAAAATAAGAGTATAAAAATGACTGATTATAATCCGCAAGAACTACAACAAAAATATGAAGAATGGTGTGAGCTACATCGTAAACAGCTTGAGGCGCAACAGCAGTTCTTAAAAGCTGAAACATTGCAAAACGAATTAAAAGATTACTATCTTAATCCGCAATGGATGGCGGATCGTGAAGCGGATCTGCCAATTGAGCACTCGGGCAAAGAGCACTCTATCTTTAGTGAAGATACGCTATGGAGTATGCTCAGCGACCATGATGAGTTAGCAAGAAAGTGGATGCGTTTGGGGCTAGATGCGATTGATAAGAAGTAACTTAAATCACCCCAATCCCACTTAACAATAACTGACCACCAGCAAATAATAACAATATGCCAAAGGCACGCTTAAGCGTTAGCGCAGGTAATACATGGGCAAGCTTGGCACCGACTTTTGCCATAGCGAAGCTAACGACTGAAATACATATAAAGCCTGTAATATGGACAAAGCCTATCGTGCCCTGAGGCAAATTGACCACATCTTGCCCGAACCATGCAAATCCTGCTGCGCCAGCCAATGCAATTGGCAAACCACAAGCCGCTGAAGTGCCGACCGATTGCTTCATCGGCAGTCCCGCCCAGTTTAAAAACGGCACGGTTAAGCTCCCACCACCAATCCCGAAGATAGACGATGCCATACCAATACCTGTACCCGCGCCAAACTGCACACCAGCGGACGGCAACAGCTTACTACCTAACTGCTCTTTGTTAGAGAAGAACAACATCTTTAAAGCGACCAATAACGCCCCGACACCGATGATGGCTTGTAATACCTTACCGTCAATCATGTCAGCAACACCTGCGCCAACGAGGCTACCGATGACCAAGCCCAACGCCATTTTGCGCCATACTTCCCAGCGTACACCGCCGCGCTTATTATGCGCAGTCAATGAGCTAATCGAAGTCACAACGATGGTCGCCAGTGACGTGCCAATCGCCAAATGAGTCACCACTTCAGGAGGGAAATGATACGCAGTAAAAATCCATACCAATGCTGGTACGATAATCATGCCGCCGCCGACGCCAAACAAACCTGCGCTGACCCCAGCAAACGCCCCTGCAATGACAAACCACACATACAACATCATAGTACTACCTTTTATAATGGTTATTTTTAGATGATAATAACCAGCGCCTGCGCGTCATTAGTATTCAAGTCGTGACAATTCTGCCGATGGCTGTCATTTTTAAAATTGCCTTAGTATATCAAATGCTATCTTAAAGACTCGATTAAACCTTATATGAACTACAGCGACTAAATTTATGCCGTTATCTATATCTATGCCGTCACCAGCCAATTATTCCGTCCATTTACCCGAACTTACCCATCGTCATGTGACCAGCAGCGCCTCTACCAATAGTGAGCTGATAGACGCTGTGCAAGATGCTACGCTGGATGCTACTGAATTGCATCTATTAACGGCTGAGACCCAAAGCGCAGGACGCGGGCAGCGCGGTCGTTCATGGCAATCACCGCGCGGCAATGTCTATCTGTCGTTATATCATCCAGTACACATGCCCATTAGCGGTTTATTATCGTTAATTATCGGCGTCGAGTTGGCAAAAATGCCTATTATCCAAAGGTTAAATGAACAATTACGCGCGCAAGGTTTAATCCCTATTGGCGTAAAATGGGCCAATGACTTGGGCTTTTATCAAAATTCATCTGAAGCAGATAAAGCTGAACCAGACACGCAAATTATCCAATTTAATAAGCTTGCAGGTATTTTAATTGAACCAGTTTGGAAGGCAGGAAAATTGGTTGGTGTGGTCATGGGCGTTGGATTGAATGTACAAGCTGCGCCAAAACTAACCGCGCAGACTTGCGAAGGCATGAGCTATCAAGCCATTAGCTTACAAGATATTTACGGCATGCTTGAATCAGATTACGCGTACAATTTACCAACCTTACAGACGCTTTATCAACAAATTAGTGAAGCGTTACTGGCGGCTATGACGCGCTTTGAGCATTTTGATATAGAAAGACCCACTGGGCATACTTACTATTTAGATAGCTTTTTGCAAGAGTTTGCGACGATGGATGCACTGGCAGGTCTGCGATTACGTGTCAGCCAAGACCATGATGATAATTCGCATGTCATCACTGGTGACGCCTGCAGTATTGATACAAACGGCTGTTTGCAATTGCGTGAAGATAACGGTAAGATTTCTGCGCTTTTTACCGGTCGTATTGATGTGATTCGTGAAGCTTAAACCGCATACTTAACGAGCACCATATAAAGGGATTTTTATGCTCTGGTTAGATCTTGGCAATACCCGTCTTAAATACTGGCTCACCGATGATATCGGGCAAATAGTCGCGCACGATGCCAAGCAGCACTTGCAAGCGCCTGCCGAATTACTCATGGGTCTGACCGATCGTTTTGAGCGTTATGCGCCTGATTTCATTGGTATCTCATCGGTGCTGGGCGACGATTTGAATGTTAAAGTGTCAGAGACGTTAGGTCGTCTGAATATTCCGTTTGAGTTTGTCCATGTTGATGCGGCACACCCATTGATGCGTAGCGCCTACAATGACGAGCAGCTCGGCTGTGATCGTTGGCTACAAATGCTGGGCGCAGTTGATAAGAAAAAGCGCCAGTGCGTGATTGGTTGCGGTACAGCGGTGACGATTGATTTGATTGATCACGCTGAACATTTAGGCGGTTATATTTTCCCAAGCATCTATCTGCAACGTGAATCACTATTCTCTGGTACCAAGCAAATTACTATCTCTAACGGTACTTTTGATAGTGTCAGTCAGGGCACCACCACGCAAGATGCGGTCCATCGTGGGATATTATTGTCCATCGTTGGGGCGATCAATGAGATTAGCCATCGTCATCCCAACTTTGAGCTCATCATGACTGGTGGTGATGCTCATATCATCGCGCAACATGTCAATCGCCCAGTGCGCCTGCGCGATGATTTATTGTTAAATGGTCTGGCACGTTATTTTGATCATAGTAAACAGATATAGTGTTTTGAGCGTTTGTATAAATAAAAAAAGCAGTACGTTTTAAGCGTACTGCTTTTTTTGGTTTAAATACGTCTAACTTCTCTATTACTACCTATGGCACTGTAAAAATGATAGGTAAGCTAAAACTTGCCCTTACGGCTTTTCCTTTAACCATGACTGGTTTCATTCTGCCGCTTCTTACCTGTCGAATAGCATTCTCATCCAAGCATTGATTACCGCTGCTTTTTTTGACTTGTACTCTAGTAATTTTGCCTTGTTTATCAACCGATCCATCTAACAAGAGAGTGAGCTTATCGCCGGTACTCACAGTGTTTATACAATGAGATTCGATTCTCAAAATAGGTCTTACTACCCAATTTGCATTGCTAATAGAAATTTGAGTAACGGGTTCAAAATTAGACAAATCAACCAACTCTGCCTGTGCAGGCATCGTACTTACTGACAGCGTAAATAATGTAAATAAGGTGACTAACAGGCCATAAGCACTGATAGATTTTATACTGGTTAGAAAGTGAAAAACTGTATCGTTAGAAGCTATGTGATTAACAGCTAACTTAATATTTAATTTACGAGTCATTATAAAAGTCTTTTATCCAAATCATTAAAAAGTGCCACGCTATGAGACATATAACGTAGCACATTTTTAGATCTTAGAGCAGAAAAATTCGATAAAAGTTAACTTTTAATTCGCCATTAAACTTTACTTAGTCTCGTTAAACAACTCACGACCAACCAGCATACGGCGAATCTCGCTGGTACCTGCACCGATTTCATAGAGTTTGGCATCACGCCAGAAACGACCTAGCGGATACTCATTGGTATAGCCATTACCGCCAAAGATTTGAATGCCTTCACCTGCCATCCAAGTGGCTTTTTCGGCACACCATAAAATCACACTGGCGCAATCTTTACGCACTTCTCGACTATGACCAGCACCGCGTTGATCTAACATGTCGAGATTTTTACCAACGGTGTATAAGAAGCTACGCCCCGCCTGCAAGATGGTATACATGTCCGCGACTTTACCTTGGATAAGCTGAAACTCACCAATCGCTTGACCAAATTGCTTGCGATCATGGATATAAGGAACGACATTATCCATCACTGCCTGCATGATTCCGATAGGACCAGCTGCTAATACCGCGCGCTCGTAATCTAGACCACTCATCAGTACCTTAACGCCTTCGTTGAGGCCGCCTAAAATATTCTCTTTAGGGACTTCAACATTGTTAAAGGTCATCTCACCTGTATGGCTACCGCGCATGCCTAATTTGTCTAGCTTTTGCGCGGTACCAAAACCTTCCATGCCTTTTTCAACGATAAATGCCGTCATGCCTTTCGCACCCATTTCTGGATTGGTCTTAGCATAAACCACCATTACGTCCGCATCAGGACCATTGGTAATCCACATTTTGCTGCCGTTTAAAATGTAGCCACCGTCTTTTTCTTCGGCTTTTAGCTTCATGCTGACCACATCTGAGCCAGCGCCCGTTTCACTCATCGCTAGCGCACCAATGAATTCACCGCTAATGAGTTTCGGCAGATATTTTTGCTTTTGTTCCTCTGAACCATTGCGTTTAATTTGGTTGATACACAGATTAGAGTGCGCACCGTAGCTCAGCGCCACGGACGCAGAAGCGCGGCTAATCTCTTCCATTGCGACCATATGAGCGACGTAGCCCATATCAGAACCGCCGTACTCTTCAGGAACAGTGATACCATGCAAACCTAAGTCACCCATCTTTTGCCACAAATCCATTGGGAATTCATCGCTGCTGTCAATCTCAGCCGCACGCGGGGCAATTTCTTTCGCTGCAAACTGCTGTACCACATCACGTAACGCGTCGATATCTTCGCCAAGCTGAAAATTCAATCCAGGTAAACTCATAACTATTCCTTGTATTTTGATGTTTTAAATATTAAATATTAATTCGTCTTTAAAGCCATTATATTTTTAGCGCATTTAATTAGGACTGACGCTTATTGATCAACGCACGGGCCACGCTTGACCCATTGCGGCGACCTAGAAACTCACTGATACGCTCGCCAGCTACGACCAGTCTATCCAAGTCAATACCAGTACTGATACCCATGCCATGCAGCATATAGACAACGTCTTCGGTAGCGACATTACCCGTTGCGCCTTTGGCATATGGACAACCGCCAAGCCCAGCCACTGAGGTATCGAATTCGCTGACGCCCATCTGTAGTGCGGCTAAGGTATTACTGACTGCTTGACCATAAGTATCATGGAAATGGCCTGATAGCATAGCGATGTCGGCATATTCTAAAGCGGCTTGTAGCGCGCGCTGTACTTTCAGCGGCGTACCTACCCCAATCGTATCGGCAATACCAATCTGTTCTGAACCAATCTCAACCAAACGCTTAGTCACATAAGCCACTTGGCTAGGGTCAATCTCGCCTTCATAAGGGCAACCGACCGTGCAAGAGATAACACCGCGCACTTTGATGCCCTGCTCTTTTGCGGCAGCGGCAACGGGTGCAAAACGTTCAATACTTTCATCAATACTGCAATTGATGTTTTTTTGACTAAAGGTTTCACTGGCTGAGCCAAAAATTACTATTTCATCAGGACGATGTACAATGGCATTTTCAAAACCGCGCATATTTGGCACGAGTACCGAATACATAACGTCATCATGCCTATTATCTGCAAGCGCGGTCATTAGCTCACTGTTGTCGCCCATTTGCGGCACCCATTTTGGCGAGACAAAGCTGGTCGCCTCAAGCTTCTTGACGCCTGCTGCGATTAAATCGTTGATAAGCGTTTGCTTAACCGCCGTCGGTACCGTCATGGCTTCGTTTTGTAGGCCATCACGTGGGCTGACATCTACGATGGTGACATGGTCTGGATACGAATGGCTCATGGTTATTATCCTTTCATTGTTCTTATACTTCAGTTCTTATACTTCAGTTCTTATACTTCAGTTCTTAAGCTTCGCTAGCTTCCGTGTCAATACGCAGTAACTCATCACCATCAGCAACCGAGTCACCCGCCGCAAATAACAATTCTGCCACCACACCGTCAGTTGGTGCTGTAATGGTATGTTCAATTTTCATCGCTTCAATAACGGCGAGTGGCTCGCCTTTCTTCACGCTATCGCCGACAGCCACTTTAAAGGCAACGACCTGCCCTGGCATTGGTGACTTCAAACTACCGACCGCTGCAGACTCTTCGCCCACATGCGCCATGATATCAATCAGTGCAATCTCGTCACGACCGCTATCTGTGAATACGTAGACCGTCTCGTTATTTACCCAGCTTTGGGCACTGATACGTGCACCTTCTAACCATAAAGTATGATTGTGCGCGTCACTGCTATCATAGCTGATCTGACCTTCATAAACCGTTTCGGTCTGAGCGGCTACATTGACATTATCTTGAGTGTCGTTACTCGCGATCTCTTTTTCAATGACCAACGTAAAGCTGCTGGTATTTTCAGCACCCTTTTTACTATCAGAATAATGGGCATTATGCCAATTGCTAATACGTGCTTGGTACGCTTGCTCATCATATATCAAGCTGAACGATCTCGCATAATCGTTATAAGCACGGAAACCAGTAGGCTTACTAAACGGATCTGTATCTTGTGCAATCCCTTCACTGGCAAGCTGCTGAGCAATGGCAGTCACAGCAAGCGTCGATAACTGAAGCGGATGCTGGTTAAACAGCTCGTCTGCCTCACGCTCTATCAATGCGGTATCGAGGTTGGCTTTACTAAACGACTCGGTATTGAGAATGTAGCGCAAAAACGCCACGTTAGTCGGCAAACCAACGATGCGTGTTTGTCCGAGTGCTCGATCGAGTTTAGCCAATGCTTGCTCACGAGTGGGCGCATGAACGATAAGCTTGGCAATCATAGAGTCGTAGAACGGGCTAATCACATCGCCCTCGCGCACCCCATCATCGATACGCACGCCTGCGCTGTCGTTATTAATAACAAAGGTGCTATGCTCAGGTTTTTGATAAGTAAATAAAGTACCTGTCGCTGGCAAAAAACCATTGTCAGGGTTTTCAGCACAGATACGCGCTTCAATCGCATGACCGTTGATGGCTAGCTCTTCTTGCTTTTTCGGTAAAGGCTTACCCGCTGCGACCAAGAGTTGCCACTCGACCAAATCGACACCCGTAATGGCTTCACTAACCGGATGCTCAACTTGCAGACGGGTATTCATTTCCATGAAATAAAAATTCATAGAGCCTTCGCGCTGCTCAACGATAAATTCAACCGTGCCTGCACCGAAATAATTGACCGCACGCGCCGCTTCAATAGCTGCTGTGCCCATCGCCTCACGCATTGTAGCGTCAACACCTGGAGCTGGCGCTTCCTCTAATACCTTTTGATGGCGGCGTTGTACCGAGCAATCACGCTCAAACAGATGCACATAGTTGCCATGCGTATCACCAAATACTTGAATTTCGATATGGCGTGGTTTTAGGGCGTACTTTTCAATCAATATTTGGTCATTGCCAAAACTGGTGATGGCTTCGCGGCGACAGGAGTCCAACAGGTCAATAAAATCGCTGCTCTCTTCAACGATACGCATGCCTTTACCGCCACCGCCCGCACTGGCTTTAATCAATACTGGATAGCCAATGCTATCCGCTTGCTGTTTTAAAAACTCGGCATCTTGATTGTCACCATGATAACCCGGTATCAGTGGCACGCCAGCGGCTTCCATCAAACGCTTGGACTCAGACTTGCCGCCCATCGCGCGAATCGCATCAGCGGATGGACCAATAAAGACCAAACCTGCATCCTGACAGGCTTGCGCAAAATCGGCGTTTTCACTTAAAAAACCATAACCGGGGTGAATTGCTTGTGCACCAGTCTCTTTAGCAATCGCAATAATAGCATCGCCTTTAAGATAGCTGTCTTTGGGAGACGATCCGCCCAAATAAACGGCTTCGTCACAGACAGCGACATGCTTAGCTTCACGGTCAGCATCAGAATAAACAGCGACGGTGTTTACACCCAGACGCTTGGCAGTTGCTGCAACACGGCAGGCAATTTCACCACGGTTGGCGATTAGAATTTTAGAAAACATAACTATCCCTGTGTCTTGTCGTTTTTATCGTTTTTAACATTCGTTTGTGACATTAATTAATAATGATAAATAATAAAATATAGGTTGATGTTGACGTGTGACTGTTTTAAAAAAAATGGCATCTGCTATTAATTTAACGTCAATTTAACAAAAGTCTCTTCTATTATTAATCTGCGGTCAGCCAATCAGGCTTGCGCTTCTGTAAAAATGCTTGCACGCCTTCCTTACCTTGCTCTGATGAACGGATATCAGCGATGCCTTTTACCGTAGCGGCAATCAATTCATCGGTAATGGGTGCGCCCGTGACTTCATGCAACAAACGTTTGCAGGTTTTGACCGCGTCGGGGCTGTTTTTGACCACTTTATCGCAAAACGCCGCAACGGCATCGTCAAGCGACTCTTCGCTGACGCGTTCATGGACAAAGCCCAACTGACGCGCCTTTTTAGCATCGAATACTTCTGCACTTAAAAAATAGCGCTGCGAAGCTCGTGCGCCCAATGCCTTTATCACATAAGGGCTAATCGTTGCAGGCGCTAACCCTAAACGCACTTCACTCAAGCAGAAATTGGCGATTCTCACCGCGATTGCTACATCACAAACGGCGACTAAACCCATACCACCTGCATAGACATCACCTTGTATAGCAGCTATCGTTGGCTTAGGACATTCATAAATGGTCTTAAGCATTTGCGCGAGCTTATCCGCATCGGCTAGATTCTCTTCATAGCTATAATCTGCCATCGCGCGCATCCAGTTCAGATCCGCGCCAGCACAGAAGGCTTTACCAGCAGCCGCTAAGACGATGACGCGTACTTGCTCATCATTACCAAGCGTCTTAAAAGCATGGGTCAACTCAGCAATCATTTCATCGTTAAAGGCATTACGTATCTCAGGACGATTTAATGTTACCGTAGCCACGTGCTGCTCAATATCGACCAATAGGCTTTTATAATTATTCATATAGGTTTTTCTCAATGTTTTGTGATAACTTTTGCATGTCTTTTTTTACAGATAGTTTTGCGTAATGTTCTTTTTTACTTCTAACACCGTCATTCTATCTTCGAAAAGAAATGGGTGACTGGTAGAAATTTTCGCAGCCTCTGTCGGCATAGGTACAGCACGCAAGAAAATTTTTTTTACCAGTCACGTACTGACCTTAGTAACACAGCTTTCATTTTAAACTAAAGCATTCTCTCAACGAAAATATAATACTAATCTACATTCTAAAGACACCAAAAGCTGTCTCTTCAATCGGTGCATTGTGAGCCGCACTAAGCGCTAATGCTAGTACATTACGGGTATCGGCAGGATCAATAACCCCATCATCCCAGAGACGTGCCGTTGCATAATATGGATGACCTTGCTTTTCATACATATCGAGAATTGGGGCTTTAAATGCTGCTTCGTCCTCGCTACTCCATTCCTCGCCTTTACGGTCGAAATTATCACGCTTGACGGTCGCCAGTACTGAGGCTGCTTGCTCACCGCCCATTACAGAGATACGCGCATTTGGCCACATCCATAAGAAACGTGGGCTATAAGCACGGCCGCACATGCCGTAGTTACCGGCACCGAATGAGCCGCCAACGATGACGGTAAATTTCGGCACTTTCGCGTTAGCAACCGCCATCACCATTTTGGCGCCATGACGAGCAATCCCTTCGTTTTCGTATTTTCGACCAACCATAAAACCAGTTATGTTTTGCAGGAATATCAACGGGATTTTACGCTTACAGCACAGCTCAATGAAATGTGTGCCTTTTTGCGCCGACTCACTAAACAAGATGCCATTGTTAGCGATGATGCCAACTGGCATACCTTCGATATGAGCAAAACCACAAACCAGCGTGGTACCAAAGCGTGCTTTGAATTCATCAAAGGCGCTGTCATCGACGATACGAGCGATGATTTCTTTGATATCAAAGGGCTTGCGCTTATCCGTTGGAATGACGCCATATAGCTCTTTGGCATCATAGCGAGGTGGACGTGGTTTGATTTGATTTGGGATTTGTTTAGCAGGACGGTTGAGATGACTGACGATATTGCGGGCAATCGATAATGCATGAGTGTCGTTCTGCGCTAAGTGATCGACCACCCCTGACAGACGGGTATGCACATCACCGCCGCCCAAGTCTTCGGCAGTGACTTCCTCGCCTGTTGCGGCTTTTACCAGTGGTGGACCACCCAAAAAGATGGTGCCTTGGTCTTTAACGATAATAGATTCATCACTCATCGCTGGTACGTATGCGCCACCAGCGGTACAACTGCCCATAACCACTGCAATCTGTGGAATACCCGCAGCACTCATATTGGCCTGATTAAAAAAGATGCGCCCGAAGTGCTCTTTATCAGGAAACACGTCATCTTGGTTGGGTAAGTTAGCGCCGCCTGAATCCACCAAATATACACAAGGCAAGTTGTTTTCTTGCGCAATTTCTTGCGCACGTAGGTGTTTTTTGACCGTCATTGGGTAGTAAGTGCCGCCTTTTACCGTAGCATCATTACAGACAATCATACACTCAGTGCCGTTAATGCGACCGATACCGGCAATCACGCCAGCAGCGGGAATATCTTCGCCATACATATCGTGCGCTGCCATCGGAGCGACTTCTAAAAATGGCGTGCCGACATCAAGCAAACGCTCGACACGCTCACGAGGTAGTAGCTTGCCACGCGCTAAATGCTTAGCTCGGGCACGCTCTGAACCGCCTTGGACGACTTTACGCAAGTGCACATATAGGTCATCGACTACTGCTTGCATAGCGGCACTGTTTTGCTGAAATTCAGCAGCGTTTGGACTCAGTTTACTGGTTATGATAGCGCTCATGATATCCCTTTTCTTTTATACGTAAATGCGAGTAGCTTTTTATGTTATGCGAGTCATTTTAACTGTTGTTTATTTTAAGCGTTACTCACATGATTAATCCGTGATTTTCAGGTCTGGTTATTTCATACCTGACAAGCAAGCTTACTATAAGCCCAGCTCTTCTTTCATTTGTTCGATAATTTTATACTTTTGAATTTTGCCAGTGATGGTCATCGGGTATTCGGTCACAAAGCGATAGTAGGTCGGCACTTTATAATGAGCGATATGCTCGCTACAGAACTGGCGCACGTCTTCTTCAGTCAGGCAGTCAGGCTCTTTAGGAATAATCCATGCGGCCAGTACTTCACCATAACGCTCATCTGGGATGCCAACGATTTGCACATCACGAATCTTTGGATGACGATAAAGATAGTTTTCAATCTCAACTGGATAAATATTTTCACCGCCACGAATGACCATGTCTTTACTACGACCAACGATTTTGACATAGCCATCTTCATCCATGGTGGCCAAATCACCGGTATGCATCCAGCCATCTTGAATGGCTTCGCGGGTTTTAAAGCGGCTGCCCCAATAGCCTTTCATCACTGAATAACCACGGGTCAGTAGCTCGCCAGTTTCCCCTAAGGGTACAATCTCGCCCGTTTCGATATCGACGACTTTAACTTCAAGCGCAGGTTGTACCAAACCAACGGTCGATACTTGCTTCTCAAGTGGCGTATGCTCATTGGTCTGGCAGGAAACGGGACTGGTCTCAGTCATGCCATAAGCAATGGTGACCTCTTTCATATGCATCTTATCAATGACGCGGCGCATGACTTCAATCGGACAGCTAGAGCCGGCCATAATGCCAGTACGCAAAGTCGATAAATCAAAGTTTTCAAATTCAGGGTGGTCAAGCTCGGCGATAAACATCGTCGGTACGCCATGCAGACCAGTACATTTCTCTTCTTCGACGGCTTGCAGGACTGACAATGGCTCAAAACCATCGTTCGGATAAACGATACAGCCGCCATGCGTCAGAATCGCTAAGTTGCCGAGCACCATACCAAAGCAATGATATAAAGGTACTGGAATACACAGTCTGTCTTCTTCAGTGAGATTCATAGCCTCACCGATAAAGTAGCCGTTATTGAGGATATTGCGATGGCTTAACGTCGCACCTTTTGGCGTCCCTGTCGTGCCACTGGTAAATTGGACGTTAATAGCATCGGTGTTTTTAAGCTGGGCTTGACGCTCTGCAACCCGTGGATCGTTGGCATCGCCTTCCGCCATCCAAGCAGAGAACTTCTGCATAAAACCAAACGCTTCATCAGAGTTTGGTTCATCAATCCAAATAATGCGCTCAATGGTTGGAATCTCGACCAAATCAAGCTGGGTATAATCTTTATGGTAAATCTCAGGACACAGCTCACGGATGAGACCTGCATAGTCGCTGCTTTTGAAATGACGCATGAGCACGAGTGCTGAGCAGCCGAGTTTATTTAACGCATATTGCAGCTCAAAGGTACGATAGGCAGGATTGATATTGACGAGGATAACGCCGACTTTCGCGGTCGCTAATTGCATCAAAAGCCATTCAGCATTGTTGTGCGACCAGATACCGATGCGATCACCAATCTCAAGTCCCATCTCAATCATACTACTAGCCAGCTGATTGACATGCTGTTGTAACTCACGATACGTCCAGCGGATATTTTGATGGCGCACGACCAGTGCTTCGCGCTCTGGATATTTTGATACAATCGCATCAAAGAAATCACCAATGGTCGCTTCAATCAGCGGCACATCAGGACCTTTATCATAACTTTGGGTAAGTGGCGCATTTGCTGAGCGCGCGCCCATATTGATGCTGGGGATATTATTTAGAATGGTATCAAAATCAGGATTTTTAGTCATAACGAGTCCTTTCGTTTTACTTTATACGGTGCTAATGAGTTGCGTGTGATTAGAGCTTTTTCCGTTGTACAGCTCTTACCTAGCATGTCGCTACTATACCGTTATCAATGAAAGGCTGTCAATAATAGTAATACACTACGTATCATTTAAAAAGAATATATAAAATTAACGTATCATTGATTACCAAATGACCATTCTTTTATATGAATTACATTAGAAAAGCCAGCCTTATACCATAATAGTATAAAGCTGGCTTTTCCAGTTATTATTAATAGTACACGCTTATTCTAGGAGCAGTTCTTCTATCATTTGCTCAACAATTTTATATTTTTGAATTTTACCAGTCACGGTCATTGGATAGTCAGTCACAAAGCGAAAATAGGTCGGCACTTTATAATGAGCGATATGGTCACGACAAAATTGACGCACTTCTTCTTCGTTTAAGCTACCCGGCTCTTTTGGAATAATCCACGCCGCCAATACTTCACCATACTTTTTATCAGGAACACCAACGATTTGCACATCACGAATTTTTGGATGGCGATAGAGATAGTTCTCAACTTCTACTGGATAAATATTTTCGCCGCCACGAATGATCATATCTTTACTACGCCCAACCACAGTGATATAACCATCTTCGTCCATCATTGCCAAATCACCCGTGTACATCCAACCATCCTGAATGGCTTTTCGGGTTTTAAAGCGGCTACCCCAATAGCCTTTCATGACCGCGTAGCCGTATGTCAGTAATTCGCCTGTTTCTCCAATCGGGACGACATCACCCGTTTCGGTATCGACGATTTTGACCTCAAGCGCTGGCAGCACCATCCCTACTGTCGATACTCTCTTTTCAAGGGGCGTTTGCGAGCTGGTCTGACAAGAGGCTGGACTGGTCTCAGTCATTCCATAAGCAATCGTGACCTCGCTCATGTGCATCTTATCCATGACACGGCGCATGACCTCGATAGGACAGCTCAAGCCGCCCATAATACCCGTGCGCAAACTGGACAAATCAAAGCTATCAAATTCTGGATGATCGAGCTCCGCGATAAACATCGTCGGTACACCAAGCAAAGCGGTACATTTCTCCTCTTCGACCGTCTGCAATACCGTTAGCGGATCAAAACCATCGTTAGGATAAACCGCGCAACCACCGTGAGTTAAAATAGCTAAGTTGCTGCCCACCATGCCAAAGCAGTGATAGAGTGGCAATGGGATACACAACCTATCCTCCTCTGTCAGCCTCATTCCTTCGCCCATAAAATAGCCGTTATTTAGGATATTGCGATGCGTTAAGGTGACGCCTTTGGGTGTGCCGGTCGTGCCACTGGTAAACTGCACACTAATAGCGTCAGTATTCTTAAGCTGAGCTTGGCGTTCCGCTACGCGAGGGTCGTTTGCATCTCCCTCTGCCATCCACGTAGAGAACTTCTGCATAAAATTAAAGTCCTCATCGCTTTCTGGTTCATCAATCCAAATAATGCGCTCGATGGTAGGAATCTCGACCAAATCAAGCTGAGTATAGTCTTTATGATAAATTTCAGGACATAGCTCACGAATCATTTGCGTATAGTCACTGGTTTTAAAATGACGCATCAATACCAAGGCCGAGCAGCCCAGTTTATTCAGCGCATATTGCAGCTCAAACGTTCGATAAGCAGGATTGATATTGACTAAGATGACGCCAATTTTTGCTGTTGCTAATTGCATCAGCAACCATTCAGCATTGTCATGCGACCAAATAGCGATACGATCACCTATCTCAAGTCCCATCTCAATCATGGCACTGGCTAACTGATTGACTTTTTCCTGTAGCTCACGGTAAGTCCAACGGATATTTTGATGGCGAGAAACCAAGGCTTCACGCTCAGGATATTTATTGACAATGGCATCAAAAAAATCTCCGATGGTCGCCTCAATTAGCGGTACATCAAGTCCTTTGTCATGGCTTTGGGTGAGTGGCGCATTCGCTGAGCGCGCACCTATATTAACTTTGGGAACATTATTGAGAATACTGTCATTAAGAATCTTGTCATTGAGAATATTGTCGAAATCGGCAAGCTGAGTCATAACGAGTCCTTTCGTTTTACGGTTGAGGTTTTTTTAGCAGTGCTATAAAAATAGGCTACCAAAGTAAATGTGATATTTTTCCTTGAACAGTTTTTAACGCATCCTCTTTATCGCTATAGATTTATCACCACAGATTGTGATTAAACTAAACTAAGTTCTAACCAATAATACAGTGCTTTAAATTAAAGAATATCAATAATAATACGATATGTATCGATATTAGACTGAAGCGTTCTTAAGTCTAATATCGATACAAGAGATGTGGTACATGTGAATAAAAAAAGCCAGCGCTGCCTTAGGATGGCAACACTGACTTAACGTTAGAAGCTTTTCTTTTAACCATTACGATTTAAGTATAACGGGCGCTTTAATCGTTACTGTCGCACTGACTTCATTGTTATCATCTAACAAATTCATGATTAACTCTTCATCCGTTTCAGTAGTTATCTGCCAATTACCTACCGCTTGCGGTACGCCAGTAACCATGACAGAGATGGCTTTATTTTTTAGACGAATCATCGGAGGCTTATGCTCATAGCCGTCGTGGTCATGACCTAAAATATCATCGGCAATGGTCGCAGCTTGCGCACGCAGCGGTGCAACATAACGACAAGCGACGCCATTGATAGACATGCAATCACCAATGGCGTAAATACTAGAAGTATTAGTACGCAACGTTGTCGCATCAACCACGATACCGGTACGTCGATTGAATTCAACGCCAGCAGCAGCAGGCAATTTATCATCAACCGTCAAACCGGTACTGGCAATCACGTGATCGACGATTAATGGTTCGGACTGCGAAGACACTGTGTTTTGTGCATCTAATGGCTCATAGCTGACTTGTAACTTTCCAATATTGTTGCCATCACTTATTCGAATAACTTCAGTTATCTGATAGCCGCCCAAAAAGTTAATCCCTTGTGATTTGACCGCTTGAGCAATACGTGCCGTCGCTTTTGACGGTAGCATTTGTGAAAGCGGTGCATCATTTAAATCAATCAGCGTTACTTGATGACCAGCCTTGAGTAAATCCTCGGCGATTTCTGTCCCAACCATGCCCGCCCCTACAATGGCAACGTGCTGACTGCCGCTTGCTAGCTTTTCTTGCAGCTGACCAAAACGCTCAATATGATTGACGTGCCAGACCAAATCCTCAGGCAAGCTTTTTGGGAAAATAGGATGTGCGCCCATTGCCAGTACCATCTTGTCATAGCTTATCGCTGTCGATGTCTCCGACTGCGTGCTAGATGCAATCTGCAATGTTTGACTCACAGGATCAATATTTATCACATGCGTATTAGCCAACAACGTCACTTGCGCAGCCTCTGCGGCATCACTACCTGTAGCCCGCACCAAATCGGCGGCGCTTTTCTTCTGGCTAATCGCCATCGTTAGCATTGGTTTATGATAACGATCACCATTATCAGCAGTAATTAAAGTAATCGGAATGTCTTTATCTTTAGTCCGGATCGCATCAATCACGTGCCAGCCAGCCAATCCTGCGCCAACAATGACAATACCTGCCGATGGATTGCTCGCCACTACTGATGAATTTTCTACACTCATATTAGCTCCAATATCGTTTATAAATTATTTTAATTTTTGACATATTGGCTGCTATTGTATCAGTAAACAGCCATTCACTCATATATAGTCAGTCCTATATAAATCTACTGATATGCTGTGGGCACAAAAAAAGCGCCTATTAATAGACGCTATTGATAAATATTACTTATAAAAGCTTCAAATAACAAAGTAGCTGTTTTTAGTAGCCATCTCTAATGATTGAGAATCTTTGACAAGAACATCTGCGCGCGCTCACTTTTTGCGCCTTCAAAAAACTCATCTTTACTACAGTTTTCGACGATATGACCTTCATCCATAAAGATAATCCGATTGGCGACCTGACTGGCGAAGCCCATTTCATGGGTCACACACATCATGGTCATACCATCACGGGTCAGCTCTACCATCACATCGAGCACCTCTTGAATCATCTCTGGATCAAGCGCAGAGGTTGGCTCATCGAATAGCATGGCTACCGGATCCATCGCCAAGGCCCGCGCAATCGCCACCCGCTGCTGCTGACCGCCAGATAGCTCCGCAGGATATTTCGCGGCTTGTACCGTCAGTCCGACGCGGTCAAGATAGGCCATGGCTTTTTGTTTGGCCTCGCTCTCTTTACGACCCAATACCTTAATCTGCGCGACCGTCAGATTATCGATAATGGTCAAATGCGGAAACAGCTCAAAATGCTGGAATACCATTCCCACACTGCTACGCAGCTTAGGTAAATTAGTCTTAGGTGCGCCAACAGAGATACCATTAACGATAATTTGTCCTTTTTGGAAAGGCTCAAGTCCGTTAACCGTTTTAATCAAGGTGGATTTCCCACTACCTGATGGACCACAGACCACGACGACATCGCCTTTATGGACATGAGCGGTACAGTCAGTCAGCACTTGAAAGTCGCCATACCACTTACTGACACTGTCTATTTCAATGACCATCTCATCAGTCGCATGACCATTATTTGTGACCAGTCCGCCAAAGTCATTTGTATAAGTGTCAGCACTATTTATCACTGGCTCATTCATCACTGGCTCCTAACCACATTATGTTCGGTAATCATTATTAAATAAAAGTACTTTAGTAAAAGTATCAGACTCAACCTATTCAACTAAAAAGCTTTGATTAAAACGCTTAAAACCTTAAGCGCTTTTGTAATTGCTGCACGCCGATAGAGGCGCTCAAGCTGATGATAAAGTAAATTGCTCCAGCACCTAAGATATAAGGCGTCAATAGACCCATCAACTCACCACGAACGTAAGCGGCGCGGAAAAAATCCGTCAAACCAATGGCAAAAACTAGCGTCGTATCTTGGAATAAGATAATACACTGCTGCAAAATCAGTGGCAGCATCTTGCGAAATGCTTGTGGCAAAATCACAAGGCGCATGGTCTGCCCATAAGTCATGCCCAAGGCTTTAGCGGCATTAACCTGTCCACTACCAATCGACTGGATACCAGCACGCACCACTTCTGAAAAGTAAGCGGCCTCAAACATCATAAAGGCGACGACACAAGAAGCAAAAGCGGCATCAAGCTGTAGGTACTTACCTGCTACCCAAAAATAAATCATCGGTACGGCAAAATAAAACCACAGCAGCACCAATAACAATGGTACAGAGCGGAAGTAATTAACGTATAACTTTGCTGGTATTTCAAGCGCTTTGATACCTGACAAGCGCATCAATGCCAATACCGTGCCTAAACTGATGCCACCAACAATCGCCAAAAACAGTACTTTTAAAGTCATGAGCATACCGTCCATGAGACCAGGATAAGCAGTAGCAAGTTCGGTCATCATACTCATTTCTGACTCCCTGCAATAAGCCCCGGCACCCGCAGTTTGCGTTCAATAAAGCCCATAATGGCAATCAATGACAGGTTAAATACTAAATAGATAATCGTCGCATACGTATAAATCTCAATACTATTTTGCGTATACTCGCTGATGGTTTTGGTTTGGCTAATCAGCTCCATCACCCCCACTAAGGAAGCGACAGACGCGTTCTTAAAACAGTTGGTCAGCTCTGAGCTCAGCGGTGGCAAAATGATGCGGAAGGCTTGCGGTAACAGCACTTCTTTATAGACTTGTGGAATACTAAAACCCAGCGCGTAAGCGGCATTGATCTGCCCTTGGGGTAATGACTCGATACCTGTCCGTACCTGTTCGACGATACGAGCGGCGGTAAACAAACCAAGACCAATACTGGCTGAAAGCATGGCTGAAGTGTTGGGCGATAGGTCCCGATACCACCAGTCCTGTATCGCTGGTGTCAACCAGCCGGGGGCGATATAGAACCAAAAAAATAGCTGGACAAGCAAAGGAATATTACGAAAAAACGTCACATACGCCGTACCGATCGTCCGCGCGGTCTTATTGGGTAAGGTGCGCATGATACCAAAGACGGTACCGACGACTATGGCGATTGTCCAAGCAATACTACCAATCAATAGCAGCCAGCCAAGACCCGTCATCATCCAATGGATATAAAGCTCGCTACCGATACCGGTATGCTCAAAGAGCACACCCCAGTTCCAGCTATAATTCATGGTTGGCTCTCCGAGCAGCGATTGATAAGCCGACGCGCCAGATGGGTTTTACCTATGACTCTGAGCACGTCAGCAAGCTATGTGGTGGGACAAGTAACGTTATTGCGCAGTCGCAGCTTTAGGCTGAGCGCTATCATGCGGATTGGCAATCAAAGCTTTTAAGTTGTCTGACATCTCAAAGTTTAGATTGACGTTTTTCGGTGGAATTGGGTTCAAGAACCATTTGTCATAGATGCTATTAATCTCACCAGAACTATAAACATTAGCAAGCGCTTCATCGACCACAGCTTTGAACTCAGGATCATCTTTACGCATCATACAACCATAGATCTCAAACGATTGTGGCTCACCGACGATGACCCATTCATCAGGATTTTTTGCTTTGGCTTTTTCGCCAGCCAGCAATACATCATCCATCATAAAGGCATCCGCACGGCCGTTTTCTAGCATTAAGAAGCCTTCGCCATGATCTTTTGCTGAGATAATATTGGTATTCATTTTATTATCATCGTTGTACTGACGGATGTAACGCTCTGAGGTCGTACCCGATGTGGTGACTAGGGTTTTATCCTTTAAGTCAGCAAAATCATTGATACCTGAATCTTTTTTGGTCAATAGACGAGTGCCGATTTCGAAGAAACCATTGGAGAACGCTACTTGTTTTTGGCGCTCTTCGTTGTTGGTCGTTGAGCCACATTCGAAATCTACCGTACCGTTTTGTACCAATGGGATACGGGTTTGTGAGGTGATCAGGTTATAACGAATTTTTAGATCGGGCATGTTTAACTTTTGCTTGACCGCTTCCACCACTTTCATTTCTAAATCATGGGCATAGCCGATAGGCTGATTAGGATCATCAGCGATATAAGAGAATGGAATAGAGGAGTCACGGTGACCGACGACGATAGTGCCTGAATCTTTGATTTTTTGTAGCGTACCGTTAGGATTTGCTGCCGCTTCTGTGGTGGTCGCATCGCCTGCTGCTGACTCGTCAGTGGTTTGGCTGCTATTATTACAGCCCGTTAGGGCTAATGCCATAAACGCAACCAGAGTCAACGGTTTGGAGAATAAGTAGGTCATGAGATACATCCTTTTATCACAATATTGAAAGGATACTTGAGCGACATGAAGCTTATTGATTTGACAGTATCGCCCTGCATCCGTGCAGTTGTTGCTGTTATTTATCATAATGCAACTTAATGTTACTGTACAACAAATTTGCGGGTGGTGGTAAACTTTTTTTAATGAAACGACGACTTTCATTTTTAAGTGCTATACCAAGACGCAACGATTGAATGAAAGCCAGCCATTGCAAGAAATATCGACAGATACATTGAAGTACACAATGACAGATATATTGATAAACATCAGGTTAATTAATAATGACATTTATGCTAAATAAATGTCTTCAGACTTTAAAGCAATCGAGTAAATACGATTGATAAATCCTGAGCAATCCCCATAAAGCTAACAACTTCTTAATACTACAAATGACTTATGACCCAAGATACTCAAGTCCCAAATGTGGACAACCAAACTGCTGGCAACCCTACTGATAACGATATCCGCCAACGCTTTTTTATCGAAGACTCGCCCGTACGCGGTGACGTGGTGCGCCTATCACGCAGCTATGCGAGCACCATTGCCCAAAAGCCTTATCCTGAAGCGCTAAAACGCTTATTGGGTGAAATGCTGACAGCGGCAAGTTTGCTGATCAGCACCGTTAAAATCAATGGTCGTCTATCGATTCAACTGCAATCATCAGACAGCGATAGCCTGCTCAATTGGGCAATGGCAGAATGTGATCAAGACGGTATCATCCGCGCCCTTGCCAGCTGGAAAGGCGACACCGATGAACAAGTGCAAGCTTGGAATAATATGACCCATGCCAAAGAAGCCTTTGCTGAGTTGGGCGCGACGGGACAAGGCGTATTGTTTATCAATATCCAGCCTGATGGTGGCGAGCCGTACCAAGGTATCGTCGAGCGCAGTCATGACAACTTGGCTGACTGCTTAGCGCATTATCAAAAGCAATCTGCGCAGATTCCAACGCTGATTAACTTGGCGTCTGATGGCCTACAGGCAGGTGGTATTTTAGTACAGATGCTACCGCGTACGGCTGAGGAAACCTATGAAGTCGAGCAAAACGAAGACGCGGGCATCGATGATGATTTGTGGACACGTTTAAGTGTGCTAACTCGTACAGTAAAAGCAGAAGAATTGACCACGCTGGATGCCAACGAGATTATTTATCGCTTATATAACGAAGAAAACGTCGTAGCGCCCGATCCTGTTGCTTTGGCATTTGGTTGTACCTGCTCACGCGAGAAGTGTGAAATGGCGATTGAGCAAATCGGTGAAGCAGAAGCCTTAGAGATCGTCGAAGAGCAAGGCGGTACGTTTGAGATGGATTGCGGCTTTTGCGGTGAAGTTTATAAATTTAATAAAGACGATGTCGCAGCAGTATTTGCTGACTAATTTGTATTAATGCAAACCAATTATTATAAAAATCCCTCAAGTATGCTGCTTGAGGGTTTTTGTTTAGTCTAAATCAAGGTTATATTTACAAGTTATCAAATTCAACTGTGTATAGCCAAGTTTTAGCAACACCAGTTGAAGTCTCTTTTTGATAATTCTTTGTAAAAGGATATATTAAACTTACAGCTTCATTTTCATAACGTGACATCCAAGCTAATCCTGCTCCTAATGCTTGTGGCTTAGTAGAGAGTGGACAAATATACACGTGCCTATACTTGCGTAAGCACTTATTGTCGTCTATATAATTAATTAAAGCAGAGGCTGTCTCAAATGGATCCCATGCCGGAGCAAACAATGGATCTTTAGGTTTCTCACCCATGGAGTCATAAGCCTCAACAGTGCATAAAATATTCTCTTGGTACATATCAGGTTGTAAGGAAGGAAAACCAAAAAGCATCACAACATCAGCATTTTCACTATATTGAACAGCTCTCCCTATCAAATTTTTATCGTATCCTGCTAAAATAATGATCAAATCTCTTTTATCATTAGCATTATTACTACCTTGGAAACCTGTTATTTGTCTAGTTTCATATACAGATCCCGAAGAGAATTCTGTTTTCTCCTTACTCTTGTATATACTTGGTTCGCTGTAAATAAAATCTACTGACTTAAAATTCTCGTTTTTTAAATACCTCAGTAGGAGAATTAGTTGTGGTCTCATAAATCCTGTTATATCAATACATACGCGTTGATCAATATACTGACTCAGATTTAAAGAGCTATCTAGAGATTGCAACTGTTCTAGTTCATTTTTTCCTTTTACCACTATTACATTTGAATTTGGTATTTCAGCTGTCGAAAAGTCGTACTCTGGCTGTATTAGCCAAAATTTAGACGTAGCAGTAATATCTCTGAAAACGTCTTTAACTCGGTCACTATTATTAAATGAAGATAGAAATAAGTCCCAATTAATATCGTTATTTAATTCTAATTCATCTCGATAAAAAAAAGAAAAATCCATTCTAAAAATCCAATAGCTGTTGTGTTAATACTTCAGAAATACTAGTGGTCGAGAATGGAGCATTCCTAGAGTTTTCAAATTCATTTTTAAACTTATTGAATAGCTCATCCTTAGTAGAGTCTATGAGCAGTTCAGCATTGTTAGTTGTTAGTGATAAAGATCCTCTTCTACTAATTGGAAGCCCCCATCTAGGGCAGAGCAGCCCATTTAAATGATACTTATCCGAGATATTCTGTGAATTTTTATCCTGTCGTTTATCATCGTGAGAAATAATAACTCGTATTCTCTCTGCCCACCTAATTATATTGACAAAATCAGGACTTAACTGAGACATATTAATTGAGAAACTAATTGCAGAACATTCAACTGGTTTATCTGCATACATCTCAATTCTAAATATCTCACATAGTTTATTAATAAATAATGCTACCTCTTTACCTAACTCACCTTCACTCACGCTATCATTGTAAAACCAGTCTGCAGCTTCTTTCAGAGATAATATTTGGGATTTGGCACTAATTTTAAAATTAGGATCAAACGGTTTTCTTCCAGCAAATACTTCGTACTGATATATATGCCTAAGCAAGGTAATAATATGCCTAGGAAACCCTTTAGTGATTAATAGTAAATTAGGCAAACCTACGTATTGATATGAATTATTTCCATGCTTTTCCCTCAAAATAGCGCCTATATAGTTAGTTCTGTATTTATCAAGCTTAACCTTTATATCACCTTTTCCTGTCGCTTCAAACTCATCTAAGTTTACTTTTATTTTATCAGAAACTTTTAAGAGCTCTTCTTCAGTGGGCTTGCACTTAGACCATCTTTGACTGAATAGATGAATTGCAGCCTTTTCCACGACTGGATTTTTCTCAACATATAGATTTTTTTTGATGTATTCACTACTCTCTTTTCCTAACTTTCTATTACACTTATTGACAAATTTAACTAAAGTTTTTTCAGAATAATTTTTGTCTTGTTGTACAAGATATTCTATATTAGGATTTTCAAATAGATTGAATAAATATTCTTTCCTCTTGCTAGCTAATTCTTCTTCGCTTAATTTGCTATTGACCAACAAAACATCCTCTGCGAGACCAGAAGAAACCAGTCTGTTTACTATTAATTTTATCGCAAAATTTTCATAATTGGAGTTTTCTTCTGATAATATGCTATCAAGTCGCAAAACATCGAACTCATGGCCCTCTTTATTACTCTCGTTAGACCCCATTATTTCATAAGTTTTCATACCATGTTTTCTAACACCAATACGAAAAGTTACCGGATCTTTTTTCTCTCGGATTAAAGTATTAATATATTTCTGCTGGTTAAAACTTATATTCTCTAACTCATCTGCTAGATAAAGAAAATTGACATTTTTAAAATAAGAAGAATATTTTCTTAGAGCTATTGGTATTCCAAAAATAAGATCACCATAATTAGTCAAAATTTCAACATTTATACTTGTCTTGAATAATGAATTGTTTATTTCATAGTCTATTTTCCGAGAAATTTCGTCAATACAATATTTTAACTCTACTATATTCTTAATACCTTGCATATCATCATTTTTTTGGAATATATCTATTATATCTTTACAAAACTGCATTTCATTATCGAAAAAATTATTTTCTTCTTTTAATCTGACCAATGAGTCAAGAAACAATCCTGCCAACCATAAATCAAATGAATATGAAAACAATCTATCAATCTGATCTTGTGGTATGTTTAAATTATCAAATCGGGAACCGTGTAAACTACTAGATTGAAAATAAACACCATAATACCCATCACTTTTAATACCATTTAATTCATTTTCTTTATTTCTAAGTAACTGTGCACTAGAAGAAAAATACCTCATTAGATGCGTTTTTCCGCTACCTTTACCACCAATAATGTACTTAGCTACCAAGGATTTTGCCGAAAAATACTCTAACAACCCCTTCGCCTCACTTAAATCTACCCAATTTTTATTTACTTCATCATCATTCAAATCGTTTGCTTTAATTGTAGTAAAAGGATTTTTATTCATTTCCATATTTTACCCCATTTAGCTTAATTTACTATATCTTTTGAATATTGGTTGCCACTGTTTACGTACTGACCAAAAAATAGGCAATGTATTGTTTGGAGTATTATGAGTGAATCCAAGTAATAATTGGCTATCATTATATCCCAAAGCATCAACATGATTTCTTGATATTTTTTTTCCGTAAGTTCTACTCATTTTTTCAAGATATGACTTATCAATGGAAGGGTTTACTGTAGTAGGAAAGCACCGAGAATCTGTAGAAAAACATTTAAATGTATCATTCAACTCAAAAATACATGCAACATCATTAAAGTCTACTTTTTCCTTAATTTTATTAATTGCTTCTTTTGTAGCAAATAATGCTACATACTGAATCACTGCTTCACTATTCTGAGCTTTAATCGTCTTAATAGTTTCAGCAGTACGCTTGATAACCTGTGTACCTGTACCACTCAGATCGTCTAGAAAAACATACCTATTAATTGACATATCCTGTATAGTTACGCCAACGACACCATTCTCATTGTTAGTAAAATTAAATATTTCGCTTTGATTTATAAATAATTTACTCGATAAATTATTCTCTTGTCGAAAATAATATAATAAATGTGTTCCACTTTCAGCAGGATTACCTACGCCAATAAATCTAACCTTCCTCAAACTATTCAAATATTGACTGTTGATTAATTGGAAATTATTTGAATTACTATTACTCTTTCTTATAGATTTAATTAAGGGATGCTTAACTTTATCTCTAAATACTGATTTAAGCATTTCTCTTATCTCACGATTACCGAAATACATGAAACAACTTAGCAAATACAGTGCATGTAGTTTTTGTTTGTCTATATCAGTATCAAAGTTAGTGATTGTAAAATTATCTAACCATTTATCAATATCCACATTATCAACTTTGTTCTCCCATATATTTTCTGAAAGTTTCTTTATCTTAACTGTGAGACTATCCTCAAAATTTAATTCATTCATTTTTTAAAAACCAAAATCCATTCTGAGTTCATAACACTAGAGGTTTTATTTCTTTTAGTCATTAATCCTCTAGAGTGAATATCATCAACTAAGACTAACTCGGTTGAGAAACCAACTTTCTCTGCTATTAGTTGAATATACTTTTGTGTTTCAAAATCGAGACCACAAACCTTATTATTTCCCATTACTATTACACAATAACAATTTTTATTAAGAACATTATACATCTCTCTTATCGATAGCTCCATCTCGATAATATAGTTACCATTTATATGTGCTCTTAAAGGGTTTATAGTCCATATCGACTGGAGCATTTCATCTATTATTCGGATTCCAGTATTCGCTAAGGATTTATATTCACCCTTACTATAGTGCTCTCTACCA
Source organism: Psychrobacter sp. GW64-MNA-CIBAN-0177 (assembly GCF_040309585.1). Lineage (NCBI taxonomy): Bacteria > Pseudomonadati > Pseudomonadota > Gammaproteobacteria > Moraxellales > Moraxellaceae > Psychrobacter > Psychrobacter sp. GW64-MNA-CIBAN-0177. The sequence continues at coordinate 192,562 of NZ_JBEOOY010000001.1, forward strand.
ATATTTAACTTTTCAAAATCACGTAAATTTTTATCTTCACAAAAACCAAGCCAACCTAGGCTTAGAGAAGAGGAGCGAATATATTTCTGTGCACCAGCATAAGGCGGTGATGTTATAATAAAATCTACTTTTTCTTTATCAAAAACTTCGGATTTTGATAGGTTCTTCGCGTCACTACTAATAATTTTAGCTTTATGCAAAATAGATTTCTCATAAAGCTTTTCCATTCTTAGAATATTATTTCTTACTTGCCTCCTAAATACTGAAAACACATCAATGCTTTCTAACAGTTTCAGTTTTTCCCTGAGTTTTTCTTGCATCTCTACTGATTTATATTTATCTGGATTTATTCTTACTGGAACATTCATGTTTTGGTCAGAATAACTACATTTTTTTATAATCGATGAGAAAGTTACCAAAAAGAAATCTCTTACCTCTTGCGACTCTATTTTTTCGATTGCTTTTAATAAACGTGATAGATCATGTTGTGTTCCTTTGGAAAACCATAGATCAACGTTTACAACATTACGTAAGTCGTATTTTCTATATCGCCTTGCATTAGTTATAATTTTTTCAGTTACACTTAAAAGTAATTCTGGATTTAAAGATGTAGTTTTCACCTTACTAATCAGGGTAGCTAAGGGGTTAGCATCACAACCGTAAGCATTGTAATTATGTAGTATGGCCTCTAATAAAACTGTACCCGACCCACAGAATGGATCTAAAACTATTCTGTTTGTACCATTAAGCATTCGTTTAGAGTTTAAGAAAAATATAGGAATGTGCTTAATCAATTTAGCTGGATATGGATGTATATAATGTGTGTAGGAATCAGCATATGGTACCCAATATACTAACTTCCTGAAATCAACTTGAATTGGGGTTTTATCTTCAGAATATGCTTCTATCAACTTATCAAGAATATAGTCAATATACGTTGGAATGTCGGCACTTTCTAAACAAGAGTCTTCAATCAAACAATCAGCATCAATAACTTTCATATAACTATCAAACACTCTCTTTTACTTATCTGGTTAGGTTATTAATAATGTTAGCCAGTGTTTTAGAAAATCGACTTTAACTAAAACACATAATATCATATTAGTTAAGCGACTTGAGGTATTACTATAGCTCTGAATAAACATCTTATTACAGAAACTTAAGTTCTCATTAACACTTAAGATACTATCAGAGCTCACAATGAATTGAAAAATAAAATTCCCTACACCGCCACAGCCAAACTTCTAGGATAAGAATATATGCGCGTTCTACCAGCATAATCGCTTTTTCCATTATCAAGCAACCATTCAACGACTTGCTCACGCACCCTTCTACTATGAATTAAGTTCATATGATTGACGCCATAAAACACCGCTTTATGACCATCTGGGACAAATAACGCATGCTCGGCATCATCCTCGCCTAGCGCTGATGCGACCGATACCAAGCTATCGCCAAGTAAATCTGTCATCTTTGAATCATAATGAGTCTCGACCAAGGCACTAGCGACAAAATATGTTTTGATACCACTTGGCAGCCGTGCAGGATGGCGGAAATCTTGTGGTAGCACGCTACGACCTTCTAGAGACTTCCAATCAGCATCCCGAATGCTACCATGACGCAGATCAATAATACCGGCACTTCGCATATCGCCTAACTTGGCAAGTGAGCCTGCAAAGGGTAGCTTGGCGATAATATCTTGGACGTGGTTGCCGATGCGCTCAAGGACAGCCCCATGATGCGGCGAGCCTAACGTGATAAGATTGCCCACCCGTTTGACCCAATCCAAGCGTTCTTGCTGACCATAAAACAGTGCACTACGAGCGACCAAGCCGCCCATACTGTGCCCGACCAGATCTATCTGACTGATGTTTGGATTGTTATCCACTAAGTCTTTTAGCAATTGCGAGAATTTACGACCACTGCGTGAGATGCGTCGGCCAGTATTGTAGTCCAGCAACAGCACAGTAGTGTCTGGCTGGGTGTTCTTGATGGCATCATCGATACCATTACCTTCTCGCGATTGCCAGCTCAAGTGGCTCATACACAAACCATGACACAAAATGGTGACACGCCCTGATAGCGCGTCACGTTGTAGATTGCCGTCTCTGTCGTATAGCACCATCGGCACCGCAAGCGCATTACCATTATTCACGAGGTGATCGCCCATGACACCATTGAGGACATTGACCAGCTTTTTTAACGAATCTGGTAGTGGTCGCGCACTTTTTTGACTAATGATGTTTTTGTAGATACGCAGCACCGATGCGAGATTATTGCCCACCATCAGCATGATATGGCGTATCGTGCCATAGATGCGTCCGGTGATACCACGTTGCCAATTGTTAACATTGCCTTCGTTAAAACGCCCCAAAGGACGCAAGATAACTTCGCGGTGGATGGCTTCTACAATCTCAGTGACCTCAACCACCCCCATCGTCGCCAGCTGTGCTAAGCCCTCAAAAAAATCAGCCAACGAGATAGGCTCACGCGACGTTGTCGCATTATTATCATCTGCCAATAGTTTGACCAACTCATCGACATCGATGGCTTCAAGCTGGTCTATTTGCTCGTACAAATCACCATGCAGCGGCATGCTATCGTCTGAGACGAAATGCGCCTCAAGTTCATGGCGGTTGCGGGCATCGCTGTTAGCGCTATCAGGGATAACACCATCAGCGTAAGATAAATTTGGACGATTCATAATAGTGAAACATTCAGCAAAAAGGTTAGTTTTACATACTATCCTTTAAATGAGCTAAATAGAAGGGAATGATTTGACCTTCGCGTATGTTTCTTGACAAATAACTTAATAATTTTATAGAGATAAGCCTTAGACGATGTCATTGATCTCATAAAAACAAAAGAATCCCAAGCCATTACTTGGGATTTTTTTGACTGATTAATTTTTTATAAATTTGTTATATATAGTTAATCGCTTATATAAAGGACTCGGCCAGTATAACATCGCCATCCTCGCGCGTAATCATGACCGTGGCTGAACGTGGCGTACTGCCACCAGCGATGGCGCCCCAAGTATTACCAGGATGCTGAATATTGATAAACAGCGTTTTAAAATCTGGCGTCATGGTAATACCTGTCACTTCGCAGCCCTCAGGACCAACGAAAAAACGTTTGATATTGTTATCACTAGCAAGCATGCCGACTGGCGTTTGTTGCCCAGCCGAAGTGGTGGTCAGCGCACCATCATTCACCTTGCCCGGTAGCGCCGCCAGTAACATGCAGTTCGTGGTATCGGTATACGCACCATCATCGGTCTGAATCCACAACACACCACGTGGGTCAAAGTATAAGCCGTCTGGCGAGGACAAATCATTGCTGGCATTTAACTGCGATAAATTCTCTGCGGACAAACCACTAGGCGCAGCAAACAGATAAATATCCCATTCAAAGGTCGTTGCCGCATGATCGCCGCCCGCTTCTGCCCAGCGGATGATATGCCCATTGTCATTGCCACGCGCTTTGCCACCTGCTTCATAGCTGCGCGGATTGGATGCTGAAACGGGCTGGTCGTCACGCTCGCCGCGATATTTATTATTGGTCAAGGTCACGTACACCTCGCCAGTCATGGGGCTGACTGACACCCATTCAGGTCGATCCATCTTGGTTGCACCTAGCGCGTCAGCAGCAGCACGGGCAAAGATTAAAACCTCATCCTGTCCATTAAAAGGCAAGTCGCGATTAGAAGCGTCCAGTCCATTTTGACCATGAATCAGTGCCTTCCATTCGCCTCGACCATTTTCATTAAAGGTCGCGACGTAGAGCGTGCCCTCATTCATATACTTGTCACCAGCTTTTAGGCCGCCACCGATATCCGAATTTGACCATGTGGCTTTGGAGACGAATTTATAGATATACTCACCGCGTGCATCATCGCCCATATAAAAGACCACGGGCTTGCCTTGCTCAACAGGCGCGTAGGCACAGTTTTCATGCGCGAAACGCCCTAGTGCGGTACGCTTTTGTGGTACGGATTGCGGCTCAAACGGGTCAATTTCGGTGATATAACCAAAGGTATTAAAGCCATTACGGTAATCATCGGCAGCGCTTGCTCCAACGGCAGTCATGTCCCAACGTGAGAATTCGTCAGGGATTTTGGCGTCTTTGGCCTCAGGTGTGTGCCATAAATATTCAAAGCCAGCAAAGTTCTCTGTTGCCCCATAGCGCTTGCGACCATAATTATGTTCAGCACTCAATTGACTGGCATCTTGTCCACGCGCGAATACCCCTAGGAAGTTCTCTTCGGTGGTCAGATACGTGCCCCAAGGTGACAGCCCTGCACCACAATTATTATTGATGCCGCGAGTCTGAAAACCGGTCGGGTCAAATTTGGTCTTAACCAAATCAGAACCAGCAACAGGCCCCGCCAATTGCGTCGTGGTACTACTGGTAATACGGCGATTGTATTTTGAATCAGTCACCATCTCATAGCCTATCCCATTGGTGCGTCGACTCATCTCAACCACCGCAACGCCATGGCAATTAACCTCTCGGCGTACATCGCTCGCGAGGCGACGGTTCTGGAATATCGGCGCAGCATCATTATCTTGAGTCACATAGTAGCCAAACGGGCTAAGCTCGCTACTATTCACGTACTCATGGTTCATGACCAGCAGACCATTGTCTGACGCTTTGGTATCATATGCGCCGCCTTTTTTGCCAAAGAACCACATACCATCATGGTTGTCACCCATGCGCCATTCGAACGACTCGGCAGACTGCTCACGATTGTCTTTCCAATCATCGATACCAGACATGAGCGGCGTACCCAGTGGTAATATTATCTCCGCTTTGTAGCCTTCAGCCACGCTCATCGTTTCGGCAGTGGAATGTGCTACTGCGGTAAACTTCAAGGCTTCCGGACGCTTAAGATCGCCCTGTGCAGGAATAGCAGCATTGTTGCCTGCGCTATTATTGATGGTATTGCTGTCATCGTCGTCACTACAGCCGACCAACGGCAGCGCACCAAAAAAAGCAGCAGCCGTCAATCCCGTGCCACCTTTTAAGATACTGCGGCGGTTCAAGCGGCGGCTAATAATGGTTTGAAAGTCAATATTATTCGTAGGATTAGAGTCTTCAACGACTTCATGGGCAAGCAGTTGCTTATTATTCAATACGGTCATTATCAGTCACCTTGCTGTTGGCTGGATTGGCATAAAAAGGCTCGTTGCGGCGGTATTTTGTCCGCCACAACAATACGAATTACGCTTAAGTCTACCGAGCATTTATGACAGTACGTTGAAAGCCAGATGACAGTTTGATGACAATATTTCTGATAAAGAATGGCTGATGGACAGCTTTTATAGACACTGATAAAACAAAAACCCCAAGCGTTAACTTGGGATTTTTGATACTTCATACTTGAGACTAATTTTAGCAAGTTTAGTGTACTTGCGCCTGCCATTCATGTGCGCCCAACTTTAGCATGAGCTTATCACCTGCATGCAATATCCCAACGCCGCTTGGCGTACCAGTCATGATGACATCGCCTGCTTGTAAGCTAAACGCATGACTGATATTGGCCAATAATTCATAAACCGGAAACAACATCAAAGCGCTCTCGCCATCTTGCTTAAGCGTGTCATTGATGGTCAGTTGGTAGTGCACATCGGTAAAGTCACCGAACGCTTGCGGATCGAGCCAGTCAGCGAGTACACAAGCACCGTCGAAACACTTGGCACGCTCCCATGGATGACCTTTTTCTTTTAACTCAGTTTGCAAGTCACGCAAGGTCAAATCTAGTCCTAAGGTCACGCCACCAATCGCCTGCTGAGCTTGCCCAATGGTCGCAGCCGACAGGTCAGCTGACAGCTGAACGCATAGCTCTGCTTCGTAATGGGTCTCACCAAATACTTCTGGATTTGGGCGGATAACGCCTTGACGAATAGAGACCACCGCAGAGGCAGGTTTCATAAATAGCATGGGCGCGGCTGGCACCTCATTACCCAATTCGTGAGCATGAGCGGCATAGTTACGACCGACGCAGACGACCTTTCCGATGGGTGCGCGTAAGCTCTGATTGACACTCGCAGCGCCGTCATCATCATTGACATTTGCGGCAATGGCATCGACTAATGACATATGTGGTGATTGGCTCATACTAGACTCTCACAGCAAAATTATGGAAATTTTTATTGGCAAATTTAGCATTATCCAACATGATTTTAGCGATAAATCACTTTAATAATAAATCATTAAGGAATCGTATTGGTCATCACATCTGGTGGCACATAGCTGGCATGACGGTTCATTCTTTTTTCAAACAGTCTAAAGCTAAATAAGATCACCCACGATAACAACAAATAGACGATACCGGCTGCAAAGAACAATTCCATCAAGGTATAAGTACGGGCACTAATCGTACGAGCAACGCCCGTAATATCCATCAAAGCAATGGTTGACGCCAGAGCGCTGCCCTTTAGCATAAAGATAACTTCGTTACTGTAAGCGGGAATCACAATGCCAAAAGCACGCGGTAAGGTAATACGAGTCAGCTTCTGCCATTTTGACATCCCAATCGCATCAGCAGCTTCGAGCTCGCCCACGGGAATGTTTTGAATCGCGCCGCGAATGATTTCTGCCAAATAAGCGCTGGTATTGAGCGTGAAGGCAATGATGGCACACCAATAGGCTTGGCTCAGCACTGGCTCCCATAAGAATGAATCACGTACCGCTTCGAACTGACCAAGACCATAATAAATCAAAAATATCTGCACCAGTAGTGGCGTGCCACGGAAAAAGAAGATATATAAAAAGGGCAGTATCTGTACCACCCAATTTTTAGACAGTCGTAACAGCGCTAAAATCAGACCAAAGAACAGTCCTATAATACCTGAGATGACCACAAGCTGAACGGTCAAAACCGCGCCGCCTAGTAAGTCAGGGATATGCTCAAAAATAACCTGCCAATTCCAATCCATAGTATCTCTCCTCTATCCTATGGTCGATTGACGTTGAACGGATTGACGACTCAGCTTTTTAGCATAGCGCGCCGCTGGGTTGGCACGCCATTCAAGCCACATCATAAAACCCGTAATCAGCACGGTTAAACCCAGATAGATAATCGCCGCCGCCATATAAAAAGTAAACGGCTGCTGTGTTGACTGCGCCGCGCGCGAAGACTGATACATGATATCTTTGAGACCAACCACCGATACCAATGCCGTGTCCTTAAGCAACACCAAGAATAGATTGCCCAATCCGGGCAGCGCAATCTGCCATACTTGCGGTAGGGTAATACGATAAAAGGTCTGAAAAGGACGCATGCCTATCGCTTGCGCCGCCTCACGTTGGCCTATCGGAATCTCTTGAATCGACATGCGAAAAATTTCAGTCGCATAGGCACCAAAAGCAATCGACAACGCCATGACGCCGCCCCAAAAAGCACTAATTTCGACATAGTCGTTATAGCCGAACTTTTTGAGAATGCTCATCAGCAGTATAGAGCCGCCATAATAGATAAACAGCACCAAGAGCAGCTCAGGAATCCCGCGCATCGTGGCGGTATAAACAGTCGCAAGCTTACGTAGCAGCCAGATATTTGACAGCTTAGCTGTGGCACCGAGCAGACCTAAAAACATGCCGATGACTAAACTGGTCATGGCAAGTTGTATGGTGACGGTAGCGCCGCTTAATAGAAGCGCGCCAAATCCTTGTAAATCAAACACAATTATCCACTCAGTCTCTTTATATTAGCAATATTAGCAAAATATGAGTTAAAAGAATCAGCATCAATAGCTGAGCGCTGCCTATAACCGTATTTTATATCAAATTGATACGGACAATCTGTTTAATAGCACGACAACAGATTAATACCATCATAGAAGCGGTAATTGACACAGTAGAAATGAGCGCCGATTTTATCATATTCGCTCGCCGCTATGTTAATACTGACACGTAAAAGCGCGCCCTAAATCGCCACTTATCTCTACAAAAAGAAAATAAATAAGCAAGATTTGACCAAAGTTGACCCTCAATATTGATTCAATCAGCAAGATGTCATCGAAGCGTTCAAATTATTACACAAAAGGTTATAAGGCATTCTATAAAACAATAAAAAAGGACATCACCATTATAGTAATGTCCTCGTTATTAATACTAAAGTTTCAAACCTTACGATAATATTTATATTAAACGGTTATTGCGCGGTGCTATCTACCACTGGCTGCTCAGTATTTTCTAACGTAGCGTCCGTAACTATGCTGTTACTAGCGGCTGGCACGGCAAAGTACTTTTGATTGATTTTGTCATAAGTACCATTGGCCTTTAGATTGGCTAATGACTGATTGATCTTTGCTTGTAGTGCCTCATCATTAGGACGCACCGCTATGGCAAAGTTATCATTAATATCAATCTCATCACCTTTTAGCACATAATTACTGCCTGTGGGTGAGCTAAGCCACTCTAACGCCGGTAGTTTGTCAGATATCATTGCATCAACGCGACCGGAACCCAAATCTAAAAAGGCATTACTCAAGGTATCATAGAGCTTCATATTGGCTTTTGGATACGTATTCTCTAACCACTGCGAAGAGATGGTCGAGCGCTGCGCGGCAATCGAGTGCGCATTGATATCATCGCTGTTGCTTGGCTCAAAGCTGCTGTCTTTTTTGGCCAAAAAAACCAACGTATTACTAAAGTAAGGATTCGTAAAGGCAACTTGTTGCTCACGCTCAGGGGTCACTGACATCGCCGCGACGATGGCATCATATTTACCAGCCTTGAGACCAGGGATAATACCATCCCAGTCTTGGGCAGTAATCTCGCAGGTGACTTGCATATCATCGCAAAGCGCATTGGCCATATCCACATCGAAGCCGCCGAGTGTGCCATCTGCATTGGTATAGTTGAAAGGAGCATAAGCGCCTTCAGTACCGATACGTAGCACCTCCTCTGTCGCCGCAGTTGCGGTCTCAGTGGTCTCATTAGCTGCAGAGTTGCTGTCGTTAGCACTGTTTTGACTGTTGTTACAACCCGCTAAAGTAAAAACAGCAGCCATGCCCAACAGCGGCATAGACCAGCGGCTGGTCGTTACCAGCGTTCTGATTGAGGTACGAGTCATATTGAGGGCTGGGATAAGATAGTGGCTCATGATCATCCTTGATATTTATACAGTAGAAAACAGCTTAGTAAAACAACGCCTGCCTTTTATTAGGGCGTGTCTCATATTAGGACATGCCCTAGGCCAAACTCGTCCTAGTTGGTTGCCGTTTCTGTTTGTTCTTCTTCAGCAATCACTGCATTGGCATCGACATTACCTTCATCAACGACAACCACTTGCTCAACACTACCATTAGCGGCTGTTTTTTGTGCAGCAGCCGTTGTGCTAGTACCAAAATAGCTGCCAGTGATTTGATCATAGGTGCCATTGGCTTTTAGCTCTGCCAATGCTGCGTTAAATTTGGCAACTAGTGGATCGCCTTTACGGAAGGCAATACCCATGGCGTCATCATTGGTGCTGATCTCTTGACCTTTGACTTCGTAGTCTTTGCCCGCTTCCGTTTTTAGCCAGTCAATACCCGTTACTTTATCAGACATCATCGCACGTACACGACCTGAGGTGAGATCTAGATAAGCGTTGTCCTGAGTATCATAAAGCTTGACATCGGCATCGGCATGTTCGTCCTGCAAGTACTGTGACGCAACCGTTGAGCGCTGTGAGGCGACGGGCTGGCCTTTGAGAGCTTCTACGCTGATATCATCACCTTTTTTACCGATTAAGATGATGCCACTGTGGAAGTAAGGGTCGCTAAATTCCACGACTTCTTTACGCTCAGGGGTGATTGACATCCCTGCGATGGCCGCATCAAATTTCTGTGCATTCAGTCCCGGAATCAGACCATCCCAATCTTGGGAGATGACTTCACACTCTGCTTTCATTTGCGCACATAGTGCATCGACCAGCTCAATCTCATAGCCGATCAGTTTGCCATCGGCATCTGTGTAGCTAAAAGGCTTATAGCTTGATTCGGTGGCGATTTTGATGTTCAACGGTGTATCAGTTGCCGCATCAGCTTCGGCACTGTCTGTTGGTGCTGAGCTATTATTACACCCTGCTAGCATTAGCATGGCAGCGCTGAGCGGCGCAAGCCAAAAGGCTTTTTTGGTCATTAATGATGTCATTGAAATGGTCATGTTTGCTATTCCTTAATATATTTACCAGCCGTGTATTAACCCACTATTCGTTGATCGACGCTTATTCGTTAAAGCATATTCATCAACGCTTACTGATCAAAGTTAATTTGCTCAAGACGTGCCAGCTCACCATTACTACGGATTTCGCTAAGCGCTTTGTTAAATTCGTCTCTGAGTGGGTCGCCTTTACGGACAGCAATAGCAATATTATCGTCGTTATCAATCTCATCACCAACGACGCCGAAGCCTTCAGTATTGTCTGCTAACCATGACTTGGCTGAGACTTTTTCAGCCAATACCGCATCGCTACGTCCAGATTTTAGATCCAAATAAGCATTGTCATAATTGTCATAAAGCTTGACGGTGTTGCCGTCTTTGCCTTCATGGTTGTCTTGTAGGTACGCGCCTGGCGTCGTTGAACGTTGACCGCCAAGGGTTAGGTTTTTGATTGCCATCGGATCAAAGCTGCCTTTGGTATCGGTCAGCCATACCATAGTATTGGCAAAATAGGGCTCGCTGAAATCGACTTTTTCTTGGCGTTCAGCGGTGATAGACATACCAGCGACCACAGCATCATACTTTTGTGCCAACAAACCCGGAATGATACCGTCCCAATCTTGGGCAACGATTTCACATTTGGCTTGCATCTGATCACACAGGGCATTGGCAACGTCAATATCAAAACCGGCCAGCGTACCATCGGCATTGGTGTAGTTAAAAGGAGGGTAAGCGCCTTCGGTTGCGATACGAATGGTTTTGCCAGCCGTTTCTGCTGCTGGCGCATCGGCGTTGGTAGCAGCCGTTTCATCAGCAGGTTGACTACAAGCACTCAGCATTAACGCTGCAGTGACGGTCATCGATGACCATAATAGGCGAGAATTCGACATCATACATTCCTTAAGTTCTAATGGGTTTTTTAGGGTTCTGATATTTTGTTCTCTGACTTCCCTGCCAGACAAGCAATATAGATAGCAGAAAATGCAAGCAACCGTTATTAACGACCGCCTGTCAACCTTTTGATAATACCTGAGTAAAATATCAAAAACAAACGTTTTGCATACCGACTGTTATTATTGGGTAATAAATGGTCAACGGTACTTACCAATCAGCAGTTTGCGCAGCATAAGCCCATGTGCAATAAAAGCTTAATCACCATGAGCGACGATGCATTTTATCGGAATGCATCATCATTCTAAATGTCATTGGCTAAATATTATTGGTCAAGCGTCAGTGGTTATAGGTGTTGACGATGCGATGCCATAAAGTCTTTGACACGCTCAGAGGTAGGATTGTCAAAGACTTGTTCGGGCGTACCCATCTCTTCAACGATTCCTTGATGTAAGAATACGACTTGGCTGGAGACTTCACGGGCAAAACGCATCTCATGAGTGACGATTAGCATGGTGCGCCCCTCTTCTGCCAATTCACGCATGACTGCCAGTACTTCATTCACCAGCTCTGGATCTAACGCTGACGTTGGCTCATCAAACAATAATACTCGTGGCTGCATAGCAAGGGCACGGGCAATAGCGACGCGCTGGCGCTGACCACCGGATAAATTGGCAGGATAAGCGTCTTTTTTATCCAGCAGGCCCACTTTATCGAGCAGTTTTTCAGCATCGCTAATGGCTTGATCTTTTTTAATCTTTAAAACTTGCGTTGGCCCTTCGATGATGTTTTGCAAAATCGTTTTGTGTGGCCACAAGTTGAAGTTCTGAAAGACGAAGCCCACCCGCGCACGCAAACTCTCTAATTGCTTGATATCTGCGGCTTGAAGCTCACCTGATTTACTGGGCTTTAACATCAGCTCGTCGTTACCAATGATGATACGACCCTGATTGGGCTTTTCAAGCAGATTAATACAGCGCAATAAGGTAGATTTACCAGAGCCAGACGAGCCTAAAATAGAGATCACATCACCATCATAGGCGGTGAGCGACACCCCTTTTAGTACTGCCAATGAGCCATAGCTTTTATGGACGTCTTGTAAATCTAAGGCGATAGGCCGAGTCGGATTTTTTGCAATATCAAGCATGGTTCAGCAGACTTCCAATAAATATGAGTGAATACGAGAATAAAAAACAGCACTATATATAGTATAAATCAATGCTCTATAGACCGCTTTATATGATAGCGCGATGACTGATGTGCCATAAGAGAGGTATTGTCTCCTATAATGCAGAGAAAACGCAAACTTTGCACAGCATTGGCTCATGAATCAGCCAATAAATGACTGGCACAAAAAAGCCCAGACTGCATTTAAGCGCTGGGCTTTATTTTATCACTTTAGCGTACAAGACGTTGTTTTATCTGAGCATCGAGTCATCATACTTTAACCTGACGTCTTGAGACGATTTTTGACGTACTCATTTAATAGGTTGAGACGTGCTCTTGTTGTTCAGAGCCGTCTAATACGTCGTCATCAGCAGTCGAAACAGCCACATCATCTTTATTGCCCACTGCCATAGCCTCATCGTCGGCACTAGCAATGGCTATATCATTTTCTGTCGCTTTGTCAGCCGTTGAGACACCAGTGGCGCCTTGCTCGACTTCGACTTGGGCGTCAGTCGCGGTACTGGCCTCAGCCGTTGTTGCTTCTTTATCAGCACAAGCGCCTAGCATTAAGGTTGCAGCGGCTAGCGTGGCATACAACCATTTTTTACCCTTGTCATTCTTGTCATTAATGATAGCCATTGTCCTTCTCCATGCTCGTTAATCGATAAATTGATAGTCAACAATTTGTAGACTTAGTAATGACTATACTGACCATCGACACTGGCGTCCTTAGTAATTGCAGCGCAGTTCTGTTAAAAACACGTAATTATCAATTCATTTTGTAATGACACTCATATCGTTTTATTTTAGGTTAGCAATTACAACCATTTCACTATGAAAAACCTCTATAAGCGCTTTGTAAAGCGGGTTCTGTTCACAAATTCAACTTTACTATCGACCTAATCTGCTCTATGTTAAATGACATAGCGCCATAATCGCGCTCAGAACCATTTTTTGTAGACTATTGATGATATTTGGCAGTTTTTCTGCCTTTTTAGGTATTTTTGCAGCTACTTTAGTTATTTTTGTTACTTTTAATCAGTTAATAGAAATAATGATTTAATAAAACTGATCATTTGATCAAAGCAATGATTTGATAGAAGTAACTCTTTGATAAAAATTGAGTGTCTATCATTACTTAGTCTACGAATCGTTAAATTAGAAATATAAGGAAAAAGATTTATGAGTCAATCGAACACCACAGACGTTACCGCCTATATGCAATCTGTTGGCAAACAAGCGCGCGCCGCATCACGTGCTTTAGCTGCGGCCAATACGGGTGACAAAAATGCTGCTTTGATGTCGATTTATGACGTCCTGATGAATGCCAAACAGGATATTTTGTCTGCCAATAAAATCGATATGGACAATGGTCAAAAAAACAACTTAGACGCCGCCTTGCTTGACCGTCTAGAGCTAAACGATGCGCGCTTCGACGGTATGCTACAAGGTTTAAAAGACGTATCGGCGCTACCTGATCCTATCGGCGAAGTCACTGACATGACTTACCAGCCATCAGGGATTCATTTGGGCAAAATGCGTGTACCACTCGGCGTGGTCGGTATGATTTATGAGTCGCGTCCTAACGTCACATTGGAAGCCGCCTCTCTTGCTCTAAAGTCGGGCAATGCGATTATATTGCGCGGTGGTTCTGAAGCATTCGAATCCAACCAAGCAATCGCCAAATGTATCTTAGAAGGTCTAAAAAAAGTCGGACTGTCTGAGCACAGTGTGCAAGTACTACAAACGACCGATCGCGCTGCTGTCGGCGAGCTGATTACGATGACAGAATATGTCGATGTAATCGTGCCACGCGGCGGTAAGGGTTTGATTGAGCGTATTAGCCGCGATGCCAAAGTTCCTGTGATTAAGCATCTAGATGGTAACTGCCATACCTTTATTGACAGTGATGCCGATCCTGAGATTGCTATCAAAGTCAGCGTCAATGCCAAAACCCATCGCTATGGTACTTGCAATACCATGGAGACCCTCTTGGTCGATGAATCAGTCGCGGGTGAGCTATTACCAAAAATCGCTGAAGCTATTATTCAAGCCGATGATGCCATGCAACTACGTCTTGATGACAAGTCGCAAGCCATCTTAAGTGACAACGCTAAGCTTGCTGGTCATTTATCTGCCGCAACTGCTGAGGATTGGGATACCGAATACCTTGCGCCTATCTTAGCGATCAAAGTATTATCAGGCATTAATGAGGCCATCGAACACATCAATACTCACGGCAGTCATCATACCGACGTCATCATTACGGATAATTACACCAAGTCGCAGCGTTTTATCCGCGAAGTAGACTCAGCCAGCGTGATGATTAACGCCTCTAGCCGCTTTGCTGATGGTTTTGAATATGGTCTGGGTGCAGAGATTGGCATCTCAACCGACAAAATTCATGCGCGTGGTCCTGTTGGACTAGAAGGTTTGACCTCACAAAAATGGATCGTTTATGGTCATGGTGAGACACGCGCCTAATTTATTGCGCCCCGCCCTATCATCTACCGTCTAAATTAACGTATAATCCAAAAAAAACGTCAGCTTAATTGCTGGCGTTTTTTATGAGTTATAAAAACAGGAAGCTTAGAGGACGACATACTGATGCAAAGTGGCAAAATTAAGCACTGGAATCAAGATAAAGGCTACGGCTTTATCGATGTAGACGATCAAAACGAAGACGTGTTTTTTCATGTGAGTATCGTGCGCTTGTCACAGCCCATCGGTGAAGGTCAGCGCGTTTACTTTAATAGTCAGCGTAATGACAAAAACCAATTACGCGCCACTGAAGTTACTTCTAGGGACTTAAGTATTTTAGAAACCTCAGACATCACACCTGCTGCCCGCTCCTCCAATAATACTGAACGAGACCGCCAGCAGCATAAACGCCACACGACTCAAAATAATAATGTTAAAAAGAGTCGTGGTCATCAAAAGAAAAAAAGCCCGCTCTCGACTTTATTTAGTTTGATTGCGATCATAGCGGTAGCGGTTTATTTCTTTGCCGATCTAAAATCCACCCTTCTTGCTGACAATACTCAGTCGACGCCCATATCACAGACTTCCTCTATAGCAGCGGGTCAAGCACAGACGTCAGCCATTACTGGTGATGCACAGATTGACACTACCATTGCGCTGATAAAGCAAGGCGGGCCGTTTCCCTATCCAAATAAAGATGGCACGACGTTCTATAATCGCGAAGGCCTACTACCTGCTCAGTCGCAAGGCTACTATCACGAATATACCGTCCCTACTCCTAGCGTTTCTCATCGCGGGGCGCGGCGCATTGTCACCGGTGGCAACCCGCCGACCATTTATTATTTGACGGTGGACCATTATGATAGCTTTAGCAAACTGGAGGTGAATTAAGATGAGTGACGCCATTTATTATATTGACTCAGCCAACAGCGAGCTTAACGACATCGCTTCTGTTCCTGCACACGCTATCGACATTCCACTCGATGAGGTGCTTGATAAGCGCGCACTTTTAGTCAGTTTGGCTAAAGCCTGTGATTTTCCTAGCTACTTTTCGCATAACTGGGACAGTGCATGGGACTGCTTAACCGATAGCGAGGTCACGCAGTTAAAGCTTGATTTAACAAGGGTAAAAAACATAAATACTGAAGACTTTACTATATTTAAAAGTATCATCGAAGATGCGTATAGAGATTTTGGTAAGCCGCAGTTATGGATTGTGGTATCGAGTAAAGATAAATAATTTGGGGTGTGTCATCGATGACATGCTTTAGTGCCTTATTGAAAAAACCTAAATGTAAGACAGCACTGATTCTGTCCTACATTCAGGTTAATTTATATTTGTAAAAAGGATCAACTCATGGAAATTACTTTAAATGGATATTACACGCTGATCTTGGCAACGTTCGTGCTATTACTCGGACGTTTTTTGATTAAAAAAATCAAGGTATTAGAGGATTTTAATATTCCAGAGCCTGTCGTGGGTGGCTTGGTCGCCGCGATGATTGTTTACGCGCTTAACTTAATTTGGGGCTACAGTTTCAACTTTCATCAAGGTCTGCAAACAGCGACTATGCTGATGTTTTTTGCCTCTATTGGTCTCAGTGCTGATTTTGGACGACTAAAAGCCGGTGGTTCGCCATTATTTATTTTCACGGTTGTGGTCTCGGTGTTTATCATTTTGCAGGACGTCGTTGGCGTCGCGATGGCGAGCGCACTGGGACTCGATCCTTTGCTTGGACTGGTGACTGGTTCTATCGCGCTCACTGGTGGGCACGGTACGGCAGGGGCTTGGGGCGTGGTATTAGAAGAAGAGTATGGCGTGGTCGGTGCGACGACACTTGGTATCGCTGTTGCCACTTATGGCTTGGTGGCCGGTGGTCTCATTGGTGGACCTGTCGCTCGTCGCTTGATTCAACGTCTTGGTCTAAAACCGACTCCGGCTAATCCAAACCCAAGCGATGTCGAAAAACTGGCTGGCGAACAGTCGTTATACAGCACCAAACATACCGAAGATGGGGATCATAGACAGGAAGAGATGTTTGAAAAACCTGATAACATCCGCCTTATTACCGCCTCATCTACGATTGAATCATTAGCACTGTTTGCGGCGGCCTTAGCTTTCGCCGACATAATGACCATCGTCGCAGAAGGCACTTGGTTCCAACTGCCAACGTTCGTATGGGCGCTAGCGGCTGGGGTAATTATTCGTAACTCGTTAACTATCGTCTTCAACTTTGATATGTTTGACCGTGCTATCGATGTCATTGGTAATGCGTCCTTGAGTCTATTCTTGGCGATGGCGCTGTTATCATTGAAGCTCTGGCAGTTGACTGACTTAGCGGGCCCTGTGCTGATTATTTTGCTGGTGCAAACCTTGATTATGATTATCTATGTTTACTTTATTACCTTTAGAGTCATGGGTAAGGACTACGATGCGGCCGTGCTGTCAGCGGGTCATTGTGGTTTTGGTATGGGCGCAACCCCGACGGCGATTGCCAATATGCAGGCGGTAACGGATCGCTACTTGGCCTCGCCTAAAGCGTTCTTAATTGTGCCGATGGTTGGTGCTTTCTTCGTTGATATCGTAAACGCGACGATCTTGCAGATATTTACTAAACTGCCGTTTATGTAGCCTACTTAGTAAAAAATTAGACTGAGTTGATGTGAATAAGCCCCGATTATATTTTTATAATCGGGGCTTTTATTGTGTGAAATGATAATAATGCTAATGAGAGGATTGTTCTTGTATTAGCGCGCTGTAAGACTTGGCATAAACATTAAATTGGTTACTTCATCTAGAGGTAATTTCAATTCTTTAGCAAAGGATTTTACGCCCAAACCCTCCTTAGCTAACACTGGCATTATTTTTTCAAAAATTAGAGATTTTTCTCTAGGAATAGGCTGAGGCTCTTCCTTCCTATAACCTCTTATTGAAGCTTCTTCCATAAGTTTTCTATACTGCCATTCTGTAATAAGATTGACTTTATATAGTCTAAATATTAGGCTAACAGCGGATACCGACCACCTACTTTTTAGTTCAATGATATCCTCTATAGTTATATAGTTAGGAATAGCATTTGCAACACTTGCCTTTGGCATCAAAAATGCAGAAGCAAAATTATCAGCTTCCTGTTCAGCAACTCGGCTAGGAGATAATGAAACGTCAATAGGGTCATCGAAAGGTGAAGCATGCTTGTGCAGCAGTAAATGTCCCAATTCGTGGGCAGCGTCAAACCGACTACGCTCTGCTGACTTCCTATTATTAAGAAAAATAAATGGCAAGCCATCTTTCCAAAAAGAAAAAGCGTCAACATCTAGGGTATTTTCTGACAATGAAAAGACACGAACACCTTTGGATTCCAATAGATGTATCAAATTACCTATCTTCTTGCTTCCAAGCGCCCAATGCTCTCTGATCGTCTCTGCTGCTACCTCAGGATCACAACCTCTTAAATCTATAAAATCTTGTTTAGGAAGTTCAAAATTGTCTTGTATATAATTGTTGACGATGAGACTAAGTCGTCCAGCAGATATAGCAGCATCCCTTTGTGCAGCTGTCATTTTACTTAATGCACGAAATGAAACCGTCTCAGTAGATATTTCATCAATATCATCTTCAAAGAAGAACTGTGCAGGATAACTGAGAACTTGCGATATTTTCTTCAAAGACTCGCTAGAAGGCGGGTTGTTAATACCATCTCTCTCGTATTTAGATATAGTTTTTGAAGACAACCCTGTTTGCTCAGCAAGTTTCCTATATGTCATCTTGCGTCTTAGTCTTGCAATTTTAAATCTATCAGGATTAAACTCTTTATCCACTCTTTCTAGGCACATCAAAATCAATCCCTACAGTTGAGTCTTCTTCACTCTTCACGGACGTAAATTTAGGCTTATTCGAAATATCAATAGGTGACAAAATAATTCGCTTTTTATAGCCAGAAATAACTCTATTCTCTATCTTTGTAGGCAGTAATAGCTCAAATCTAATTTCTTCTTTCCTCTCGTCAATATGAAAAAGAAGTAACCATGTTTGATTTGGATCAGCAGATTCTTCAGTAATAGCATTTGCATCAAACAAGTCATCACAAGAAGTGAATAAATCTAAATTATCACTCATCAAAACGTTATAGCCCGAACCTTTTTGATTCTTAGGCTTTGGCTCTTTATCTTTGATGCCAGTATTATTATTGCCTGAATTAACAATAATTGTGATTTTTCTTAGTGAACTTTTAATACCTTCAATACCATTACTCTCGAAAGGCGTCCCCCAACTATGTTCTAATGCCTTTAGCCTTAACTCCTTCACAACATAATTCCAAGCGTTGTACCCTGCTGCTGATTTTGTAGAAAAATCATTGTCTTCACGTTGGTAAGCTCTAAATCCTGCATCTACTGCTTTCGCAAATACTTCATAAGAAAGACCAATTTTCTTAAAATCACTATCATCCTTAGGCTCGTCTGACTGAGCGATATATTCAGTTTTATAAGCGTGCATTTCTATTCCTTTATAAATACTAGTTCCACTATTTTAACCTCAAATGAGGTAAAAAAACAAGAACTAACTACTTTTTAAGTACGAACGTATGCAACCACTAAATACAAAGTATATATTTGAAATTTTGTACGTAAGCAATAAAAACCGCCTAGCAAAAGCTAAGCGGTTTTTGTTATACAGCTCTCAAAAAGAGTCAGTTAAGACTTACTGGTTTTTTTCGTAAACTGGTAATTCTTTACAGATGGCTTCTACTTTACCGCGCACTTCAGCAGCCACTTTTTCATCGCCACGGCTGTCTAGCACGTCACAAATCCAACCTGCCAACTCGCCCGCTTGTGCTTCATTGAAGCCGCGAGTGGTAATCGCTGGCGTACCGATACGGATACCAGACGTCACGAACGGCGATTTTGGATCGTTTGGTACAGCGTTTTTATTCACAGTGATATGCGCATCGCCAAGCCATTTGTCCGCTTCTTTACCGGTCATTTCTTGCTTGACTAGGCTGATGAGCATGAGATGGTTTTCAGTACCACCAGAGATGATTTCATAACCGCGCTCTTGGATGACCTTTGCCATCGCTTGGGCGTTTTTGACCACTTGCTGCTGATAGGTTTTGAAGTTGTCCTCTAGCGCTTCTTTAAAGCAAACCGCTTTTGCCGCGATGACGTGCATCAACGGACCGCCTTGGTTGCCTGGGAATACCGCAGAGTTAAGCTTTTTGGCAAGTACTTCATCACGAGCCAAGATCATACCTGAACGCGGGCCACGTAGGGTTTTGTGCGTCGTAGTTGTCACGACATCAGCGAACGGTACTGGACTCGGATAAACGCCACCAGCGATAAGACCAGCCACGTGTGCCATGTCTACGAGTAAATAAGCGCCGACTTCGTCCGCGATTTCACGGAAACGCGCCCAATCGACCACTTGTGAATACGCTGAAAAACCAGCAATAATCATCTTTGGCTTATGCTCTTTTGCCAAACGCTCAACTTCGTCATAATCGATAAGGCCAGTGCCTTCGACCAAACCGTACTGTACGGCGTTGTAGTTCAGGCCTGAAAAGTTGATATGGGCGCCATGAGTCAAGTGACCACCAGCGTCTAAGCTCATGCCTAGTACGGTGTCATTGGCGTCTAATAATGCTAAGAAAACAGCCGAGTTTGCTTGGCTACCAGAATGCGGCTGGACGTTGACGTACTCAGCACCGAACAACTCTTTTGCGCGGTCAATGGCCAATTGCTCAACCACATCGACGTGCTCGCAACCACCGTAATAACGCTTACCTGGATAACCTTCAGCGTATTTATTGGTCAGGTCAGTGCCTTGTGCTTCCATCACTGCTTGCGAGCAATAGTTTTCTGAAGCGATAAGCTCGATGTGGTTTTCTTGACGAACGCTTTCAGCGGCCATGGCTTCAGCAAGTACTGGATCAAACTCTTTGATAGAAATATCTTTAAACATAGTGATGTCCTAGGTAGTGGCTATCGTTAATGGTAGTGTTTATGAAAAAGAAGCGAGTAGTAAAAGGAGGTAAAATAGGCAAGCAAAGGCAATTGGCCTTGTTATTAACTTGTCCATTATAGGCAATAAATTCGACATATAAATGCATCGATATCATCGCTAAAGATTAAGTGTAACATGAAAATTTGTACTGCGAGCGCAAAAAAAACTCACAGCAAGCTGAGCAATTTAAATGACGATATCACGCAGATAAATAGCCAATAAAATAAAGTATTTACTGGCGGCTCACCCATACGGTTAAAACAATATTTTTATTAATATCCTAACTTATATAGTAACGCGTGCTCATTTTAAAAATGAAGCTAAAAACGTTTCGCTAATCAGTAGCGTGCGCCCATACCAATCATAACGCGTTTGTCGTTGCCAGCCAGCATCGGTATGGCTGATAAAACGCTGACTGGGTAAAGTACGACTGCGCTTAAACAACACATATCCGATAGGCGTGCCTTTTAACTGTTGCAGACGTCGCGCGTTGCCTTTGAGACTCGATAAAGGAAAGATACTTTGCGCTGCCACCCACGGCTGCTCATCATTACCATATAACTGCACGTCACGTATCCACGCTAGTAAGGGACGATTCAGCGCTGAACCTTGCAGTCCTAATTGTCGTTTTTGTTGCAAGGTTAGCGCTCGAAAGCCCTCAAAACTGCGTTCTACTCGTAATGGCTGCCCTGCTCTTTGTTCCAACATCGCAGTCAGAGAGCCTTCGGCATTAAGCCAAGATACCAGCTCAGAGGGCGGGGTAAAAGTGGCAGGACTAGCAAAAAGATTACTGGGCATAGTTAACGGCCTAATAGTGAGAATTTAAAAAGTAAACGGCTGCGAGTGTCTGTGAATAAAGCAATGTTAATAAAAGTGAGATTAATAAAAGCAGCAGTAATAATAACGAGCATTAACGATTGATATCAAAGTCTGGCATATTATCGGCGTTAAACGGTAATGCCTCAAATGCCTGCTGACGATATTGCGCCATATGCAAGCGATCTTTTGCACAAAAATCGCTAATCGCTGGCACAAAGCGCGCATCATAAATACGGTGGATAGAGTGAGTGGTCGTTGGAATAAAACCGCGAACCAGCTTATGCTCCCCTTGCGTGCCCGGATCAAAATACCTTAAGCCTTGCTCGATAGCAAACTCAAGCCCTTGATAATAACAAAGCTCAAAGTGCAAGCTATCATACTCACCGAGCGCGCCCCAATAGCGGCCGTACAAGGTAGCATTATCATCAACATTATCGCTGTCCGCTTTATCGTATAAGAATAAGCTACTTGCGATGATTTCACCATCGGCATCCATGGCTTGCGCCAACATGATGTGCTCAGGCATGCTGTCGGCTAGCGCCATAAAAAAATCAAGGGTCAAATATGGCTTTTGCCCACGTACCGCATAAGTCATCACATAACAATGATAGAACGCTTGCCAGTCTTCATCCGTGATGTCGTTACCACACTTACGCTGACAGCTAATGCCTTGCTCGCCGACCTTGCGACGCTCAGCCCGAATAGTCTTGCGTTTTTTGGCTTTTAATGTCGCCAAGAATCCTTCAAAATCCATAAATAGCTGGCTGTCTTGGCTAAGGTTTTTATTTTGCCATAAAAACTGACAACCTTGACGCTCAAGTATCGGCATTTCAATGATAGTCGTAGTAGGAGTAGCGATAGGCGAGCCAATAGGCTTGCTCGCTAAGTCATTCTTTTGGGCGGCGAGCGCTTTTTCTATATCAATCTTAGTCGGCATAGAGTTGATAGCAAGCGAGGACAGCTCATCTGTGACAAACAATCCATGCCAGCCCGACGCGCCTACTTGCTGGGCGACATCATCAACGCCAGCAATCGCCGTCTTTATAATGTCTGCAGTTAAGCTCTCGCCTTCTGCTAACCACAAGCGCTGTCCGGTAATCGGGGTGTAAGGGACACTTGTCACCAGACGTGGGTAATAATCGAGACCGTATTGAGCATAAGCTTGTGCCCAAGAATGGTCAAATACAAACTCACCTTGATGATGACCTTTTATGAACACGGGCATGACGGCTACCGGATGCGTTATGTCTGCCAGTGCTGCCTCTCTCAACTTAGCCGATTCTGCTACGGCATCATTCTGAGTACCCTCTACCCGATGTACCAAGATATAAATAGGTAGCCAGCCTGCTCGCTCACCAATTGCGCCAGTATCACTAAGCGCTTGCCAAAAATCAAATGACATAAAAGGAGTATCTGGCGCTTGCCACTGTGCTTGGCTCTGCCAACTGGTATCACTGAGTAGCGCATATTGTAAAGTCATAGTACCCACACTGTTTTTTCTTAAGGGTTTAGCCTACCAAATATCAGCGCTTTTGCTGTCACAATTTGCAAAAATAGCCATATTTCTTGAAAATTACTTAGCACGCCTTAATATCAAAATAGCATAAAAAAAGCCAGCCACACGAATGTAGATGACTTTACGACACTAGCCGTACTATTTTTAATTGAGCGCTTTCAGCTAATGAGCACACTATTTTTATGAATGATAGGGTGAACGATATATCTATTAATTGCTGTTACCTGATGACTCAAAAAACAGGGTTTAAAGAACGGTAATTGTATAGAAAAGATGATATCAACGCTCATGACTGGTAGAATAAGGCTATTATTAGCTTAATATAATTTGTATACATGAGATATGAATAAAAATAGTACAATTGGTTCATTATGCGAGATTGACATCGCCTTGGATCTATAGTGGGTCAACTATAATCTGCTGTTAGTCAGCCAGTTTTGTGTAGAGAATCACAATACTGTCTCAACGTACTATTTTTAGTTTTGATTCACCACAATTAGCGACAGAAATTTTTAAGTTGCCTTGAGGCTCTCCAAAAGATTACTCATGTTACATTTGCTCCAAGCATGGCCCACTATCGCAGAGAGTCTCTATAGAAACACCCACTTAGAAGCACCCATTGATTTAAGCATTAATATTAACTACAGCCTAAAGGGATACACTACTATAATGTCAAAAATTATTTATACAAAAACTGATGAAGCCCCAGCGCTAGCAACCTTGTCCTTCTTACCTATTGTCAAAGCCTTTACCCAAACCGCAGGGGTTGAGGTGGAAACCACTGATATCTCTGTTGCCGCGCGTGTGTTGGCTGAATTTCCAGAGTATTTAAGTGAAGAGCAGCGCGTTCCTAATAATCTAGCTGAGCTTGGTCGATTGACGCAAGATCCTGACACCAACATTATCAAACTGCCAAATATCAGTGCTTCTGTTCAGCAGCTAAAAGCCTGTATCAAAGAACTACAAAGCAAAGGCTTTGCTATCCCTGACTTTCCAGAAGATCCAAAAACCGACGAAGAACAAGAAATTCGTCAGCGCTATGGTAAAAGTCTAGGCAGTTCGGTCAACCCTGTACTGCGCGAAGGCAACTCAGATCGCCGTGCGCCGAAAGCCGTTAAGAACTTTGCGCGCAAGCATCCGCATTCTATGGGCGAGTGGAAGCAATGGTCAAGTACCCACGTATCACACATGCACAGCGGTGATTTTTATGATGGCGAACAGTCGATAACTTTAGATAAAGCCCGTAACGTGCGTATGGAGCTGTTACTTGAGGATGGTACAACGAAAGTATTGAAGCCAAAAATTGCGTTGCTTGATAAAGAAGTCATTGACCTGATGGTCATGAGCAAAAAATCGCTACTAGAGTTTTATGAGCAAGAAATGGAAGACTGCCGCGAAGCTGGTATCTTGTTTTCACTGCACGTAAAAGCCACTATGATGAAGGTTTCGCACCCTATCGTGTTTGGACATGCGGTTAGAATTTATTATAAAGATGCATTTGACAAGCACGGTGCTTTTTTTGATGAATTAGGCATTAACGTCAACAATGGTATGGCTGATCTATACGACAAAATCTCTACTCTGCCATCCTCTAAACGTGAAGAGATCGAGCAAGACTTGCATGCCTGCCAAGAGCATCGCCCACGTCTAGCGATGGTTGACTCTTCAAAAGGTATCACCAACTTCCATTCGCCAAGTGACATTATTGTCGATGCGTCAATGCCTGCGATGATTCGTAACGGTGGTAAAATGTGGGGCGCTGATGGCAAACTATATGATTGTAAAGCCGTCATGCCAGAGTCTACCTTCGCCCGTATTTATCAAGAAATGATCAACTTCTGCAAATGGCATGGTAACTTTGATCCAACCACCATGGGTACGGTTCCTAACGTAGGCCTCATGGCACAAAAAGCAGAAGAATATGGCTCACATGACAAAACCTTTGAGTCTAGCGCTACCGGTATCGCCCGTATTGTAGATATTGATACCGATGAAGTATTGCTTGAAAAAGATGTAGAAAAAGGCGATATCTGGCGCATGTGTCAAGTCAAAGATGAGCCTATCCAAGATTGGGTGAAACTTGCCGTTCGCCGTGCGCGTGAGTCAGATACTCCCGTCATCTTTTGGTTAGACCCGTACCGTCCGCACGAGAACGAGCTAATCAAAAAAGTTAACATGTATTTGAAAGACCATGATACTGACGGTCTGCACATTGAAATCATGTCACAGGTGCGCGCCATGCGTTATACCTTAGAGCGCGTCGCTCGCGGTCTGGATACTATCTCTGCCACAGGTAATATTCTACGAGATTATCTCACTGACTTATTCCCAATTCTCGAGTTAGGAACCAGTGCTAAGATGCTATCAGTCGTACCATTAATGAAAGGCGGCGGTTTGTTCGAAACTGGCGCTGGTGGTTCTGCACCCAAGCACGTTGAGCAGCTGGTAGAAGAAAACCATTTACGTTGGGATTCATTGGGTGAATTTTTAGCCTTGACGGAGTCATTGGAGCATTTGGCCAAAAACGATAACAATGCTAAAGCGCAAATCTTAGCAGATACGCTCGATAGAGCCACTGAAACGTTGCTGCTAAATGACAAATCACCGTCACGTAAAACCGGTGAGTTAGATAACCGTGGTAGCCATTTCTATCTGGCGATGTACTGGGCTCAGGAGCTGGCCACACAAGACCAAGATGCAGATCTTAAAGCGCAATTCGCCCCGCTAGCGCAAAAGCTTGAAAGCAATGAAGACGCCATTATTAAACAGTTTAATGATGCTCAAGGCAAAGCGGTAGACATCAAAGGCTACTACTTCGCAGATGAAGCATTGGCTGAAAAAGTCATGCGTCCAAGCACCTTATTCAATGAAGCGTTGGCATCGTTGTAATAGATTTAACTGGCTAGCCTTAAGTAACGTTACTTCTTTATACTTTTGCAGCTAGCGTCAGTTAAAAACAATAAAACACCCCGCAGCTCGATAGAGTTGTGGGGTGTTTTTTATTGTCTGTAGATAAAAAGGTAATAGTGCTTATATAGGGTCTGTGCAGACAGAGGCGACAAAAAATTGATATCAGCAGTATCGTAGCGATTCTAAAATTCCTTGACCATAGTTATAACATCAGCATAAAAAAATCACCATAAAAAAGCCACCTACATGATTGTAAATGGCTTTTTCAACAGCTTATATTAAATTGCTTTTAGCTCATCATAAAGCGATGACTAGGCATCCATGTGCTTAATGATTGCTTTACCAAACTCAGAAGTGCTGAGCAAAATAGCATCAGGCATCAAACGCTCAAAGTCATAAGTGACCGTTTTATTAGCGATAGCGCCTTGAATACCATTGATAATGAGGTCAGCGGCTTCTGTCCAGCCCATGTCACGTAACATCATCTCAGCCGATAGAATCAACGAGCCGGGGTTTACTTTGTTCTGACCAGCATATTTAGGCGCAGTACCATGAGTCGCTTCATAGACAGCGATTGCGCCGCCTTTGTTGGCACCCGGTGCAATACCGATACCGCCCACTTCAGCCGCTAGGGCATCAGAGATGTAATCACCGTTTAGGTTAAGCGTGGCGACGACAGAATAATCGGCAGGACGCATCAGAATTTGCTGCAAAAAGGCATCAGCGATGACGTCTTTGATAATGATGTCATTACCCGTTTTTGGGTTTTTCATCGTCATCCAAGGGCCACCATCTAACAACTCTGCATCGAAGCGCTCTGCGGCTAATTCATAGCCCCAGTCTTTAAACGCGCCTTCGGTGAACTTCATGATATTGCCTTTGTGCACTAAAGTCACACTCGGCAAATCGTTATCGATAGCGTGTTGAATGGCTTTACGCACTAGACGCTGCGAGCCTTCTTTGGATACAGGTTTGATGCCAATGCCGCAGTCATCGTCGAAACGAATCTTCGTCACGCCCATTTCTTCTTTTAAGAACTTGATGATTTTCTTTGCCTCATCACTGCCCGCTTTCCATTCGATACCGGCATAGATATCTTCTGAGTTTTCGCGGAAAATCACCATATCTGTTAGCTCAGGATGCTGCACAGGGCTTGGCACACCTTCAAACCAGCGAACTGGACGCTGACATACATAGAGGTCAAGCTCTTGACGCACAGCGACGTTTAATGAGCGGAAGCCGCCGCCTACTGGCGTGGTTAATGGCCCTTTGATACTGATCACGTAATCTTTTAAGATCTCTAGCGTTTCGCTTGGCAGGTAGTCACCATCATAGATTTTGGCCGCTTTTTCGCCCAAATACGCTTCCATCCAAATGATGGACTTTTTGCCGTGGTAAGCTTTATCAACTGCAGCATCAACCACCTTGACCATGACCGGAGTGATATCTACCCCAATTCCATCGCCTTCAATGAAGGGAATAATGGGATGATTGGGGACATTCAACGATAAATCAGCGTTGACGGTTACTTTTTCGCCGTCTCTAGGTACGATAACCTTATCATATGACATGGATAAAACTCCTTGGTTGTATGTTGGATGTCGCAAGTTTCATTGGTACTCTAGGCGCTCCATTATGCTTGCGCTACTTTATTATGGCTATGCGTGGTTATAGTTATACGTAATTCACGTCTTTAGCTAAGCGAGAAAAAATCAAGTACTTACGATCTTATATTTACGGCTCTTAAATGTGGGCATTTTGCAAATCCATTCTGAACTCACATTATGGCACTCAATGCTTTAACATAAAAAATCGGAAAAAATTTTAATAATAGCCATAGACTGAGCAATGAAAAGAAAAGCCAGCTAACAATAACATCAGCAAAAAAATTATGAAAATAAGTAAAGTAACAAAAATACTTTATATAAACTTAATAATTATTGATAATTTACAAGCCTAGGTAACTGTACAAATCTGATGTGCTATCCTAATCATTGTACTAAGATAAAGGGCTGCGCAACAATTTTTCGAGCGCATAACCCATATGCAAGTATCAATATTATAAATACCACTATTATAACATGGTTTTACTGTAGACATAAAAGCGCACCTTCATAGGCTATGGCTGATAAGTTAATACATTATTTGTTGTGTGTTCTTTTTTGATTACAATAGCGTTAATTAAGTTATCAGCCGCTTCATAATCGGTCTAATTCTTACCTTTCATGCTTTATCAATATCTTTATTTAGGAAATGCTATTTTATGTCGACCACCAGTCTCATTTTGTTTAATAAGCCTTACGGTGTGCAAAGTCAGTTCCGTGATGACAGCAACAACGACCACACCACCCTATCGGAATATTTCACGGATAAGTCTTTGCGCGTTGCTGGCAGATTAGATGCGATATCTGAAGGGTTACTGATTTTGACGAGTGATGGCAGGGTTAATAAAGCCATTACTCATCCACCAAAAGCCAATGCTGGACGTAAACAAGGTAAGACTTATTTAGTACAAGTTGAAGGTACTCCTACTGCCGAGCAACGTGATAAGCTTCGACAAGGCGTGATTCTTAAAGATGGTAAAACTCTGCCTGCCGACATCAAACAGCTTAGTGAAGAGGATTTACCGATGCCACTTTGGCAACGTGACCCGCCTATTCGTGAGCGTAAAAGCATACCCACATCATGGTTGATGCTGACGATTTATGAGGGTAAGAATCGTCAAGTCAGACGCATGACGGCGCATGTTGGCTTGCCTTGTCTGCGTCTTATTCGTTGGTCAGTGGCAGGCTTTGAATTGGGAGAACTGGCAGTTGGTGAGTTTGTGCGTATCCATTTAGACAGTGCAAAACTGCGAGAATTGGGTGTTCATAATTAATCGAACCTAACATCATGTTGATGTCGGTATTATGAGGGTCTGTTGAACATTCAAATGTGGTACTGGCAGCGTCTATTTTTTAGACAATACGCAGTGAAATTTTTGACGACTAGTCGTTCTAGGTTAGACAATTTCGCCATGTATTGGTAAAAAATAGCCCTGCCCTGAAAGGCTGATACTAAAATCACCCCAAACATTGTTGTAAACCTAGCTAAGGTCTCGACATTATCGTCGGTTTACGCCTGATTTGATAAAAGGTTTGATGCGATTTTAGCGATCAGCAGTCCTAATATTTGAATGTTCAACAGACCCTAACATTAATTATCACTTTTATGAATAATATCTACCAACTATCACGTGTTCGAGTATAGATAGCAACAACAGATAATATAAATAAGATAATGGATAAATCGACACACGTATCTGCTTGAGAGAGCTCAGTCATGAAATCGAGCAAATATATTACGACCTGTTAAACATAGCGTCTCGAACTGGTAAGGTTTATCTGCTAAGATTCAGCACTTCTCTGCCTTAGTGCCATATTAGTGGCGTACTTTGACTTTGCCTCTATTTATTGTTCCTCTTGTCTCTTTTAAGGATATGTCATGATTCCTTCGCGTCGTTTCGCCTTGTTCGCCACCAGCATTGCTGCGGCACTTATACTGAGCGCTTGTCAGCCAGCAACCGAGAACGATGAGGGGATCCCTACAGAAAAAGTGGCGACACCATCGACTGAGATGCCTGCGAATCATGAAGGCATGGACATGGATGCTCACGCAGGTCACGATATGACAGGTGGCGATGCAATGGCGGATGAGATGCAAATGACGGATATCCTCCAAGACTACACCAAGTCAATGACGAGAATGCATGATGAGATGATGATCGGCATGGTCTATAACGATGCTGATACTGCCTTTGCGAAAGGTATGCTGGGACATCATCGCGGCGCCCTAGACATGGCAAAAATCGAGCTAAAGTATGGTACTGACGCCGCCATGCGAGAGCTGGCGCAAGAAATCATAACGGCGCAGCAAGCTGAAATAGACATTATGAATAAATGGCTCGCTGGCCATCCCGATGCAGCTAAACCCAAGCCTAATACTCAAGCGATGCAGCAAGCTTATGCCAAGAGCATGGATGCAATGCATGATGACATGATGCTAGGTATCGCTGACCCTGTCCCTGATATGGCGTTTGCACGAGGTATGTTGCCCCATCACATGGGCGCTGTAGACATGGCAAAAATACAGCTCAAGTACGGTACTGATGCCGAGATGCGCAAATTGGCTCAAGATATCATCGATGCCCAGCAGTCTGAAATTGAACGCATGCAAAACTGGATTGCCGCTAACAAAACCGCCGAGGTTAATAACAACGCTGTTAGTAACGATACTGTTGGCAATGACGCTACTGTTAAAAATGAGGCATCCACTAAAGCGCCTGCTGAGCAACCTGCTATCTAAATTGACTATGGTTCAATCGGTACCGATAAATGTACAAGCTATCACATCAAACCCCTGCTAATCATAAATGCTTAGCAGGGGTTTTTGTTTTTACTCGGACATATTGAATCATAGCTACGGTTCAAAGTATGTTAAAACTGCTCTATTTACGCTTGTTGACGTGCCATGACATCAAGCCATACCTGCCAGCTTGGCTGTACGGTTGAATGGTCACTACTATCGTCTGATAATGACTCTGTCTTTGCTAAGTACAAGCTTACTTTGTGCGGAAAGGTTTTGTCGTCTATGCTCTGCTGTTTTGCACTATTAAGCACCGCTTTAGGTAGTACGCTGACGCACATCAACTCATCGCGACGAAACAGGTAACATTCAACCTCACGCTCTGCTTTAATAAGCGACGCTAATTGCTTGGTGTCTGCCTTGATACCGTCAATAGCGATGATGACATCATGCGCCGATATACCAGCGTTGGCAGCCACACTGTCACGCGTCACGCGATTGACCTTCAGTCCAGCTGGCGTCTCACTACAGCGCATACCCCAAGGCACATGCTTATCGGCAGTTTCTTTGCTATTAACATGTATTTTTATGCCGTTTGCCGTTAATAATGCTTCAATGGGTAATTCTTCCACCCCATTGACATAGCGGCGCTCAAACTCTTGCCAGTCAGTAAGCGCCATAAATTGCCCGACAACTTTGCCCATATCGGCACTGCTGATACCAATCCGTCGGTTGTCATTCTGCGTTGCTTGGTTATAAAAAGCCTTGACCACATCAAATAACCGATAACGACCGTTGCTCTTTTCGAGTAAAGTTAAATCTAAACAAAGCGCCACCAATGCGCCTTTATTGTAGTAACTAATACCGGCATTACCTGTGTTTTCATCATTACGATATAATTTAATCCATGCATCAAAACTCGACTCAGCGACACTTTGATAGGCGCGTCCAGGCGTTTGATAGTAGCGATTGATTTGTTCAGCCAGTAATTTGAGATAACTTGGTTTATCAATCACCCCTGACGCTTGCAACATAAAATCATCGATATAAGAGGTAAAACCTTCGAATACCCAAAGCAGCGGTGTAAAAGCTTCGCGGCGCAAATCTACATCCAACATGACATCAGG
Organism: Psychrobacter sp. GW64-MNA-CIBAN-0177; assembly: GCF_040309585.1. Taxonomy (NCBI): domain Bacteria; kingdom Pseudomonadati; phylum Pseudomonadota; class Gammaproteobacteria; order Moraxellales; family Moraxellaceae; genus Psychrobacter; species Psychrobacter sp. GW64-MNA-CIBAN-0177. The sequence goes on from NZ_JBEOOY010000001.1 coordinate 223,967, forward strand.
GCGTACGGTTTTGACCCACCACGCATGAAAGTACTCGTGGCTGCACAAGCCTAAAAAACGCTGATAATCGCTGCTGGGTACTTTGGGTTCGTCAATACTGGGCAAGTCGCGACGCGGGGTAATCAGGCTGGTCGAATTGATGTGTTCAAGACCTCCGTAGTCTTGCCCACTGGCAAAAGTCATAAACGTATAGTCGTTGAAGGGTGCATCACCCAGCCAATCTAGATACGTCTGACAAATGTGGGTGACGTCTTGCTGTATTCTACCCATATTGGCATTATGCTTACCCGACAGATAAAAACGGTGAGGTAGGGTCTGATGTGTATGGTCTTGGACAATAAAGTCAAATTTATCCTGTTCAGCGATTTCAAAAGGATAATCAATCAGCTCGTGATAGCTGTTTGCCTGTAGTGCAAAGCACTGCTGCCCATCAAGTCGTAAATGGGTAGATTCAAGACCACAAGCTAAGAGCACACGGCTTTCTTGTTTATCCGCAAAAAATGTGGCTGGCACTATCAAGCTTACTTGTATAGGCGTCTGCTCTTGCCCATCTACCGCTAGCGCTAAAGAAGTAAAGTTCCCATATAAGCGCTGCTGATCGACGTAGGCGGTGCGCACAGACAAGTCATAACAGTAGACTTCATAATGGACGTCTACGGTCTGCCCTGCTTTAACTTTTGGTAATTGCCAGGTATTTTTGTCTGTCTTTACCGCGCGCTGTATCTCAACGCTCTTATTATTGTCGTCAGTGATTTGGTAATGTACTGCGGTAATATTGCGGGCAAACTCGCGCATCAGATAGCTACCCGGTATCCATGCTGGCAACCACAGCTTTGGTGAGTCTACGTTTGCTGTAAAGGTAAGCGACACATCTACTAAGTGCTCATAAAAACGCTCAAAATCGAATCGATAACTACTATCGGCTACGATTTCAGCATTCTCACTGATTGAAGTCGTACTTATTGACTTATTATTGGGAGTGTCGGTGTTAGAACTATTGATATCAGCTTTATTGGTAAATGAATTCATCGTCTTTCTCATCTTTATTTTTATCGTTATGGTAGAAGTCCTTAACCGAAAACGCAACGGGCAAACCAGAAAAAACAAGCACGCTACTCTGTAAATGATAGAAAACAACGTTTATTTTCATAAATTATGATATTAATTTGCATTTTTTATCACTTTTCCCTTGAAAGTTATGTGAGCCATCGCAATTAAAGATGCTAACTGCTAAAGTTACTTTAATAAACTGATGATAATTGACTAATGACGTGGCTATCTGGCTTGCCGATTGGCTTTTTTAGGTTTATTGCAACCGTATTTAATTTTTTACACAGATATATTTAGGATAATTTATGACTACTATCGCAAAAGACACTGCCGTCAAATTCAATTACACACTAAAAGACGACGAAGGCAACGTGCTTGACCAATCACCAGAAGGTCAGCCACTTGCTTATCTACATGGTCACAGCAACATCATCCCAGGCCTAGAAAAACAACTAGAAGGCAAATCTGCTGGCGAAACAGTAAACGCTGTCGTTGAGCCTGCTGATGGCTACGGCGAATACCAAGAGCAAGCGGTACAGCATGTGCCACGCGATAACTTCCAAGGCGTTGATGACATCCAGCCTGGTATGCAATTCCAGTCAGAAGCCGGTGGCCAAGTAATGTTGGTGACGGTTACTGAAGTAAATGATGACGAAGTGGTCGTTGATGCCAACCATCCACTAGCTGGTAAGCGTTTGACTTTTGATGTTGAAATTCAAGAAGTACGTGCAGCGACTGAAGACGAACTAAACCACGGCCATGTCCATGGCGCAGGCGGCGTTGAGCACTAATCTCTATTTGAGTATTAGAAAACATTTAAACGATAAGCGAGTACGATGAAGCTTGTCGTTTATTGTAAAAGGTCAGTAGATACGTCTACTGGCCTTTTTTTATGTTTTACGGCTTATCTATAAAAATACTTTATCCCAAACGTAACAAAGCCGCATAACGACGAGCGCTATGCGGCTTTTATCACCAACCATCCATGTTAACGCTACATGATACCTAATCCCGAGGCATCCTATAACTAGCAGGCATCCAGCCTTATTATCCCTAATTAGCAAACCATCTATCCCTGATGCGATCTTTAAGATACCAATCCCTAGTATCAATGAACTGTTTCGTTCAATCGTGCCGTACAGTTATAATCGCAGATTGACCCAAGGTTAGTAAGAGGTCGAAGCGTCAATCTATGTAAGCATATGCTTACATAGATATTTATATGACCGCTTTTATGGTTCGCTCATATACGGCTGCTATAGACTCTCTTCAGGGCTGACCGTTGCTTTTGAATCAGCACTGAGCATAATATAAGCCGCTTCATTGATAAAAGCTTCGTCTTCAGGTAGCTCTGGACGCTCATTGGCTTTCATTTGACTACGCTCTTCAAACTTCGCATCCATCGCCGCCTGATAAGTATTCCAGTTGGCATACGGACGCTCACCTGTAGCGATGAGGCGTTTATTCTCCGCTTCTAATGAACGCTTTTCGATCAGCTGCATTTTGGCACGGCGGCTATTGATATCGAGATTGACAGGCTTTTTCTCATCATCCATATCGCGAATGTCATTCAACGCAGATAAGTAAATAAACTGTGGATCCTTTTGCTGACGAATTGTAGACTGCTGGTTCAGCGTCGCTAACGTATCGCTAGTGAATTTACCTTCAGGCTTATAAGGCGCGGTTTTGATGGTATCCCAAGGCAACGCTTTTTTCTGTGCCCGCTCGCCAAAGGTAGCATCGTCATAGATATTAACCAATTCGACATCGGGGACTACGCCTTTATTCTGCGTACTGCCGCCGGTGATACGATAGAATTTACGTTGGGTTAAGGTCGCTGAACCCAAGGCTAAATTGTCCAGCTGAATCTGGGCAGAGCCTTTGCCAGTTGTGGTACTGCCAACCACCAAACCACGGCCATAATCTTGAATGGCGGCAGCAAAAATCTCACTTGCAGAGGCAGACGCTAAGTTAGTAATGACCACCATCTTGCCGTCATAGAGTTGTTCGCCACCATCGTCGTCACGGTATACTTGGATGTTGCCGCGATTGTCACGGATTTGGACCAGTGGACCACTCTTAATAAAGAAGCCGAGCATTTTGGCCACTTCATCTAACGAGCCACCAGGGTTGTTGCGTAAATCAACCACGAGGCCATCGATGTTTTCTTTATTTAATTCTTTGAGCGCTTTTTCGGTATCGATACTGACACTACGATAATCTTCACCGTTACGGCGCGCCTGATAGTTCAAATAAAAGCTTGGTATCTCAAGGACACCAATACGCTTGGGTGTTTTATCGATATTCGGACGCTGTACTTCTACGACGCGCTGGGTAACGCCTGATTCTTCTTGCTGAATAATATCGCGCACCACAGTGACGGTACGGGCGCTGGCTTCTGGTGCGCTGGCCTGACGTAGCTTGAGCGTGACTGAAGTACCGCGCTTACCACGAATGAGACTGACGATTTCACGCGTCGACCAACCGACTACATCGGTCATGTTTTTGCCGTCTTTGGCGATACCAATAATCAAGTCATTGGGCTTAATCTGTCCCGTTTTTGCCGCTGGCCCACCATCTACCAAGGTCACGATGCGTGTATAGTCTGGGTTTTTACGATCTGGCCGGATAGAAACACCAATGCCTTCTAACTGTAGACTGGATTGAATCTGCAACTCTGTCGCTTGAATAGGTGCATAATAATTGCTGTGCGGATCATAAGTGAGCATCGCTGTGTTTAAGATAGTCTCCATGATTTCGTCATCTTTGAGACGCTTAAACTGCTCTTGTTGACGTGACAAACGATTGAGCAAAATCTCACTGGGCGTGCGCTCATCATTACGGATCAAATCCTGACCACGAGTGATGTCTGGATTATTTAAGAAAACTTGCTCTTTGGCTTTTTCATCTTCTTGACCCAAAGTGATACTCATCAGCTGAAACTTCAGCTGACGCGCCCAATAATCACGCTGTTCTTTTTTGGTCTTAAAATGGCTAAGCTTTTCGCGGTCAAGGACGATGGTCTCATCGCTGGTCAAATCCAGATCCGTCTTTAGCATTTTGCTTGCCATGGCAAAATATTCGTTTGAGCGTTTACGATAGCGCTCGAATACCTCTACCCCTGCAGACAAATCACCACGTTTGAGGCGATCACCGAACTCGGCGGCATATTTTTTCTTTAGCTCATCAACATCAGATTGCAAAAACAAGGTATGGTTTGGATCAAGGCTATCAATATACATAGACAGAATTTCGCTGCCTGTTTTGCTATCGAGAGACTGATTGAGATAATGGCTGCGATCCAGCAAGGCGGCGACCTGACGAGTAGTGACTTTTTGTTCAGGTGTCTGGACGAAACCTTCAGTGTTGGTATCTGCCACTGCGGTACCGTAGCTCTGAGTAAGAATAAGACCGGCGATGCCCACTGACGCTGCACTGAGTAACCACTGTGCTGGTTGTTTTTTCATCATATCTACCTAGTTATTTTAAGTTAAAAGTATTATTAATTTTCATCGAAAGAATTTGCTTGGTCATTCCCTATGCATCAAATTTAGTTATTCTCTTACAGCGCTGCTTTTCACAAACCATCTTTATGGCATTCACTTTATATTGCATTAACCTTGTTATGAATTTGACGATTTCTAAGCAAGATACTTTATAAGACTTCAGCATTGGCATTACCTACTTCAGCATTGGTATTACCTAATGATATTGCTACTTAATAAAATGACTGCTTTATCATATTGATCGTTGAACAAAATACTGCCAACGTCTTGCAAAAAATCAATCAATACTAGCATGAGCATAAATGTGCAACTGTCTCAATCTGTATAAGCAATATTACACTTTACCTCGGTACATACCAAACTTTCTAGCATATTTATTAGCGATGGCTGCTGCTCGCTGCTTGACAGATATCGGTCATTCATTTCGGTCAATTTAACCAGTAGATTATGCGCAGCTCACAATAGCTGTCATAATATATCGATAATAGTGAGTGATTATTGCGCTTATTTACCCTGATTGATGGTGCGCTGAGCTCATAATATAACACTGAATAGTCGATTCTATTTGCCTTTGTTACAAAGGAAATTGCGTGCAGTTAGGCAGACCGTACTGTACGCTGATTGATACAATAATGGTTTTAGAGTAGATGACTGATATAACATAATAAGGATCACGCGATGTATGGCGTCTTAATGATTGATATTGATAGTACCGCACTGACTGCTGAAGATGTGAGTTTAATCAAACAAGCCCAAGTTGGTGGGATCATCTTGTTTGGCCGAAATGTCAAGGATGCCGCGCAAGTGCGCGCAATGTGTGACGATATACGCTATCACAACGCCGATATCTTGATCGGTGTTGATCAAGAAGGTGGGCGCGTCGCAAGATTACGTGAAGGTTTTACCCCATTGCCCGCGATGGGGCGACTGGGTGAGTTATTTAATCAAGATCCTAGCCGTGCGCTTAGCTGCGCTTATGACTGTGGCTATCTAATGGCAGCAGAAGTGCTGGCCGTGGGCATAGATCTGAGCTTCGCACCGGTACTCGACACAGACGGTATTAGCCAAGTGATTGGTGACCGTAGCTTTCATCAGCAGCCGCAAGCCATTACGGCTTTGGCGACCCAGTTTATGCGCGGTATGAAAGCGGCTGGCATGGCAACCACTGGTAAGCATTTCCCCGGTCACGGCGCCATCGCTCCTGATTCTCATGTATCAGAAGCGATCGACAGCCGCAGTTTGGATGAGATTATGCACAGTGACATGCAGCCGTTCGCCCAAACGCTGCCTTGGCTTGATGCGTTGATGCCAGCGCACGTGATTTTTTCACAGGTAGATAACAAGCCAGCGGGATTCTCTAAAATTTGGCTGCAAGACATCATCCGTGATGAGCTAAAATTTGATGGCGTTCTATTCTCTGATGATTTATCTATGGCAGGCGCGCAAGCAGCTGGGGATGTTAGCGCGCGCGTCAAAGCAGCGATTGAAGCTGGTTGCGACATTGCTTTGGTATGCAATGATAGAGTTGCGGCTCATGAAGCGGCCGAAGCGGCGCAAAACTTGCCCTACCCCAATCAAAAACGTATCAAAACCATGTGCGGGCAGATACCCGTTTGGCAAGGTAATCTTGAGGCGACTTGTCAGCAATTTGACTATTGGCAGCAAGCAAAGCAGAACGTCACTCAGACCTTTTTTAATACCTCGGCAGAGCAGCCATCTACAGATCATGCGGCATCAAAAGATCCTACTGTCTATAAATAATAGCCTGTCATTTTTTTAGTAAATCCATAAATATAGTCAAAATATCCTAAAATCGCGACGGTATTGCTGATATCAATTTTTTGTCGCCTCTGTCTGCGCAGGCACAGCAAGCAACAAAAATGGATATCAGCAGTGCGTGATGGTTCGATATTACTTTTCACTGACTATATATGCCAAATCTATAGCAAATAAAAAACCGCATCTTTTTTTAGATGCGGTTTTTTGGTATTAATGACTTTTAAATATCAATAGTTTTCTTACTATCAATAACTGTCTAAAGACTACTGAGTATTAACTTGTGGATCTACTACCGTCCTACGACTTGCATCATCACCATCTGGCAAGAGATCATCATTGTTGCTGTCTAATGGGTTTAAGTCCGGATCAAGGGCATTGTTGGTGATCGTCATACCATCATTTGCACTGACAGTCTCATCATTGACCAAAAACTCAATACGGCGGTTGCGGAAGCGACCTTGTTCCGTTGAGTTATCAGCGATAGGATCTGTTTCACCCATGCCTTTGGTGCTCAGCTTGCTCGCATCGATACCTTGAGAGACTAAGTATTCTTTTACAGATTCGGCACGGTCGCGAGACAGCTTCAGATTATAAGCATCCGATGCTTGGCTATCGGTATAACCAATAATCATCAGATTCATATCTGGGACGTCTGTCATAATCTTGGCAGCGCGGTCAAGAAACGCTTTATTAACATCAGGAATAAAAGCTTTATCTACTTCAAAGTTAATTACTTGTAGACTTAAAGCACGGGCAACATCACGTGGATCTGGATTGTCTCCAAGGTTTGACATAGCAACATCGGCTGCCGCTAAACTATTATCAATTTCACCCTGCAAATCTAGTGGCCCCTCAGCTTGCACCGTCATCGCTGGTGCAGCCGCTTGTAAATCAGCGACCAGTTTATCCAACGCTGCTGCATCTGGTGCATTGACAGTAATGTTATCACCTTTAATAATCATACTGGCGTTTGGTACATTTTTGACAATAGGTAAGATAGTGGCAAGTTGCGCAGCAGCTGGCATGTCTATTGCAAAATTATCATCAACATCGGCGCGGCACTTATTGGCTTCATCCCCAAACGCACTGGTAAGCGCATTCATGACATTGGTCTGTAGCGTCTCATTACCCACATTCATGCGGCAAGCGTACAATTCACTATTTTCACCAGTAGCAATGCTCAATGAGGCAGGCTCAACAGCAGCAGCAACCGCTGCACCATCGCCTTCCGCCGCTTGCTCTTGGGTGACAGCAGGCGTAGCGACAGGCTCAGGGTTGTCTTGGCAGCCTCTCAGCAAAGCCCACGCCAAAGCACCTAAAATAATCAGACCAATAATAGGCAGCAGCGCTTTCATAAAGCTGCCTTCTTTCTCTTCTTCACGTTGTAGCGGTGCGGTACTGACCGTATCAGACATTCGCGCACCTGCAGGAGCAGCGGCAATCATACCGGCAGGCAGAACCGCACTTGCCCATGCAGGGATATGATGCTGATAGCTAGCAAGGTTGTCGTTCAAAAACTGTGGCACCGGTGTGGTTCCTGCCAAGCTTTTTATTTCATGGTAAGCAAGCGGTGCTGCCATCGCAATCAAACCACGAGATGCAGTGACATCGACATTGTGTTTGCCAGCCAGCTCGCGAGCTATCTGGTCACGGTGAGCGCTATCCGTCCATACCCGATCATAAAATCCTTGATCGTCACGGGCGATATTTTCGTTAGCAAAACGCTCATGCGTATCTTTGTCTGCCAAACGCGCCGCAAAAATAGCATAAAACTGCTCAAGTAGATTTTGTTTAGCAGGGCTACGGTCATCTCCCAATACTGCGGGGCTGACTGTTCGCGTTAAATGACTGATAATATCCATAGTATAAGTCCTCCATTAATTCTTATTAATATAATTTGTCTTTTGAATAGGGCTAAGATTTTTTCTCAGAATTATTAGAATTTACTTTTTTATTTTTTAATTCACTAAAAGCAAAGTCGATAATTATGATGGTAGCAACTATTTACCTATCCGTTAAAACATCTAAAAAGCAAAATCATCATGCAAGTCACTATAAAATAAATAGCTGTAAAAAAGGTTCGTCACTATTAGTTCACTGTTTAGTCACTATAAAAAAGCAACAAGCGCAATTGATGATGATTACATTCAACTTTCGTCATTATAAAAGTATTAAGGTATTTTTCACAATCAATACGCTGTTGTGCAAATGCTACATTAAGTAATGTTTCAGTTGTTACACGTAACTAGAAAGCCGCTGAAGTACAAATCGCTAACATAACAATAGTAAATAAGGTCGTATGTGTATTATTTATTAAACAGTCATTTTCAATAGCAATAAAACGATTTGATTTTATCTTTCATATTATTTATTTAAAAAAAAGTTGTGATTACGGTATGACTCATACTAAAGCTTAGCGACTGACCTACTTATTTCTTACTTGTGCAGGTTCAGCGACGATAACATTACTCGCCATATCCTCTACTTCAGACAAAGAGATTGGGCCTGACGGCCTATTGTTTGTAGAGGAATTGCTATTTGAGTTACTATTTAAATTACTAGGTACATTAGTGAGACTGCCATTATTACTGCGCACCGGATTGTTGCGTGCTGGCGCAGGCATCATACTATCGTCCGTATCGTCATCGCTTGCTTGATACTCTCCAGCACCATTATTGCTTGCATTGTTGTTATAGGCGTCACTATTAACATTGTTTGTAGCGCTGCCACTGGAGTCAAACTGAGGGTTCTGACCATTCATAGCCGCCATATCCTCTACGCCACTGCCATTGTTAGGTAATGGCAGTGGTGCCGCGCTATCAATCATCAGCGCTGGCGCTAACGTACGCATATCAGTGACCAAACGCTGTAATAGCATACTGTCTGGTGCTTCCAAGCTCACCCGCTCATTTTGCAGATGTAGCCGAGCAAATGGCGTTGATCTCAGCATGGTCAAGATATTCGGCAATACCTCTGTTGGCATATTAGCCATACTCTTAGCCACGCCCGCTTGTATCGTCAGCTCACAGATACCGGCCTGCTCACCAAAACTTGTATTAAGCGCTTGTTGCAACGTGCTTTGTAGCGCCTCATCGCCAACCGTTGCGCTACAAGTATAGAGACTGCCACTATCGTCTACCCCGACGATTAGCTCAACTGGCGTCAAAACCTGTGGTGCTGGCTCAGTAGGGGGCGGGGCAACGACAGGCGCAGGCGCTACAGGTTCTACTGGCGCTGTCATGTTGGGCTTGATCAATAGCGCCCATGCAGCAAAGCCCAACGCAGCAATGGCGGCTATTAATAAAAATACCCGTACCAATAGATCGTTGCGTTGATTACGGGTGCGAACTTTTTCCCGTTTCATGCTGCCATTTTCTGCTAAATGATGGGCAGCAGGGCTGGCATGGATAGCATGGATAGCATCAGAAGCATTATTTATATCTGTATTGCTATGCTTATCTAAATGCACACTAGCATTTGGAGAGCTATTGCTATTCTCTGTAGCCGCTTCTATTGGCGGTGCTGGCATTGCTGCTGTATTAGCAGATGCTATGACATTTGGCGTATTGCTAGATGTCTGAATATCTTGAGCAGCGCTGATAACTGGTGCTGACCATATGGGTAAATACTGGCGCAAGGTGGGCTGCTCTTTTTGCAAAAACGCAGGCAAAAACTGTCCACTCGCCAGTGCCTTTAGTTCACGGTAAGCCAGTGGCGCAGCATTTATAAGCAATTGGGTGGTCGCAAGCTCATCGATATGATGAGTGGCGGCAAGTTCTTGTATGAGTGTCTGCCGCATATTTGGGGCGAGCCAGAGCTGCTCAAATAAAGGGCTTTCTGTCACGCTATCAGCAACGATCACTTGATCAGATCGCAACAACTGCGAATATACCTCTGGCAAAGCCAAGCGTGCGGCCAAAATCGCATAAAACTGCTCAAGGAGACTGACATGGGCAACGCTGCTATTATTGCCTAGCACAGCGGGCGTGACGCTTTGTTCTAGTTGTTCAATGATACTCATGACTGACGGCCTCTATCGGCTTAATATAGTTAATCCTAGTGAAATCAGATACAGTGTCAGGCTCGTTCAGTCTACTATTTGCAGTCCTGTCACTCGCTTTTCTTGTATCTAAATTCCTTTCAACCGACTATAGTTTATATTTATAAAAGCAATAAATCATTCCTTATCACTTTATTTGATGTTTTTTCTACAAACTTATGCCTTATAAATGGCACTCTATAAAACAGCTATATCCGTGACAGTGCTTATGGTACATCGCTTGTATGACCCAGCTTATAATTTGTACTTACACTTATATCAGCAGCACTATAGACTGCTGCTATCAACGTATTTAGCGCTACCGTTACTGTCCGTATACGAAGCATTACTTACTCATCTTTATACACTGCTATATTGTTAGGGTATGTCTTCAATTCACTCTATAGTCATCTAAATGGGCTAAAAATGGCTAAATCTTGCCAAACATCGTCAAATAGCTGGTCAATATCCCGATATTATCTACGCTATTTTTCTTGTCTGACGGCAATTTATCTTATTTTTATCACCATTTTTGAAATGAAGACGCACCCTAATAACAAATGATTATTAAAGCACAATTCTCTACATAATGGGTTTTTGCTTTATTCTTGTCGCTGTTGACGTAATGATTAGGAGTTGGCATGGGAATTGCCATGTCACTACTTATTATTATTGACCGTCTTATCCATTAGCAATTTGGGCATAATATTATTTACACATAGTATTTAGGCGTAGTATGTATACATAGTATTTAGGCTTTTAACCTTGCCATATTACACAATCACACACTAGGCTCGGCCTAAGGATTACCCTTTGTTTAACCACACGACCCTTATCATTATTATTACTGTTATTGTCAGCTTGCTTGCTTGGCAAAACAAAGCGCTATTTAATCGGCTTATTTTTTATCCGCCTGCGGTAAATAATGGGCAATGGGATCGTTTTGTGACGCATGGTTTTATCCATGCTGATAGTATGCATCTGCTGTTTAATATGTTTACTTTGTATTTTTTCGGTCGTGCTATCGAAGGGTTATATCAATCGTTTTTGTTCGGTTATGGTTTCGTGGTGTTTTACGTATTGGCTATCATTGTTGCGATGATTCCAAGTTATCTTAAGAATAAAAATAACGCCAGCTATCTCAGCCTTGGCGCCTCAGGTGGTGTATCAGCCGTATTGTTTGCTTTTATTTTGCTGGCACCATGGGAAAAAATCTATTTATTCGCGGTCATTCCTATCCCAGCGATATTATTTGCGGTCGCTTATGTGGCTTATAGCATCTATGCGGACAAACGCGGTGGCTCAAACATCAATCATCTGGCACATATGTGGGGCGGCGCGTTTGGGATAATCGCCACTATTATTTTAGAGCCACAAGTGCTACCACACTTTTTAAATGCACTATTATCGCCAGGCTTTTAGTAAAGGCTAGCTTTTAGAGCAATTTTTTAAAAATTTTTTTTGAAAATAATTAAACCCTTATTAACTTTATCGCTCTACTTAAGCGGTTAAATACGTTTACATTTTAAGATTAGATAACGAATTATGATTATAGATATTATCGGTGACATTCATGGTTATGCAGACAAGCTAGTCGGTCTACTCACCCAGCTAGGCTATCGCCATAACGGACAATGTTTCGTGCCGCCAGCAGGTCATCGGGCGTTGTTTATCGGTGATTTGATCGACCGTGGGTCGCAGCAAATGGCCACGTTAGAAATCGTGTTTGCCATGCTAGATGCTGATGTGGCCGATGCAGTGATGGGCAATCACGAATACAATGCTTTGGCTTTCGCGACGCTTGATCCTAATAATCCTCAGGAATACCTACGCTCGCACAATGAGATACATATGCGCCAACACGAGGCCTTTTTGGCAGAAGTACCGTTTGGCTCAGAGCGTCATCACTATTGGCTACAGCGCTTGTATGAGATACCCCTATGGCTTGAGACCGACTATGCTTGCTTTGTGCATGCTTGTTGGGATGTAGACAGTATGGCGGTACTGACGCCGTTATTGACTGCTGATAATTGCTTAACGCCTGAAGCACTTGTCGCCACTGCCCAAGAGCATAGCGAACCTTTTGAAGCGTTGGAGAGGGTATTAAAAGGTGTGGAAACCCCCCTACCTGCGGGCATGGTAATGGTTGATAAAGAAGGAACTGAGCGCACACGAGTACGGGTACGTTGGTGGCTTGAAGGCCTCAACGAACGTACACTATATGAGGTTGCGCGTGCCCCTTCATCAGCATTGGCACAAATTCCAGCGGATATATTGGCAGAAAATATCGACTTTGCGCTTAAAACCGATAAACCCGTATTTGTCGGTCATTATTGGCTAACTGGGACGCCTGAACCATTGAGCCCGCAAGTAGTCTGTACTGATTATTCGGCAGCGGTCGATAGCGGTTATCTAACATGCTATCAGCTCGATACCGAGCAGCCTTTGCCACTCAAAGCCGGTAATTTTGTGCAATATCGCCACGACAAAGACCCAGTGATATCGTCATAATAAAAGCGCTATTCAACTCGCTTTCGCATTAATCAGTAAACTTGGCTTTACGAAGGCGGCAAAATTTTTGTATGATGGTCGTTTTGAGGATATCAAAGCATGAGCACTCTATCAGCTAGTGTTAACTCTGTTGAGCAAAACAGTCCAATCACCTCTCCTGCTGGTCAACCAAAAGTTGGCATCATCATGGGCTCGCAGTCTGATTGGGCGACCATGAGCGCCGCTGCGCAATTGCTCGCCGACTTTGATATCGCTTTTGCTTGTGAAGTCGTATCAGCACACCGTACACCTGACAGATTATTTGACTATGCCAAAAACGCCAAAAGCAATGGCTTACAAGTCATTATCGCTGGGGCTGGCGGTGCAGCACATCTGCCGGGTATGTGTGCCAGTCAAACGCCGCTACCGGTCTTTGGTGTCCCTGTAAAATCCTCGATGCTCAGCGGTTGGGATAGCCTATTGTCTATCGTACAGATGCCAAAAGGCGTTGCTGTCGGTACTTTAGCGATTGGGGCGGCAGGTGCTTATAATGCAGCATTACTGGCGATTCAGGTCTTGGCCTTGCATGACGACGTAATCGCTAGCAAGCTAGATACGCTACGCCAAACACAAACTGACACCATTCTTGCCAGCCCCACACCGGGCATTATCAACAACTAGATTGGCGATAATGGTTAGAAAATATCAAGACCAATTATTTGGACTATAAAATCTAACCGTCAAATCCAACGATCAATGTTGTAAACTTGATATTTATGCTTAGATGAGCTCTACTAAATACAAGGTGCATACAGTGCACCTTTTCCTATTTTAATAGATTAGATTTTAGACTTAATAAACCGAATAACCTTTATCCATTTCCAATTCAAAGAGCCTGCCATGACTACAGCGAACGCTTATCCTGTGACCCAAAACATTCGTACTATCGGTATTTTAGGCGGTGGTCAGCTTGGCATGATGCTTGCCGAAGCGGCCATGCCATTAGGTTATCAGTGTGTTTTTTTAGAAGACAATGCTGACTGTCCTGCCAGTCTTTACGGGCGCGTCTTTCATAGTGAGCAACTAGAAGCCTTTATTGCCGCCGCCGATGTATTTACCTTAGAGTTTGAAAACACGCCGACGGCGACCGTTGAACAACTGGCCAATTTATCAAAATCTGGTAGCAAACAAGGCATGTTTCCGCCACCGATTGCACTTGATATCGCGCAAGACCGCTTAAAAGAAAAGCAGATGTTTAATGCGCTTGAGATCGCTACCGTACCCTTTAAAGAAGTTAACTCTGAAGCTGAATTGCAGCAAGCTTGCAGCGAGCTAGGACTGCCAATCGTCCTCAAAACCAGCCGCGGTGGTTATGATGGTAAAGGTCAATTTGTCATCAAGCAAGACAGTGATATCAAAGCGGCGTGGCAAGACCTCAAAGACGCCGTCAGTGGCCAAGGTGAGTTGACGCCAACGCCAGCGCCACTCATTGCGGAAGGTTTTATTCACTTTAGCCGTGAGGTTTCTATTATCGCGGCACGGGGACAGAACGGCCAGATGCGCTGTTATGATTTGGTCGAAAACCATCACCATCACGGTATTTTGGCCAAAACTCAAGCGCCCGCCGTTGGTACTAGCCATCTACTCAAGCAAGCGACCGATGCAATTACCACGGTCATGAATCATTTGGGTTATGTGGGCGTGATGGCACTTGAGCTGTTCGTCACCAAGGACGTGCGTGGCAATGATGTTGTACTCGTCAATGAAATTGCGCCGCGTGTGCACAATTCTGGACACTGGAGTATTGAAGGCGCTGTCACCAGTCAGTTTGAAAACCATATCCGTGCCGTGGTTAATTTGCCATTGGGTGATACCGACAATGTTCATCCAGCGATTATGCTCAACGTTTTAGGACAGTACCCCGATATCAGCGCAGTGCTGGCTATCGATGGCGCGCATTATCATAGTTATCATAAGGCTGAGCGCGAAGATCGAAAAATTGCACACATCACATTGATGCCCAATGATGTCGCTAATTTGGAGCCTGCCTTAGCCAAGCTCGTCGCGGTATTGCCCAATAAAGTCGGCCTCGACAAAAAGTCTGCTCCTGTGAATAATCAGCCAAAAGCGACCAATGACCAATCAACTATTGGCAATGACACTGTTAAAGCTATAGAAAACCCTCAAGTAGATACTGATGACGATCAAACAGATAATGCGGTAGACGTTAAGACAAAAACAGCGAAGGTTAAGAAATAATGCAAATTTGGGTGGATGCTGATTCGGTGCCATTGATTGCCAAAGACTTGATTATCAAAACGGCTGAGCGGACGCAAACAATGGCTATTTTCGTCGCCAATCAGCCAATTAAATTGCGTAAGTCACCGCTGCTCGTCATGACCGTGGTGCCATCAGGATTTGATAAAGCCGACGATTATATCGTAGAACAGATACAGCCAGGTGATTTAGCAATCACCAGTGACATCCCTTTGGCCAACGATATTTTGGACAAAGGCGGCTTGGTACTGACCACACGCGGCATAGTCTACGACAAAAATAATATTAAGCAAAAGCTCAATATGCGCGACTTTATGGATACCATGCGCGGTACTGGCGTGTTAGAGCTGCAAGAAATGAGCGGACAAAAACCTTATGGTGACCGTGACAAAAAAGCCTTTGCCGACGGTCTTAATCGTTTGGTTCGCTGATTTTTATAGCCATAATCTTTGCTATCTATCTTAACCCCCTCCTAGCCTGTGCTCTTTGCAAACCGTATACATTCATAACCAAACACTATGCAATCGGCACGCTTCATAACGAAGTGTGCCCATCATTGTTGTTACGCTGTAGTCAACTTTTAAGACAAACAGTTTTTACAACAACAGTAACGTATATAAGAATAGGAATGACTATGAAAATTTTAGTAATTGGCGCCAGTGGACGAGTGGGAACTGATTTAGTTAAGCAGTTATTAGCAGATGATCATCAAGTGATCGGTACCACGCGTGATAAAAAGAAATTGTTCGATGCAGATAATTATTCGCAATTGGATTTAGACTTATTAGCAAATAAAGACGATATTCAAAATCAGATTGATGATGACGTTGAGGCGATATACTTTGTAGCAGGTTCCGGGAACAAGAACTTGTTAGAAGTAGATTTACACGGTGCGGTGAAAACAATGCAAGCGGCGCAAGATAAAGGTATCAATCGCTATATCATGCTTAGCACAGTGTTCTCATTAGACACCAGCAAATGGACAAGCCCTGCGATTGAAAATCTAAAAGAATATTACATCGCCAAACATTACGCTGACCAATGGTTAGTCAACGACAGTACTCTTGATTACACCATCGTCCAAGCTGCTGCCCTAAAAGAACGCGCTGGAACTGGCAAAATTACGATCAATGGTACTGATGCTGGCGAGAATGCGATTGCGGATGTAGCATCGACTTTAGCAGCGGTTTTGAATGCTGATAGCGCAAGTAAGAAAGTCTTTAGCATGCAAAATGGTGAGACAGCCATCGATAAAGCTATCGCAACATTATAATCAAGCTCAGCGCTACCATGTTTATAATTAAAGAAAAAAGCGAGTAAGCCTTCCGGTCTACTCGCTTTTTTTATGATGGACCATCTAATAAATTATCAGGCCAGACCACTTGGAAACGGAATGACGTCCTCTACTCTGTCGGCTCCTGTGATGACCATAAGCAATCTATCCAACCCCACAGCAATGCCACTACAAGGTATCAAGTCATTAGATGCCGCCAATAGATGCTCATCGATTGGCATGACTGGCAAATTATGGCGCTGGCGTAATTGATTGTCTTGCTCAAAACGCATTCTTAACGCCTGCCCATCTGCCAGCTCGTCATAGGCGTTGGCAATCTCAATACCATTGATATATAGCTCAAAGCGCTTCGCAACCTTATTACCGTCTTTATCTAAAGCCGTTTTTGCTAATGCTGCCGTTGCTGGTGGATACTCTATAATCAAAGTCGGCAAATCATGCCCTAAATTTGGCTCGACCGCGTGGCTAAATAATAGATCTAACCAGCTTTGCCGGCTTTCTTCTTCGCTATTGGTTGCACCGCTTTCTACATTATTAAAATCAAAACCGGTTAAACCTTTATCTTCTGCCACTGCTTGTAATGTCGCCAAACTGGCCGTCAGTGGATGTATACCAACGAAGTCCATAAACGCATCAACGTAGCGGTAATGATTCATCACAATCGAATAACCATATAGGGCTTCTAGTAGTTCGCCAAGCTCAGTCGCCATATCGGCTAAGCTATAGTTTGGCTGATACCATTCCAACATGGTGAATTCAATATTATGGCGTACGCCTATTTCATTATCTCGAAATACCGGGCAAATTTGATAAATAGGCATTTGCCAGCTGGCCAATAATCGCTTCATGGCAAATTCAGGTGACGTATGCAGGTAATAAGTGCGTGGTCGATCTTGATAGGTAACTTGCGCAGCGACGGACTGCAAAAAGGTATCCGTATTGCCAGCTTGCGACAACAGCGGAGTCTGTACCTCAAGCACCTGCCGCTTATTAAAAAACTGACGAATATCGCACATAAACTGCGCACGCTGCCGCGCCATCGCTAGGGTCATGGTGGGCGCGTAACTGGGCTTAGTATTTGGCTTAACAGAAGAACGGGTTGATTGGCTCATTAGTATTTACTGTGACTGATGAATAATAAAAATAGGGTGATAAGTAGGTTTTTGACTTTAGAACTGCCATTCACGGCGCAAATGATAATCACGGCGCAGTTGATCAAAATCAGCGCCATTAACTTGTCCGTCAATTATCTGACGTCGCAAGGAAGCATCATCTTGCATAATGTCATAAAACTTAATCAACTTATCTGGATGCGCTTTTAATTCAGACCACAAAAACATATTCAGTGGCAGCAGCTTTTGCATAGACTGTGCAGGTGTGACCGCCAGTTTTTCACATAGCGCATCATAGATAATTTGGGTACCGCGCAGCTTCCCCTCTACAGTATAACCAGCGATATGTGGCGTTGCGATAGCCAACTTGCTTAACAAACTCTCGGCAATCTCTGGCTCATGCTCAAACACATCAAGCACTGCTTGGCGTCCCGTACGCTCAATACCTGCTGCTAAATCACGCGCATGAATGACGGGTCCGCGCGCGCTATTAATGAGCATAGTATGCGCAGGCATCATACTCAGGGCATCTGCGTTGATTAGATGCCGCGTTGGGTAATCGCTACCACTCGGGTGAGTATAGTCTCTCTTATCAGTCAGTGGCACATGTAAACTGACAACGTCGCTTTGGCTAAGTACTTGCGCCAAGCTGGCGTTATTCGTCTCTGAAGGGGGCAATAACGGATCATAGCCCAATACTTGCCAGCCCAAATCATTGGCATACTGAGCGAGCGTGCTACCAATATTGCCAAGGCCAATGATGCCTAAGGTTAATGGCCTCGTTGGTGACGTCGTTGATAGCTGCCAATACTGCGGACGCAATGTCAAAATAGCCGTCAGTACATATTGGGCGACCGAATGCTTGCTACAACCCGCAGCATTGGCAAAAGTGATGTTGCGCGTCGCTAGATAATCTTGATCAACATGATCGGTGCCGATCGTTGCCGAGCCTACAAATTCTACGCTTTCATTATCAGCCAATAACTGCTCGTTCACTGGCGTCACCGAGCGTATCAACAATATAGTGGGCTGTAATTCAGCAAGCAATGCCGCATCGATATCGCGCCCCGCAACTTTGACAATATTTACTGTTTGCTCAGTCGCCTGTCCAAGCGCAGTGGCATTAAAAAACTCATCAAGGCTAGCGATATTACTGTCAGCCACAATAGTTATGCTGTTTATCGTATCTATCATCGCATTAAACCTTATTAAAAATTTCTATCAATCAGTACATAATTTATCAGTGACTTGTTATCTATGACATTATTTCGCTAAATATTTTTTACTACCGCTGTCGGCGTAGGCACAACACGCAAGAAAAAATTATTTCAGTCTCGCGCTAAAATGCGCCGTCTCTGTTTTATTTGGTATCAACTATATCCGCTATTTTCATTTTGCTCATCAACCGCTAATGGTGTATTTTTATCGATCAACACCTCTTCTTGTGGCGCAAATAGCTCATTTTTATGATTTGAAATCCATTCACGCCATACCGCAAGGCCGATAGCTAATACGACAGGACCGATGAACAAACCAACGAAACCAAAGGCTGTTAAACCGCCCAACACCCCGATAAAAATAATGATAAAAGGAATCTTGGTGGCACCACTAATGACGATAGGACGGATAAGATTGTCCACCCAACTGATGACCAATATGCCCCATAAAGCCAAACCAATACCTTCTACCGTATGACCTTGACTTAATAACCAAATCGACACCCCACCCCACACAAATGGCGTACCAAATGGGATTAAGGCAATGATAAAAGTGACAATCGTCAGTAAAATCGGACTTGGTGCGCCAGAGAAATAATAACCAATACCCGCCAAGATTGCCTGCGCCAATGCGGTCAGACCAATACCATATACCACAGCGCGGGTGGTCGTACCCACAGAGTCAATATAACCATCGATACGATTGCCAATGATATTGCGTAAGGCTTGGCGAATTTGGCGCACCAAGCTTGTGCCATCACGATAAAAGAAGAATAAAGTCATCAGTGCCATACCAAGCTTGGCAAGACTGCTGAACACCACATCAAAGGCGACTTTGCCGTAATATAAATGAGACTGTACCCAGATACGAAAGGCTTCTAGCGTCCCCTCAGGATTTTTATTAATGCGCCACAGCACATCTTTGACTTGTTGCCCGATAATCGGCAAATCCTTAACAGAGTCAGGCACATCCAAATACCCTACTTTAATACGATAGATTAAATTGCTGATAAGACTCAAAGCTTCCTGCTGCAAGATAAAAATACCAACCACCAGCGGCACACCGATGATGAGAGTAATACTCACAGTCATGATAGCGGCACTAAAATTTGAACTGAACTTTACTCGTTGGTGAAAAAAGTTATAAATAGGAAAGGTAACATACGCTAAAATCGCTGCCCACAATGCCGGTACAATAAAAAACTGTACCACTTGAAAACATAATATAAACAACACGACCAACAAAGTAATGGCCAATAAGCGCTGAATAATAAATTCTTTTGTCCAGTTTTCTATCATAGTGTATAAACCAAAAGCGGACAGCAAACCTCATACGGTATTGCTGAGAAGTTTATAAATGGGTGAACAGCAATTTATGGACAACATCCATAAATCGTATCCATTAGCGAAGGTGGTTGGCTATAAATCTACAGCTCAATTATTGGCGGCCATTACGCTCTGTGCCGAGACAACCGTAACACAGTTAACGCCAGTAATGTCATAGAAAACAGATGGCTGACCGACGATTATTATGCAACAAAATGGCTCAAATAAATAACGCTATGTTGTAATCTTTACTTACAACTTTCTTAGACGAGATTCACTAAAGCCTTACCTGAATAACCAAATCATCGTACGCAGAATGAATACCGAAAAATAATGACCACTAAGTACCCTACGCCGTCACTTTGTCAGTCATTATCTAGCAAGGTAAATCACTGGCGCGTTCTATTAGTAACAACAATTGATGTTATACTAGAATAATTATTTTGAACTTTTAAATGCCGCTACATTAATTTGACCTTATTTATTTTTGTCATTATTAAAGCGCATCACTTTTCACAACCCTTCTTTATCCTTCCTCTCTAAACGACATTAATATCTAATCGTTAGAGTAGTGCGGCATAAATTGGGTCTACTACATAAGCATTACATTGATGCTTATACAAGCGTTGCACGCATCATGCGAGTTCGATATCAGGACTCAGGGTCAAAAAAAATGTAAAAGAAACTATGATTGACGCGCGATGTTTTGAGTGAATTTCGGATTGATTTTATTTTAAAGCAACACTGCCTCACCAAATTTTAAATACTATATTCATAGGAACAATAACAATGTCAAAAGACAATGATAACCCTAACCTTACTGTCTCAAATGAGGCGAGTAAGAGCACTAAAACCCAAGATAGCGTTACTTTTGCTTTAGCCCAATCACACTTTTTGGTCGGTGATATCACTGCCAATGCAGCAAAAATGCGCACGCTGGCATTAGAAGCGCGTGAGCAAGGCGCTGATGTGATTGTCTTTCCAGAACTCGCACTATTAGGCTATCCACCCCAAGATTTATTGCTACGCCCTAGCTTGTCAGGTCGCATCAAAAGCGCCTTGTCTACTCTAAGTGATATCGATGACATCGTCATGATCGTCGGCTATCCACACGTTGATCACCATGGTACCTTCAACTCAGCCGCCATCCTGCATAACGGTCATCAAAAAGGCTTTTATCATAAGCAAATATTGCCAAACTATGGCGTGTTTGATGAACGCCGTTACTTTGACAAAGGTCGTAATCAAGTTCTGTTTGATTATAAAGGCATTACCATTGGCCTGCTCATCTGTGAAGACTTGTGGGAAAAAGGCCCTATTGCTGATCTCAAAAAGCAAGGCGCGGATCTGGTCATCAGCTTAAATGCGTCACCTTTTGAAATTGAAAAACAAGACAATCGTAAAACCATGCTGACCAAGCGCAGCCGTGAAAATGGCCTGCCGATTATCTATGTCAATGCGGTTGGCGGTCAAGATGATTTAGTCTTTGACGGTGGCTCTATGGCCGTGCAAGCTGATGGTAGCGTTGCCCACGAAGCGCCGCGTTTTATGAATCAGTTGCTACTGGCGACGTTAGATGTCAAAACCAGCAAGTTTAACACCCAGTCTAAAGCGCCTTTAACCCTTAGCCGCGAATCAGAGATGTATCAAGCGCTGGTGGTTGGTTTGCGTGATTATGTCAATCTTTCAGGATTCTCTGGCATTCTCGTTGGGCTATCAGGTGGTATTGATTCGGCCTTGACCCTCTGTATCGCCGTCGATGCGTTGGGTGCGGATAAGGTTTATGCGGTTATGATGCCGTACGAATATACCTCACAAATCAGCCTCGAAGATGCACAAGCACAAGCCCGTCGACTCAACGTTTCTTATACCGTTTGTCCAATTTTTGATGCCGTCGAAGGCATTCGTCATACCCTTGCCCCACTCTTTAATAAATCACCTGCGGACACCACCGAAGAAAACATCCAAGCACGTGCGCGCGGCGTTGTATTGATGGCACTGTCTAATAAGTTTGGGCATTTGGTCATCACCACCGGCAACAAATCAGAGCTGGCGGTTGGTTACTCGACACTGTATGGCGATATGGCAGGCGGCTTTGATGTCCTAAAAGACGTCTATAAATCGCAGGTTTATAAATTAGCCAGCTATCGTAACCGTTTAGAGGACACCCCCGTTATTCCTGAGCGCGTGATTACCCGTCCGCCATCAGCCGAGCTACGTCCTGACCAAAAAGATCAAGACAGCTTGCCTGACTACGACGTATTAGACGGCATCCTAATGTCTTATATCGATGAAGATATGGGCTATCAAGATATCGTGGATAAAGGCTTTGATGCGGACTTGGTCGCCAAAGTCATCCAAATGGTCGACAATAGCGAATATAAGCGCTGCCAAGCACCGATTGGCACCAAAATCAGCCATAAAGCCTTTGGTCGTGAGCGCCGTTATCCATTAGTGAATAAATGGTCAATAAAAGGCTAGAGTGTAATCGTCATCTGGCTGCTACATAGAAAGTCAGATGACGACAGACCTTACTTATAAATCGATTGCTTATTATTAGCTGGGTGCTTGCCCAGCTTTTTTTAGTTTCTGACCACAAAATTTTCTTGTTATTCCGACGAT
Source organism: Psychrobacter sp. GW64-MNA-CIBAN-0177 (assembly GCF_040309585.1). NCBI lineage: Bacteria > Pseudomonadati > Pseudomonadota > Gammaproteobacteria > Moraxellales > Moraxellaceae > Psychrobacter > Psychrobacter sp. GW64-MNA-CIBAN-0177. Next base: position 246,679 of record NZ_JBEOOY010000001.1, read on the forward strand.
TCAATCCATTACTTTTAATTTATCTACCCCTACCTATTTCTATCCGAGTATGTCATGAGCTTGCTAACTGCTAGTGTGTTTATCTTTTTGCTAATTGCCCTCAGCGCCCTTGTCTCTAGCTCCGAGCTGGCCCTAGCCTCCGCCCGAAAAATCAAACTACAAGTGATGGCCAAAGAAGGCGAAGTACGCGCGCTTGATGTCCTCAATATGCAAGAACACCCTGGCAGTTTTATTACCGTGGTACAAATCGCGCTCAATGCGGTGGCCATTTTGGCCGGTGTCATCGGCGAGTCAGCCATCAGCCCCTATTTAGTGCGCTTGTTCGGTCATGAAGCGCTCGCCTCTGTGGTGTCATTTATCATTGTCACCAGCGTTTTTGTCCTGTTTGCCGACCTCATGCCAAAACGTCTCGCCATGTCCAACTCTGAACCTATCGCCATCAAAGTCGTACGACCAATGATATTTTTGATTTTTATCTTAAAACCTATCATATGGGTGTTTGATGGTGCGGCGAATTTTCTCTTTAAGCTGCTAGGCATCTCTACGGTACGTAAAGATGAGATGACATCCGAGGATATTGTCGCGGTGATGGATGCCGGTGCGGAAGCGGGTGTCATCAAACACCAAGAGCATCACCTGATTGAAAATATCTTTGAGATGCAAGAGCGTACCGTCACCTCAGTGATGAATCCACGCGAGAATATTGTATATTTTGACAGCAAAGTCAGTACCGAAAAAATTGTCGAGGTGATGATTAAGCAGCCGCATAATAAATTTTTGGTTTGTCTTGACGATGATTTAGAACATATTATGGGCTATGTGGAGTCACGCAGTTTTTTAGCTTTAGTGTTGAATCAGCAAGAGGTAAGCTTAACCGATAAGGCATTATTAAAACCGGCGCTTTTTATCCCTGATACCTTATCTTTATTTGAAGTGCTTGAGATGTTTAAATCGACGGGCGCTGACTTTGCGGTGATCGTCAATGAATATGCGCTGGCGGTAGGCGTCATTACCCTAAAAGATGTGATGAGTATTGTCATGGGCGAGCTGGTCACGCTAGAGGAGCAGCCTATCGTCCAACGTACCGATAACTCCTGGTTAATCGACGGTATGACGCCAATCGAGGATGTCATTCGCTCATTGGGTATCGTCAATTTACCCAACAGCCAAAACTATGAAACGATCAGCGGTTTTATGATGTATATGCTCCGCAAAATCCCTAAGAAAACCGATAGCATCGAATATGCCAATTATCGTTTTGAGATTCTGGACACGGATAAGCTGAAAATCAATCAGCTGCTGGTGACCAAACTTGAAGTGGTTGTTTAGCGTAGTTAAGGTCTGTTGAATTGAGGACACGCCCTAATCTCGAGCACCAAATATGGCGGTACCGACGCGCACCATGGTCGAGCCATTGGCAATCGCCTCTGCCATATCATCACTCATACCCATGCTAAGCGTATCCCAACCAGTTAATTCTGGATGATCGCGCTTAATGTCTTCAAATAATTGCTTGGTGCGAGCAAAAGCATCGGTGTTGGCTTTTGCGGGAATAATCATCAGACCACGCAACTGCAAACGCTCATAGCCTTTCATTATGTTGATCAATGCTGGTAACTGGGCTGGTAAACACCCTGACTTGCTGTCTTCATTATCAATATTGACTTGAATCAAAACGTTTAGTGGCGACAACTCACTTGGACGTTGGTCGTTTAGACGCTTCGCAATAATGTCACGCTCAACCGTTTGTACCCAGTCAAAATGCTCAGCGATATCGCGCGTCTTATTACGCTGGATACTGCCAATATAATGCCAAACGATAGCGTCACCAACCGTCTGAGATTTTAAAGTACTGATTTTTTCGATAGCTTCTTGTAGATAATTTTCCCCAAAGTGATACTGACCTTGCTTGGCTAACGCCGCAATCATGTCAGCAGGTTTGGTTTTAGAAACCGCAAGTAAAATGACCTCATCTACTGCACTGTCTTTGGCTTGTTGCTCTGCCTGCGCGACCTGCTCTTTTACCTGTTGCCAATTGTCAACGAGGCTTACCTTATCAATATTATTTTCAGCATCTTTCATATATGGCTCACAAGGATAAATTACTCAATTATTTGTTTTGGCTGTTATTAAGACTTTTATAAAAATTTTGCCATGAGCAAAATTTAAACAATAAATAAATGACTGCCTAATTTTACATTTTCTTAGCCTAGTAGATGGTTAAATGCCAAGAGTCTTGTTATGATATTGTTACATGGTTTAACATATGCTACTAAAAATAGTAGTAACAGTAACAACCATGACCTACTCCATCGCCAAATAACTGAGCTAGCATAGGATGAGTGAAAAGGTTATTGTTTAAAACCTGCTGCTAAGCTCTTTTTGCCTTACCTTTATTCATTGATAGGAATGCCTGATTATGGCTGAAAAAAACAATCTAAGCATCGAAGATCTGCTGCGTTTTACGGTCAAACATAAAGCGTCGGATTTACATATTTCAGCCGGCATGCCAGCGATGATTCGGGTCGACGGTGAGATGACGCGCATCAATATGCCAACGATGACACATCAAGTGGTGCATCAACTTATTTATGACATCATGAATGATAAGCAGCGCGCTGACTTTGAAGAGTTTTATGAGACGGATTTTTCTTTTGAAATTCCTAACTTAGCACGTTTTCGGGTTAACGCTTTTAACCAAAATCGCGGTGCCGGTGCTGTCTTTCGTACCATTCCTTCCAAAGTTCTGACCATGGAAGACTTGGGTATGGGTGAAGTGTTTAAACGCGTCTCCGACTTCAAGCGTGGCGTCGTGCTAGTAACAGGTCCGACAGGCTCAGGCAAGTCAACGACCCTAGCGGCTATGATTGATTATATCAATGAGAGCCGTAAAGAGCATATTTTGACCATCGAAGACCCCATTGAATTTGTCCATGAATCTAAAAAAAGTCTGATTAACCAACGCGAAGTACACCGTGATACCTTGGGTTTTGAGCCAGCGCTACGTTCAGCACTGCGTGAAGATCCCGATGTTATCCTCGTCGGCGAGCTACGTGACCTTGAGACCATCCGCCTTGCGCTCACAGCGGCTGAGACGGGGCACTTAGTCTTTGGTACCCTGCATACCAGCTCAGCGGCTAAGACCATTGACCGTGTGATTGACGTATTCCCTGCAGCAGAAAAAGACATGATTCGCGCCATGCTATCAGAGTCGCTACAAGCGGTAATCTCACAGACTCTATTGCGTCGCCAAACTGGGGGACGGGTTGCCGCGCATGAAATTATGCTGGGTACGCCAGCGATTCGTAACTTGATCCGTGAGAATAAAATTGCCCAAATGTACTCGGCTATCCAGACAGGGGCTGGCGATGGCATGATTACCCTAGATCAAACGCTTAAGAACCTTGTGACCAAAGGCACGATTAGCAAAGACGTTGCTCGTCCTTATGCCAAACAGCCTGAAGCATTTTTATAGTTATAGTATTGCTGATTGGTTGACACTTCCTATTTGATGAAAATCCCTAATAGTCAGTGATTTTTGTATCCCTTATTTGTTTTTAATGGTCATGATTACTGATCTTTAGAAATTGATTTTAGACAATTTTTAATCGATTTACATCGAATGCAGGTACGATATGGATATTGATAAATTATTACAGTTGATGATCAATAAAAACGGCTCCGACCTTTTTATTACCGCTGATGTAGCGCCTTCCATGAAAATAAATGGCAAGATTCTACCGGTTGGTAAGACGCCTCTGAGCGCTGCACAAACCATGAAATTGGTTAAAGGTGTGATGACAGCAGGCCAACGCCAAGAGTTCGAAGAGACCAATGAGTGTCAATTTGCCATTACTGATGAAGCGCAGCAAGCACGCTTTCGAGTCAGTGCCTTTATACAGCGCGATATGGCAGGCATGATTTTACGGAAAATCGAAAATAAGATCCCAACCGTCGAAGAGCTACGTCTGCCGCCAGCGTTAAAAGAGCTGGCCATGAAAAAACGCGGTATTATCTTATTGGTCGGCGCAACTGGTACGGGTAAATCGACCACCTTGGCTGCCATGATCGGTCACCGTAACCAAAACTCTCATGGTCATATTATTACCATCGAAGACCCGATTGAATTTGTCCACAAACATCGTGGTTGTATCATTACTCAGCGGGAGGTCGGTATCGATACTCACTCCTTTGAGGCCGGTCTAAAGAACACCTTGCGCCAAGCGCCAGACGTTATTTTGATTGGTGAGATTCGTAACCGCGAGGTCATGAGTTATGCGATCCAATATGCAGAAACAGGCCATTTGGTATTTGCTACTTTGCACGCCAACAATGCCAACCAAGCAATTGACCGTATCATTCACTTTTTTGAAACCAGTCGCCACAATCAGTTGTTTATGGATTTGTCGCTGAACTTGCAAGCCATTATCGCCCAGCAATTGATTCCAACCCCAGACGGTAAAGGTCGACGGGCAGCTATTGAGATTTTATTAAACTCACAACTGATCAGCGACTATATCCGTAAAGGTGAAGTCCATGAAATCAAAGATGTCATGACGCGCTCGCGTGACAGCGGCATGCAAACCTTTGACCAAGCACTCTTTGACTTGTATGAGCATGGCGAAATCACTTATAAAGAAGCGATATTGCACGCCGACTCCCCCAATGATCTGCGCTTAAAAATCAAACTCAGCAGCAAAAATAGTAACGCCAATTTAGACGAAGGTGCTGATAGCTTGTCCTTAGACGTCAGCTAATCTGTAGCAAATAAGTCAGTCAATAAAAAAACAGCCCTCAATCATGAGGGCTGTTTTTTGCATGCATTAATATCAGCATCTATTAAGTGGTCATATAGCCATTATTTTGCGCTGTCGCGACATTCTTGATTGTTACAAATGCCATATAGTACCAATGAATGACCCGATAGCTTAAAGCCATGCTCAGCGGCGACCTTGATTTGTTCTTCTTCAATAGTTTCATTATGAAACTCAATAATCTTGCCGCAAACGTCACAAACCAGATGATCATGATGCTCTGCTTGGGTAATCTCAAACACAGATAAATTGTTTTCAAAGTTATGGCGCTCAACAATGCCTGCTTGTTCAAACTGGGTCAGTACGCGATAGACGGTCGCCAGCCCTACATCTTCACCTTGTTCAATCAGTGCTTTGTAGACCTCTTCTGCACTCATATGATGCAGCTCTGCGCGCTCAAGCAACTCTAAAATTTTGATACGCGGTAACGTTACTTTTAATCCTGCTTTACGTAAATCTTGATTGGTAAAAGAAGCCATAATATCCCTTCTGACTGTTAAGTCTTAGCAAATAAAAACTAAAGAACATGAGGTAAATAATCGCCAATGATTATTATTAATTAAATACTAAAAATTCAAATAGCCCTAAACTGGCTTATCTTGCGTAAATTTTTAGCATGGTTAGCGTGGTTAAACCTCACCGCAAGTCTATGAATTTAAAATATAAAACATCTAATACGTGAGGTAGTGTTTGGTAAATAATGTCGTAAGTGGTAGGCAATTGCAAGTAAATGACGTATCATTTGTCCAAGATTGTCGGCAAGACCATCAGCAACGCTTCTTGACCGCACCTAATCCATTTTTTATGAGTCATCTTACCATGATAAAGACATTAAATTTTCGTCCGTTAAGCCGCGCAAGCGCATTACGCAAGATTGTCCTGACCGGTATGCTTAGTGCCTCGGTTGTGATGTCTGGCTGCTCATTACTGAGTGTGTATAAGATTGATTTGCCACAAGGGACTGCGATTACCCAAGTGCAAGCTCAAAAATTGCAAGTGGGCATGAATCAAAACCAAGTCCTCTATATTTTGGGTAGCCCAGCGATTAAAGACACGCTAGAGCCTAAACGTTGGGACTATATTTACGATTATAAAGCGGGCACAGAAGGTAAACGTAAAGGCATCGCTAATGTCAAAAACGCTAGCCAACATTTAGTGGTGTATTTTGATGATAACGGCTTGGTCAGTCGCATCGAAGGTATCGAAACCCTGCCTGCCCAATAATTCTGATGTAAATTTGGGCTTATTGGTTGTTAGTCTCAAAATGGCAGACTTGATAATGCTTAAGCTTAACGGTTCGGCTAAATGATTAACCTCGAGACTTACTTTTGCGCTGAGACATAGGATCAGCGCTTAAGCTGCGATAGACTTCTATCCGGTCAAACGGCTGCAATTGATAATTTAGCGGCTGCTTTTGGGCGTAGATACCTACATGCCAACGCTTAGCCGCTGGTGCTGTCACATGTACCACTTCCTCACACCACGTTGCCAATGCTGGAAATTGCATCAACCAGCCTGCTTGCGCGAGTGCCTCGTACAAAGTAGTGCCCTCAGCGACTGACAACGTCAGATAATGTTGACGCTGCGCCTTTTCAGCATATGCCAGATATACTGTCATGAACGCGCTCCGCTTAGACTGGGCCACAGTATTACTGTTACGAGTATGGTTAAATTCAACCGCATCAGCCGTTAGCTCAACCACTGCATCACCCAGCCTATTAATGCCAATAGCAATGCCACTGGTACAATGAGACGTATCGCTACCCGCCATAGGTTATAGAACGCTTCATTGCCAAAGTTTAGAGACTTGCGTAAATGGCTTATCTTCATCTGCCAGCCGGCGAAAATCGACAACAACAATACCGTGATACTACTGATAATAACCAGTAACCCTACTAGCCATGTAGTCGGTATAACGAGGACTAGTACCAGCGCTACCACAAAAGTTATCATCAAGCTAACCAACAGTCCAAACTTATGCGCCAACTGCTGTGCACTATAATGTAGCAAGTAGCTCGCCACAAACACCACCCCTAGCCAATAAACCAGTTGTCCGATCGGCGGTAGTGCCATGCCACTGATGAATAATGCTACAACGCCAACCAATAACTGTAATATCCATATAGGCAATACCAGCTTGGTCGCCCGATATTCTTGATTGGCACGAGTGCGTGCTGGCTTTTGCGCATTGATATTGTCTACCTCTACCGCTGTGACGACTTGCTTGGTTGATAAATGTTGACCGAACCAATACAGTCCTGTACCCGCCCCCACACTGACTAGCGCTAAAGCAACCGCGCGCGCCCATTCACTTAAGCTGATACCCGTCATCGCAAAGTCAATATTCGGCAAACCATTCGCCACCCCTAGCAGCAAGCCGACGAGCATTAATCCTAAGCCAATCGGTAAAGGCGTAACACCGAGTAAGCTTAATAAGACGGCGATGACCATCAATCCCGCAGCGATAGCAAAGCTTGGAATGTCAGGTGCACTATTAATATCGCTAAGCGCTGATACAATACCCGTGCTAGCGCCCGATATGACTAACGCGGCAATAATAATCGAAACTAGGGCTGCCAACCAACCAAAGCTTCGCCATAACGGACTGGCATCAGCCTCACGAGTGAGTTTCTGCATACCTGCCAACGGGGCATCGACACTACGATAAGCGAGCGCAATCTCAGCATATACCACTGGCAGTGAGACCAATAGCATTGCCAACAGCCAAAGTAACCAAAAGTCAATCTCACCAATGGACGCAGGCGCAAACCAGCGAAACAACAATAGTGGTAGCAACGCGGCGATAAAATAAGAAGCATAGCGGATCATCATAATCTAAATCCAAACGATCTAAAGTGAATAACGATAATTTATAACCCTCTGTACAATACACAGGTCTGTTTAATATAAGGGACTATCTAATATAAGGGACTAGCAGTTATAAAAAAACCCCGAAATCGGGGTTTAATAACTAAATAATGGCTGACACCTAAGCGACGGTTCCATAGCAAGGTGCTATCTATGATACAGCCAATTTATAATATAGCCGACGCTAAGCAATATCAATTAGTGAACGGCGCTCACATAGTCGGCCAAAATACGGATATCGCGATCCGACAGCTTAGACGCTACTGTCTGCATCATACCCTTTTCACCTTCTTTCGCTGCATCGTTAGCACGCTTTTGATCATCGCTTGCGATATCATCTTCGCGGCCAGCGGCACGGAACAGTTTTAGCTGAGTCGCAATATATTGCGAGTGTTGTCCACCTAAACGTGGAAACGCCGCCCAAGTATTACCGGCAGCATCTGGACCATGACAACCTGCACAACCAATAATGCCACGAGATTTGTCACCACCTAAAAACAGCTTGGTCGCTTCTTGGTTAGTCGCTGGATTACCGAAGCCAACGCCCCAAGGTGCTTGGCTTGCATAATAGCCTGCCACATTGGCCAAGTCTTGTTGCGACAAATTCGCCACTTGCGACTGCATAATACCGTTTTTGCGGTAGCCTGCTTTAAAATTGACCAACTGCTTATAGAGATACTTAACATTTTGGCCGCCTAAATTAGGCTGAGCAGGAACAACACTGACACCGTCAACACCATGACAAGCTGCACAGACTGTTTCTGCAATTTGCTTGCCGGCGTTAACGTCATATTCGGGAACAACAATAGCAGCTTGTACGCTGAAACTTGCAACGCATAAACTGGCAGCAGCGATTAACTTTTTCATTGATACAAATCCTACTAGCTCGGCGTAAGCATTATTTAGAGTGGTTGCATCGACGAGCCCATTGATATACGTCGCGCTACTATTTAGCGAGTTCAGCATATATCTTATGGACTTGCTACAAGCAGTCTGAAAGTACTTACTAACATCAGGGTTTATTTTGGATTATTATAGCAAGACTTTATAGTATTTGCCTACTTAATCCCTAATTAATACCTACTCAGTCACAGTAGCCAATGGTTTTTCTATTGGTGCTACCACAGAAAACTGCCTGAAAAATAAAAAGCGCATGAGGGGTATGCCCCTAGCGCTTTATTATATCCGTCTAAAATTTTGGTCAGGCACCTGCTATTTATGCGTTTTGCTATTTACTCATATAGTCAATCAGCTTGCGATAGTCATCATTACTACAGTTATCACAGAGTCCGCCAGCTGGCATCTGTGTCATACCACTTTTGACTGAGTTGATCAGAGCTGGCATGCCTTTTTGTTGGATGAGCTGCTGCCACTTAGCACTGTCGCCTTTTTTGATAGCATTCAACGCGCCACTATCGTGACAAGCCGCACATGAGTTATTATAGGTCGTAGCAATATCAGCAGCACCGGCACTGGTTGTCATTGCCGTTGTCAGGACAAGCGCTGCGCCGCTACCTGCTAACAGACGACAGGTTTTGGTAAAAAGTGTGGTGATTGAAGACATGGGACACCCCCTTATGTGTTTTTCAGACGTTTAATTTAATATTTGCTTAGTTAAATACGATCTTAAACGTTTTTCATTAAACATTGTAACAATATATGTCGACTTAATATACATGAATCGAGTTTGGCTTTCGTAACGCCTTTATTGTGCTGTAAAGAACTTTCGCTAAGCGCTACTACGCTTTAATGGTATGCTGTCGTTTATATGAGACTAATCGCCATCATTTCAATAAGTAAGACGGTTAATAGTATAGAATAGTCACTAATTTGAGACGATCATTGCTATCAGCCTTAGCCACTCGCGTTTTATTTATTCGATGCGCCGCTTGAACGATTAGCCAACCCCCAACTCTCACTACCGTATCCAATTTTTTGCAGATTAATGAGCCATTTATGAGTACCCCGTTTACAGATGTCGCCGCCGAACATGCGGTGTTTAATACCAAATCGCGCCAACGAATTCAGCAAACTGAGTTTATGACGTCAGCACCTACGTTTCGCCTTTGTCCGCCTGATGTCGGGTTAGAGGTTGCTTTTGCAGGACGCTCAAACGCGGGTAAGTCCTCGGCTATCAATGCATTGACCAACCAGCGGCAGTTGGCGCGCTCGTCCAAGACGCCTGGGCGTACGCAGATGATTAACTTTTTTAGTATTGGTGACAAGCACAGACGTCTGGTTGATTTACCAGGCTATGGTTATGCTGCCGTGCCGCTGGAGATGAAAAAAGAATGGCAGGTCGAATTGGAAGAATACCTGGTATCGCGCTCAAGCCTAGCAGGTTTGGTGTTGATGACAGATATTCGTCATCCGCTCAAATTCTTTGATGAGCAAATGCTATTTTGGGCCAAAGAAGGTGATCTACCTGTCCATATTTTGCTGACTAAAGCGGATAAATTGAAATATGGCGCTTCTAAAAACGCCTTACTCAATACCCGTAAAAGACTAAAAAAGTTAGGTCTTAAATGCACCATTCAACTGTTTTCTGCCTTAAGAAAAGAAGGGCTTGATGAATTGGCTGGGGTAATGGGCAATTGGTATGAGTACCAGCTTAGTGATGACAAAATCATTGAATCTTCTTTTAATCTGCTTGATGATGAGCCACTTACAGAAGAAGATATGTTTGAAGATAATGAGCAGCCTAACCATGAGTTGCCAACTGATAAGTAAATAGCAGAGTATTAGTAGTACTTCATAAAAGTTGATAAAAAAAAGGGTGTATCGTTAATAGCGATACACCCTTTTTTGCTGTCATGTATTTGTTCACATTGATTCTAGCCGCACAACAGTTTCGCTAATTCTTGCGGTGTCTCTACCTGATAAGTGGGTAACTGAGCAGCCAGTTCGGCGCTGGATGCGGTACCATAGTTGACAGCAATGCTAGTCATACCCAGCTTATTTGCCATTTGAATATCATAGATACTGTCACCGATGAATACCGCGCCTGATATTGGCTGCTGCGTATGATTCAAGATGTCGGTCAGCATTTGTGGATCAGGTTTTGAGCCTGACTCATCAGCACAGCGGGTAATGTCAAAATAATCATGACTTGCCGAAGCATCCAATACGCGATCCAGTCCGCGCCGCTTTTTGCCAGTAGCCACGGCAAGCTTACGACCCTGCTGTTGCAAAGTCTTTAGCATGGCCTCCGTAGGGGCAAAGAACGGTGTGCGATGGCTATTTGGAATATAGTAGTCAGCGTAGCTTTGCTGAATGGCCAGCTTTTGCGTGTCACTGGCCTGTGGATACAAAATCTCAATACCGTTCATCAGGCTAAGACCAATGATGTCTTTGACTGCTTGATCAGTCGTGTGAAAGCCATGCGCCTCTCCAGCCACATGCATAGACTCAACGATTAGACCAATTGAATCCATCAACGTACCGTCCCAATCAAAAATAACTAGCGTCTTATCAGCTAAGCTATGATCAGACTGTTCACTCATAAATTTGCCTTAGTAAATGGTGTGCATTTATTACAGATACTAAAACGTCACGCCGACTTATTAATACAAATCAATAAGTGAGCATGACGTTTAGGGTTAACACTTAATACTGGCTACACTTTAACATGGAGCGCAAAGCGGTCAAGTTTATTCAGGTAACTTGGTCTGCTCTGGTAGCCAATCAGCCATCTCATCTGGTAATGGTGCAGTAATAGTCTTATAACCCGGAATGTCTAAGCGCCATGCATGCAAGCACAGACGATGCACGCCAGATTTGTCATGTACGTTGTACTTATCGTCACCTAGGATAGCGTGACCCAGATGAGCCAAATGCACCCGGATTTGATGGGTACGACCCGTTAGTGGCTTCGCTTCGATTAAGCTGACCGGCTGACCGGCAATCATAAAACGGCCATGCACGATAATATCTGTCTGGCTTTCTTTAGATTGAGGATCCTGCGCATCTACTTTCACGCGGCGCTCACCACTAGCCAGTGTATAGCGTAGCAATGGTGCATCGATACGTTGCTCATTCAGGGCAGGCTGACCCTTAGCAATGCATAGATAATGCTTTTGGATGGTTTTATCGACGAGATGCTGCTGCAAAGTTTTCAGCGCTGAGCGCTTCTTAGAAATCATCAGCAGACCTGAGGTATCTTTATCGATGCGATGAATCAGCTCTAGGTATTTTTTACCAGTCACTTCACGCATGGCTTCGATAACGCCAAAATCAAGGCCGCTGCCACCATGTACGGCAATACCAGAAGGCTTATTGAGCACTAGCAGACCATCGTCTTCATAGACCACTCGCGCCAATAAGCTATTGGCAAATTCAGTGCTGATAATGGGTTTTTCACGGGTCGCCAGCTGTACAGGAGCGATACGCACCACATCCTCACGCTGCACTCTATCGTGTGCTTTGCAGCGCTTATTATTAACTCGAATCTCATCTGAGCGAATCATTTTATAGATGTGCGACTTGGGCAGACCTTTTAGACGGTTCAATAAAAAGTTATCTAAGCGCTGGTCGTGCTGATGGCGAGTGACTTCAAGGTAATTGACCTTTTCAAAGTTACTAATCTCATCGTCGGCGCTTTGCGGGCGAGTTTTGCTATTGAAGATAGCAGGAGCTTCATGGGTAGTTGCGTCGTCAGTCATTTTGGAGTTTGTCATTTTTAGTTAGGTATTTACACAAAGATTTGTTATAGTTTAGCATGTTGAGCGCCAATTAAGCAGAGGTTGCGGCAATAATCGTTATTGTCTCAAACAACTTATCGCCATCTTTACTACTTGCTAGTAACGAGGCCTACATTGTACTTCAAGCTAATTTTGCACGCATCATCTAATTTTTAGGATAAAATGCCAATTAACACATGGCATAGCGTCCAGTAAACGGTATTTATACCAAATATAATCGCCTTGACCATGGTAGCAAACGCGCCCATGTATCAAGCGATAGCAGTACACAACTACTCATTTAACGCACGACCACGACTTGATTTTTAATCATGCAAGCGCGCGCAATTGAGCAAGTGATGGTAGTCCGATATTAAGAGTTTAGAGCTGCCTGAATATTGGCGGTCAAACAGATATAATAGATGTCATATAAAAGATATATACCCAATCGAGCGATTCGCCGATTACTATTCTGTTTGCCAAGTACGCCCCGCTGAGCAGCAGCGCAGTGGCACTCTTAAGGTCAGACACCAAAATACATAGATGTTATAAGTTAAAATAATAGATAAAACAATTGATTTGATTTGAGCCAATATTGAGAGGTTCGTTGAATTTAACGGTTTAGCGAATAAACCGAACAGCGAATGAATTGTGACCATGTGGCAAGCGCTTCGATAGACTCTTACAAAGTATATTACATGCCCTTCACCACTTTAGATGTTCATCATCTTGGTAAAACTTACGATGGCAAGGTGTTAATCGCCAAGCCTCTAGGCCGATAAAAACGGTTGACAGTCGGTGTCGATATTTTAGCGGTAGTTTTCAAGCCCTTAAAGTGTGACAGTAGATAATATTACAGCCTTACACCCTGTATCAGTAACTACTTAAAGCTCTCTGTTTGCTACGCTCAAACGCAGTCAATTCATTGTGAATTAATAGGCAATTTTTTTATATGTGCCACTTAATACGCTCTTTTATTTATTCAATTTTATCTGAGCACAATGCTGCTCTATCATCTGGTATTTTTAGCTAATCTTAATATTAGCGTCCCTTGCTACCACCGCTTCCTTACTTTGGTTATTATTATATTGATCACTGTCCAATTGGCAGTCTGAATAAATCGTTAATGTGGCTTGTTATAAAAGCCACTTACCATAAAAGTTTTTTCATTCAGAGTTTTTCAATATATTAGTCGTTGTCCTGTGTATTCATAGGATAATAGTATGAAACGCATTCTGATTAACGCCACTCAAAACGAAGAAATTCGTGTCGCCTTATGTAAAGGCAACCATCTTTACGATTTCGATTTAGAAAACCGTACCCGCGAACAAAAAAAATCTAACATCTATAAAGGCCACGTCACCCGTGTCGAGCCGTCGCTTGAAGCCGTGTTTGTCGAATATGGCTCACAGCGTCAAGGGTTTTTGCCTATTCGTGAGATTTCTGCCGAATACCTTAGCGGCAATCCACGTGATGAAAATATCAAAAAATTGATTAAAGAAGGCGATGAGCTCATCGTCCAAGTCGAAAAAGAAGAGCGCGGTAATAAAGGCGCTGCCCTATCGACTTATGTGTCATTAGCCGGACGTTATCTGGTATTGATGCCAAATAACCCTCGTGGCGGCGGTATCTCGCGTCAAATCTCGGGCAAATTGCGCGAAGATATGAAACGCATGCTAGGCGGGCTTGACTTGCCAAAAGGCATGAGCGTCATTATTCGTACTGCTGGTATTGGTAAAACTCAAGAAGATTTGCAACACGATTTAAACCATCTGCTCAATATCTGGCAAGCCATCCAAGAGCAAAACCAAAAATATCCATCACCGCGCTTGGTACATCAAGAAGCGGGCGTTGTTACTCGTGCCGTGCGTGATTATCTACGCGATGACATTGCTGAGATTTGGATCGATAACGAAAACGCTTATATAGAAGCGGCAGGCTTCATCGATGCGGTCATGCCAAAACAAGCTGAAAAACTGCGTAAATATACCGATTATGAGCCGATGTTTTCGCGCTTTAATATCGAAAAACAAATCGAAACTGCCTATCAGCGTGAAGTGCGCCTGCCATCAGGCGGCTCAATCGTTATCGATCAAACTGAAGCCTTGGTCTCTATCGATATCAACTCAGCCAAGTCGACCAAAGGCTCAGATGTCGCTGAGACGGCTTATCATACCAACTTAGAAGCCGCAGACGAGATTGCTCGTCAATTGCGTCTGCGTGATATGGGCGGCTTAATTGTCATTGATTTCATTGACATGAATGACAATAAGCACCAAAAAGAAGTGGAAAAACGTCTGATTGATGCCACCAAATATGACCGCGCGCGCGTGCAATTTGGAGATATCTCTAAGTTTGGTCTGATGGAGATGAGCCGTCAGCGTCTGCGTCCGTCATTAGAAGAGTCGACGGGTTATATCTGCCCGCGCTGTCATGGCAACGGTATGATTCGTGACTTGCGCTCGCTGTCACTATCGATTATGCGTCAGATTGAACAAATTGCGCTAAAAGAGCGTCAAGGTGAAGTGCAAGCCGAAGTACCGACTGATATCGCCGCTTTCTTATTAAATGAAAAGCGCGATGCCTTAGTTTATCTTGAGCAAGACAGTGGTACGCGTATCACCATCTTGCCGCACGCACATTTAGAGTCACCAAACTTTAAGCTACACTTTAACCGTGATGGCTTTGCGCCTTCAAGCTACGAGCGTATTACGGATACAGCCCAAGAACATAGTGATCTTGGCTACGAGGTTGACTGGCAAACTGCTGAGAAAGAGCGTCCCGAGCAGCAGCCGACCCGCCAGCCACGTCAAGTAGCAGACAATAGCGCCACAAGCCAAGCAGCTAACCGCGCACCTACTACTGCCCCAAGCGCAACTGAGCAACAGCAGACTAGCACCGTCAGTCATAGCAATGAGCGTCGTAATAATACGAATACGAACGCCAATAACGCTGTGTCAGCACGTGCACCACAAGACAATAAAGCGAGCGTTGCCGCGCCTGTAACCACTCAAGCTGCTAGTGTTGCAACGACTGTGCAGCCGCAAGCTGTGGCATGGTTGTCGAATCTATTTGCACAAGCCCCGCAGGCGCAAACAACCAATAGTGTCAGTAGTCGTGATGCCGCAGAAGCCATCGAAGCCCTCGTAAACAATGGTGGGCAAAGTTTAGGCTCTTTCGGACAAGTTGATAATAGCGCGTTGACTGGCAATGCCCAGAGCACATCGCAAACGACTCAACCAGAGAGCAGCCAAAAAAGCGATAACCAAGCGTCGAATACCAACGCTAACCGTCAGCAAGCACGTCGCAACACGGACAGTGATAATGACAGTGACGACAACAATGCTGAGGATAGAAGAAGACGTAAGCCGCGCAAATCAAGATCTTCTAAGCCGCATCAAAGAAAAGAGCAGCGTGACGAGACGAGCAATGATGATGTAGCCAACAATAATGCCGATAGCAGCGCTGCAACCAATACTGATGACAAGTCAGCTGATAGTAGCCAAGACAAACGTCAGCAGGACAATAGCAATAGACGCCCTAACGATCGTAACCGCAATAATCGTCAAGATAGCAACCGTAATAGTAATAACAACGGGCGTAACGACGGAAATCGCGATGATACTGAGCAAAAAGACAGTAACGAGGCAGCGGCAGCAGACGAGCAGACTCGCACTAAACGTAAGTCGAACGCTCAGCGTGCCTCACGCGGCAAGCTTGAGCGCGGCGATACACTAACAGCTGACAATGTTAAGCAAAACGCTCAGCAAACGGCTACCAGCGCTAGCAAGAACCAATCAAGCACACGCCGAAACCAAGACCCTAACGAAGTAGTGCTACAGGTCAATGAAGCAACCAATGAGCTTAAGACACCAGAAGTGGTGCACTTATCCTTAGATGACAGCAAGTCTACACAGACAACTCGTCAGTCAGCTGAAGAACAAAGCTCCGCGCGCGATACGACGAAAGACGAAGCAGCGAAAGAGCCTACAGACAATAGTCATACTCAGCAGAACGCTGCTAAAGAAAGTGTCCACCAGCAAAATAGCGCGGTGAAAAATACTGACAAGCATGGTACGAATGAGCACGGTACCAGTCAGCACGTTACCAGTCAGAAAAGTACTCAGGTGAAAAGTGCTCAGGTGAAAAGCGCTGAAGAAAAAATCACTGAAGAAAAAAGCGCTGATATAAAAAGTAACGCTAAACAGGATAATGAGTCTGTTAGTGAGACGCAAAAAGGCAATACCCAAGCCAATACTGGCAAAAGCAATGATGCAGAAGTGAGCACTACGGCAGATCAGGTGCAACAGGCTGCACCTACAGACGACCGTAAAGTCAATGACAAAACAGCATCGGTAGATGAGCAAACAGCGTCTAAAAACAGTGTTGACAGTCAAGCGGATAGTCAGAAGCCAGTCACTACTGAGGCAGCTAGCGTAGCAGCAGCACCAAGCGCACAAAAAACTGACGACGGCAATGCAACTACGCCCGCGACGGATACTAGCAACCCTAGTAACTCAGCGCTTGAGCTGACGCATGACGCATTGTTTGCCAAACGCTACGTGACAGCTAAGAAGTTCGGGCAAGCGAGCAATGACCCACGTGTCGTTCGTAGTCAGCAAGCGCAATCTGCTGAGCAGCCGCAAGCAACTGAGCAAGTAGTAACAAGCGCACCAAGCATTCGTGGTACAGTTGGTGACTTTGTTCGTAAGGCATTAACCGATGCAGAAAGTCGTTTAAAAAATGATGGTGTCATCAGCTGCTTTATTGCTGCTATCGAAGCACATACGCAGCAAGCCCAACCGGCTGTTAATGGCGCTAAGGTTGAACGCGATTCAAGCGAGAACAAAGGCGACGACAATGACTTTGCCACTCGTCGCTTTGACTTTAGCAACTACGGCTATCAACCTTTAGCCGCGGATTACCTTGCCCGCTTTGAAGCGATGACGCAAGCGGTCAGTCAGTTTGCGGCAGCGCAAGGCAAAACAGCCGTTGAGCCACGTGCTATTGGCAAACGTGCCAGCAACGATCCACGCGGTCAACATCCTGATTATCAGGAACCAGCGGTACTCACTATTGCTGATGAGCAAGCAGCGCAGCCAACCATGACCGCTAGCGAGCCAGTCACTGAGTCTAAGCAAGCTGGTAACGACGTGGATGCGCACAAGGTAGAAGCGACAGCCTTAGCCAATCAAACGCAGACATACGATATCACTGCTGAGAGCGAACAACTGCTAAAAGCAGAGCAAGCGCTAGAAGAGGCAAATGCCAGTGGCAATGGCAATGATAATAGCATTGACAATAAAACTGCTGATGTCAAAGATGTTGAGGCTGAGCAAGCAGAAACTGAGCAGCCTATAGTGGAGCAACTGACTAAAGAAGAAAGTCAGGCAGCTAAGTCAAAAACCACGATTGCCAGTTATAAAAACATGATTGAGAATGTGGCGGAGCAACTATTGCCACAAACAGGTATGTTTAATTTAACCACGCCAAAAGTACCAAAGGCGCGCAGCCGTAAGCCAAAGACTGACCATAAAAAGCCAACGCAAGCTGAAAAGCTAGAGTCTGGTGAGTCAGACAGCGAAAGCTAATTGTAGAGCCCAAAAGCAAAAGCCCCAAAGTTGTCAGCAACTTTGGGGCTTTTTTATTCTATAGGTTGCTTTAAGTCTTAACATTGATCGCTTATATGCATTATATTTAATGTATAGGCAAGGAATTTTAGAATCGCTACAAGGCGACCGACCGCAGATAGTACACTGAGTACATCTAAGGCGTGTAACACTGTAGCGATTTAAAAGTGCTCTGACTATAGCGCTTTAATGCGCAGAAGAAGCGTCTTTATCCTTACCGCGTATTTTGCCAATCATCGTCATAATGCCAACCATGATCACACCTACTACCAAGCCGACCAAACCATTTAGCAGCATTGTCGTCGCACTTTCAAATATGCCAGTCAGATGCGCCAAGTCTTCGACTTCATGATGCAAAAAGTCGATACCGTGTACCAGAATACCACCACCGACTAAGAACATCGCCAATGTCCCAGCGATAGTTAAAAACTTCATCAGCTTGGGTGCCGCCGATACCAAAAATTTACCGATTTTTTGCGTGACACTGCCTGATTTTTTCATCAGATAAAGACCCGCATCATCCATTCTGACGATACCAGCAACCAAGCCATATACCCCAACCGTGATCGCTATCGCAATAATGGAGAGTACCAAGCTTTTTTCTAGCAAGCTTGCCCCTGCAGCTGAGCCTAAGGCAATGACGATAATCTCAGCAGACAAAATAAAATCTGTCCGAATAGCGCCTTTGATTTTTTCTTTTTCAAAAGCAACAAGATCGATGGTTTCATCCGCATTGGCTTGCCGACGGGCATTTTGCTCCTCGTCGTGTGGTAAGACGTGAGGCCAAAACTTATGAATGACCTTTTCAGCGCCTTCATAGGCTAAGAATAGCCCGCCACACATCAGCAAAAACGTCACCAAGGGTGGATAAATGGTACTGATTAATAACGCGGCCGGTACTAAAATGAGCTTATTGATGAATGAACCTTTAGCGACGGCCCAAACCACTGGTAACTCGCGATTGGCTTTGACCCCTGTTACCTGCTCCGCATTCAGGGCTAAGTCATCACCTAGCACCCCTGCGGTTTTTTTGGCGGCCACCTTGGTCATGACCGAAACGTCATCGAGTATTACACTGATATCATCAAGTAGGGTTAACAAACTGGCACCTGCCATACGCACTCCTTAGTATAAATTCGCTTAGATTAGTAAATGTTTCAAAATGACAGTACTTCAAAATAAATGTTGCAACATAATAGTGATGTCATCATAAAAAGTGATTATAAGCAGTAGACTACCTATAGGTGCGACGATATGAAATAGTACAAATGTATTTTATTTTTTCAAATTTAACCGCCATCGATGCATTATGTTTATGATGGGTATAAAAATAGCCTTTAGAGGTTATTAAAAAAATTATGTTAATATAGCGTATATGATTACTTATCCTTTATGATTGATAAATGCGATAAAACCAGCCAATGTCGCCCTTCTTACCACACGACCTACTCGTCATGATGGGTCAGAGACCATACAAAGCCCTTTTATTATGAACCCTTTATTAGGCGTGACTGCCTAAAGGAAACACCCTATGTCCTTCTCTCCTTTTTCGAAAGCCGTGCTGACTGCTGCTAATTTTTCACGCAACCATTTATCTCGGGTCATGATGAGTGCCTTATTGGTCATCGTCGCGGCTGGCTGCTCAAACAATGCCGCCGATGCCACCAGTACTAATGCTAGCGTGGTTAATAGCTCTCAAGCCAAAACCAGCACTGCCCCAATCACGACTGAAAGCGACGCTGCTGTGGTTAAAGCACTACAAGCCAACTTAAACGCCTCTGGCATTGAAGAAAAAATCATCTCCGCCGTGCCGACTGATATGGATGATATCTATTGGGTCACCGCTGAAGGGCTGCCTGCTTTTTTTACCGACAAATCCGGCAAGCATATTATTCAAGGGCAAATCATTGCGGTTGGTGACGCTGCCCCCGTCGATATTAGCGCCGCCTTAGTCGCTGGTACTGCGCAAGAAGCGCTAACAGCCGTCGATAAAAGCGAGATGATTATTTATCCTGCAAAAGGTGAAACCAAGGCTGTGGTCTACGCCTTTACCGATGCTGACTGTGGCTATTGTCGTAAGCTGCATTCAGAGATGAATGACATCAATGCACGCGGTATCGAGGTACGTTATCTCGCATGGCCACGTAGTCAAGAATCAGTGCCTAAAATGGAGGCGATTTGGTGCAGTGAGGATCGCAATGCTGCCATGAATCAGGCCAAAATAGGCGCAGATATCCAAGGGCCTAGCTGTAGCAATCCGGTGCAAGAGCATATGGCATTGGGCGCAAGACTTGGTGTGCGTGGTACGCCAGCGATATTTACTGAAGCAGGCGAACAAGTAGGTGGTTATCTCCCAGCCGCCGAGTTGGCTCAAGCAGTTGGTGCTATCTAAGCGAACGCAGGCTATTGAACGTAAGCTACTGAATTAAACGCGAGCGATTGATTCAGTAGCTGTTATATATTTTTGATATTGTTGACCACAGCGACATTGAGTAGACGTCACAAGCGCTTGTCGGTATGATACGATAAAGCGCAAGGCAACATCAGCCACATACTTTTTTATCTAAGCATTTTTTATCCCACTATAGTGAAGCAATGGCAAGACTGACATTAGGAAGATGAGCGCAGACCGTACGTTTAGTACCGTAAGCGCATCTGATACCGTAACAGCTGGTCATTGCTGCACTATATTTAACCTTTTGAGGATACTGTGAGCAACTCCATCAAACTAGCGATACTTGGTCTGGGCACCGTCGGAACGGGCGTGATCAACTTAATCAATGATAATTTAGATGAGCTAAAACGCCGTAGTGGACGCGATATTATTATTACCGAAGTCGGTACGCGCCGTCAGCGTGATGATATCGATCCCGATATTATGCAAAACAGTGATTTGATGGCCATTGCTGCCAGTGACAATGTCGATATCGTCATCGAAGTGATCGGCGGTACTACCCTCGCAAAAGACGTCATCATGCACGCCATCAAAAACGGCAAACATGTGGTGACAGCAAATAAAGCCTTGTTGGCTGAGCACGGCAATGAGATTTTTGCTTTCGCTGAAGCCAATAATGTCCACGTCGCTTATGAAGCGGCGGTCGCAGGTGGTATTCCAATCATCAAAGTGATGCGTGAAGCATTGGCTGCTAATAAAATCAATTGGTTGGCGGGTATCATTAATGGTACTGGCAACTTTATCATGACCGAAATGCGCGATAAAGGTCGTCCGTTTGCAGACGTGCTGAGTGAGGCGCAAGAGCTGGGTTATGCCGAAGCAGATCCTACTTTTGATGTCGAAGGCATTGATGCAGCGCACAAACTGGCCCTCCTCGCCTCGATTGCTTTTGGTATTCCGCTACAGTTTGATAAAGTCTACTGTGAAGGCATTACTGGTATCACCCTACAAGACGTCAACTATGCCGAAGAGCTTGGTTATCGTATCAAACACTTAGGCTTTGCGGTGCGCCGTGATAGCGGAGGCAGCAATGGCGACGATGCAGGTATTGAGCTACGCGTTCACCCCACACTGATTCCTCAAGATGCGCTACTAGCAAATGTGAATGGCGTAAAAAATGCGGTGTTGGTCAATTCGCACCCGCTTGGGCAGACGCTATATTGTGGTGATGGCGCTGGCGCTGGTGCTACGGCGTCTGCAGTAATGGCAGATGTGATGGACTTGGTTCGGGTGTTGGGCAGCAAGGACAACGACGATCAAAGCAACAGTAATCAAAACAACCACGGCCACCATGTGCCGCACTTAGCTTTTATTCCTGAACAACTATCAGATACGCCTATCTTGCGTGCTGAGCAGATGATCACGGGCTATTATTTACGCGTTCATGCTTTTGACAATCCTGGCGTATTGGCTGATATCACTCGTATACTTAGCGATGCCGGTATCAACATCGATGCTATTTTACAAAAGCCTGCCCATAAGCTGGGTCAAGTACCCGTCATTATCTTGACGCTACCAGTGGTCGAGAGTCAGATGAATCTGGCCATTGAAAAAATTGAAAAGCTAAACACCATTACCGATAAAGTGGTTCGCATTCGTTTGGATGAGCTTGCTTAAGTTAGAAGCTTATCACTGGTTTTTAATAATGGCTGATTTTAGTCTTTTAAGACTTTGCTATAGATAATACTGTAGTCACATTCATGAGCCATTGTTTTAACCTTGAATAAAATCCAGCCGTACTTATATTATCGTTAACAGAAATGATTTTAGTCGCGTTTTTTTGTTTAAACACACAGATTTTTATTAAAACAAATGAAAAGGAACAACAATAATGTCAAATGATGCAATTGTAATTTTAAACGGCGCACGTACCCCAATGGGCGGCTTCCAAGGCGCTTTAAAAGACGTCAGTGCAACCGACCTAGGCGCAACAGCCATTAAAGCCGCTGTTGCTCGCTCTGGTGTTAGCGCGGACAAGATTGACGAAGTAATTATGGGCTGTATCTTAACAGCGGGTTTGGGTCAAGGCCCTGCGCGTCAAGCCATGCGTAAAGCGGGTCTATCTGATGCCACCGGCGCTGTCACTATCAATAAGCTTTGTGGTTCAGGTCTAAAAGCTGTGATGCAAGCACATGATGGCATCAAAGCGGGCAGCTTCGATGTCGCAGTTGCGGGCGGCATGGAATCCATGACCAATGCTCCTTATATTATGCCAGGCGCACGTGGTGGCTATCGTATGGGCCATAAAGAAGTCAAGGATCATATGTTCCTAGACGGCTTAGAAGATGCCGAAACGGGTAAACTAATGGGTCAGTTCGCCCAAGAAATGGCCATTGAAAAAGGCTATACCCGTGAGCAAATGGATAACTTTGCCATTGAGTCGCTGAATCGCGCCCTCACTGCTATTAAAGACGATCATTTCAAAAATGAGATTGAACCCGTTACTTTTGAGACGCGTAAAGGCGAGCAAACCGTCGACACCGATGAACAGCCCAGTCTTGCCAATGCAGAGCGCATTCCTACGTTGCGCCCAGCCTTTGCTAAAGATGGTACGATTACCGCCGCCAATGCTAGCTCAATCTCAGATGGCGCTGCTGCTGTCGTAGTTATGAAAGAGTCGCAAGCAAAATCTGAAGGCCTTGATTATCAAGCACGTATTGTGGCAACGGCTTCGAACTCGCGTCATCCAAGCGAATTTACCATTGCACCTATTGGCGCAATCGAAAAAGTATTAGCCGGTGCAGGCTGGTCAGTAGCCGATGTTGATCTATGGGAAATCAATGAAGCCTTTGCGATGGTGACCATGGCTGCAATGGATGAGCTAAACATTGAGCATGCCAAAGTAAACATTGAAGGCGGTGCTTGTGCCCTTGGCCATCCAGTTGGCTGCTCTGGCGCACGTATCCTAATTACCCTGATCAACTCTTTACAGCGTACTGGCGGTAAGAAAGGCGTTGCCACCCTATGTATCGGTGGCGGTGAAGCAGTAGCCGTGGCTATCGAACTGCCTTAATTATCGATTGGTAAAACTAAGCTTCATTACTTAAAAGAGAATTAGATTATTTAGAAGACAGTCAGGTTATTTAAAAGCAGACTGTAATTAAAATTCTAATGCTTCGCTTTATAAAACCGCATTGCTTAGCGCTCTGCGGTTTTTTTATACGTAACATTTCTTGAAAACGGATTGTGTTCTTTTCGGTAAGAAATCTTTAACTCAAATATATATATCTGTCGTTCCCTTTACAGCCTCTTACACGCAATTACTTCAAGCTCACACTTTGCTACCTTGCTTATATATCTCATCCGAAATCGTGATGTTAGGATAATTACAAGTTGATGTAGAGATTGCTTAACACAGCTTGTTACAGCACTTGATTTAGATAGAGCAATGAAATTTTCATAAAAATAACGAATCACTGTTTTATAACAATTTAGCTTTATAACAGAACCATTAATCATTTACTCATACAAAAGGAAGATAATAATGAGCCAACTAATTCGTTTAAAAGACATCCAAGCTACCCACCGTGATCTTATTGGTGATGACTATTATGACCCAACAGGCAAAACAGCCTACGGTGTTAATGAAGAAAAAATCGGTAAAATCGAGGGCGCATTAGTAGAAGATACGACTGGTCGTATTCGCTACTTAATTGTTGACGCTGGAGGCTGGTTTAGCTCAAAAGAAGTATTAGTACCAGCAGGTTTAGCACGTATCGTTGGTGATGATGTATTCTTTGATAGTTTAACGCAAGCACAAGTAGAAGCGATGGACGTCTATGACCATGATTATCAGTACAGCTATAAAGAGCAGTACGAAAAAGATCGCCAATCATTCGTTGCTGACAGTGTGCCAACTGCAGAACGTATGGAAATTGCGGAGCACAACTACGAAGCCCCAAACAAGTTAGAGCTATTAGAAGAGCGTTTGACTGTTAACAAAGATCGTATCGTCGCAGGGCTAGTAAAAGTCGGTAAGCATGTCGTGACCGAAGAACGTAATGTAGATGTTGAACTAGAAGAAGAGCATGCCAACATCGAGCGTACCAATGTTGACCGCCCTACTGATCGTCATATCGGTGATGTGAATGGCAATGAAAGCATCGAAGTAGAGCTCTCAGCAGAACGTGCCCGCGTTGGTAAAGAAACCTACGTTTCTGAAGAAGTGAACGTTGGTAAAACAACTGAGCGTCATACTGAGACTATCGTTGAGACCATTCAGCGTGAAGAGCTAGATATTGACCGTGATGGTAATGTGGTTGATCGTGAAGGCAATATTGTCGACCGTGACGGTATCACTGCTGAAGATGTACGCCGCGCCCGTGGCATGTAACTTGTGGCACACAATATACAAAAATGATCACTTGATGCTGAAAACTAGATTCATTAAGTAGATAAGCATTAAATGGCTGTTAATAGCAGCTAAATATGTCATTCAGTTAATAAAGATCAGAGTTTCTCTCTGGTCTTTTTTTATGTCAGTGCGTGTCATCATTTAGATCGTGAGGCTTAAAATGAGGAAAATTGCAGCCAAACAAGGAATGAATTGCCATAAATATGAACATATCGACAAGATTTCTGACGATGTTTGGCTAAATTTAGCCATTTTAAGACCATTAAATGTATCAATGTGCTAATTGATGACACATCCTAACTCATATTTTTATAATTCAGCGTACTTTGTGGCGAGTTTTATAATGACGACAAGTTGTATAATCAAGTTAACAGTAATTGATAACCCTGATGTTTTATAATCATTAAGAAACCTTTAATGAAAAAGAAATCTTTAATAAAATATTTTTGAAATCTATTTAATAATAAGGAAGATTAAGATGACAGCCAATAATAATAATGAAACCCTAACAACCGATACCAATCCGCCTATTGCTGATCATAGTGCTGAAAACAAACTTCCTGCTCCTGAACATGATAGAGAGCCATTGGCTACCTTGAATCAAAAAGCCAATGGCGGGCGTTTAGAGTTACTGGAAGAACGTCCTGTCGTTAACAAAGAACGCTTGGATGTGGGTAAGGTCACGGTCACTAAGCACTCTCGAACCAAGACGATACAAGTGCCAATTGAGTTGGTAGAAGAATATATTACCGTCCGCACCGAATATAATGATGCCGAAAGTCAGGATTTACTGTCAGGCAATTACGATGATAAGGACATACTGCGCCATGTTGAACCATCGCTCGACAGCAAGGCGGTCGTGACTATCAATGGCAAGCAAGTTGAAATCGGTGATGCGCCCATTGAGATTATCTTATCGCGTCAAGTAGCGACCATCACTAAAGACACCTATGTCATTCAAGAAGTCGATGTCAACAAGAGTACCCACACCCATACTGACAATATCGAAGTCACGCTTAAGCATGAAGAGCTAGACGTGACAGAGGAAGGGTTTTTGGAACATGAGCGCAGCCCTATTCAAAAGAAATAGACCGTTAATAAAAAATTGATATCAGCAATACCGTCGCGTTTTTAGGATATTTTGACTATAACTCAAAAATCAGATATAAAAAAAGCAACGACAACGTTGCTTTTTTCTTGATTGCTTGCTTATTGATTATGATGTTTTCTTACATTCATAAGTGTTCACATTAGCGGCATCTGCACCTGCTGTGCGCATCACGCCCGTTTCACGCGCTTCGTGTGCCACACGCCACTGCACAAAACCTTCTCCACCATCCATAGCAGTCTTTGCTTCAAAAACTTCAGGATTGCTAGCGTCATTGGTTTTCATCAAGGTTGTTGTGCCTTGAGCGGTAGCAATGACCACTTGGTTATCGGTATCTTTATAAGTTGCTGTAACTTGCAACTCAGGAGCACACAGATAGTTTATCTGCGTCACCCCACCGTTCACCGAAGCAACAGTATCATCCTCTACCTCACTGGCTGACGCATCTTGTGGAGCGACTATCACATTATTGGGCTCGGCAGGTTCGGCAGACATAGGAACAGATTGCTCTTCACTTATATTGTCTTCTAGGCTCTGCTCAGGCTCTTGCTTTTGTTGACAGGCTCCAACCGTTAGAGCACCGGCCAATAAACCTGTCATCACAACAGAGGTACGCAACTGTTTTAATAATTCTACATTCATAATACGCTCCCAAATAAATATGTTAAACACTATAGCGTGTCCATAAATTCACGCCTATGCTGAATTTGTAAACAATCGCTACAAAGCCATTGCTTATTGTTTGAATAATTAACTGAATAGTCTTATCCACTTAGCAAGTATAGTCAATGAAAAGTAATATCGAACCATCATACAGTGCTGCTATTGTCGCGTTTTTAGGAGATTGTGACTATACTTTTCATAAGCGTTAAAAAAAGCCCTCATCTATGTTAGATGAGGGCTTGTTACGACCATTGAAAACGCTTTTAGGACGGCTTACTTATCCCTAATGGTAACGCTTTAGCTTTAGATTTTGCCGTGGCATTGCTTATATTTAAGTCCCGAACCACAAGGGCAAGGTGCGTTACGGCTGATATTCATACCAGCGTATGGATTCGGCTCATCACCGATTCTAAAGTTGCGATCCGCATTATTACCAGCACCTATCCCTGCCGCGCCGCTATTAGGGTTCCGGTTTTGTGGTTGCCCCTGCTCTGCTGCATTATTGTCCGCATTGCTATCTAAGTTGTCGATATCATCATGCTCGAATTGCATGCGCATATGCGCAGCATTCTCACGTTGCTGCGTTTCTAATGCCGCCAGCTCTTCTTTGGTCGGGATATGGACACGTGATAAATCTTGTACCGTCTCTGACTTAATCGCCCCTAGCATCATTTGGAATAACTCAAACGATTCCCGCTTATATTCTTGCTCAGGGTTTTTTTGCGCATAACCACGCAGATGGATACCTTTGCGCAGCTGATCCATTTGCGTCAAATGTTCTTTCCAGTGCTTGTCTAGGCTTTGCAGCATAAAGTGACGCTCAAGCTGGGCGGCATCTTTTTCACCCATTTGCTCACGGCGACCATGATAATGATCCAGTGCTGTCTGAATGATTTTGGCGCGTAGCCCTTCTTCATCTAGGCGGCGATCTTCATCTAGCCAATCATTAATCGGCATTGATATCTTAAACTCATCCTCAAGCTCATCTTCCAATCCATCAACATTCCATTGGTCATCGATAGAACCTGGTGGGATAAATTGGCTAATCATGGCGTTATAGACTTCATGATGCATGACTTCAATGGCCTCTAACAGATCCATATCTGCGAGCAAATCATCGCGCTGACCATAGATCACTTTACGCTGCTCATTGGCAACATCATCATACTTGAGGAGATTTTTACGCGCATCAAAATCGCGGCTCTCAACTTTACCTTGCGCGTTTTCGATCGATTTGGAGACCATTTTGTGCTCAATGGCTTCGTCTTCTTTGAGTCCCATGGCGCGCATCATATTGACAACGCGGTCACCGGCGAAGATACGCATCAAGTCATCTTCGAGCGATAAGAAGAAGCGCGACATGCCAGGGTCACCTTGACGACCGGCACGACCACGTAGCTGATTATCAATACGGCGTGATTCATGGCGCTCAGAACCAATGATATGCAAACCACCAGCCGCAACGACTTGGTCATGTTTGACTTGCCATTCTGCCTTCAAGCGTTTCATCTCTTCTGGGCTGACCGAATCAATGTCTTCGATAAACGACTGCCAGTTACCACCAAGGATAATATCAGTACCACGACCGGCCATGTTGGTGGCGATGGTGACCGATTTTGGGCTACCAGCCTGCGCGATAATCTCGGCTTCACGCTCATGCTGCTTGGCATTTAGGACGTTATGCTTGACGCCTTCTTGATCCAGTAAGTACGACAATTCTTCGCTGGCTTCAATCGTCGCCGTACCAACCAATACTGGCGCACCTTTGGCTTGAATCTCTTTAATCTCACGAATGATGCCTTTATATTTTCCTAATTTGGTCAAGAAAATCTGGTCATCCATATCGATACGCGCAATGGGCTCGTGCGTTGGAATCACGATGACGTCTAGGTCATACGTTGATTTGAACTCTGCCGCTTCGGTATCAGCCGTACCGGTCATACCAGACAATTTGTCATAGAGACGGAAATAGTTCTGGAATGTGGTGGTTGCCAGCGTTTGGTTCTCCGCTTGAATCTCGACGTTTTCTTTGGCTTCGACCGCTTGATGCAGCCCTTCTGACCAACGACGACCGGGCATGGTACGACCGGTGTTTTCATCAACGATGACCACTTCGCCATCATCGACGATATAATGGACGTTTTTGACAAATACATGATGGGCGCGGATGGCTGCTTGGACGTGTGCCAATAACGGCAAACGGCTTGGGCTATATAAACTTTCGTTTTCGCCCAGCTCGCCCACTTCGATTAGGAAACGCTCAATTTTTTCATAGCCCTTTTCGCTAATCTCGATCTGACGGTTCTTTTCATCAATCCAAAAATCTTCTTCTTCGTTATTCTTATTAGCTTCTTCATCTTTTGAACGAATTAGCACCGGAATAATAGTATTAATCAATGCATACATACGTGAAGAATCTTCGGCTTGACCCGAAATAATCAGCGGCGTACGCGCCTCATCGATTAAGATAGAGTCAATTTCATCGATAATACAAAAGTTTAATGAGCGCTGCTTTTTTTCGCCTAAACTAAACACCATGTTATCGCGTAGATAATCAAAGCCATATTCGTTATTGGTACCGTAGGTGATATCCGCTTGATAGGCGTCGATTTTTTCTTGAGGTGGTTGTTGTGAATAAATCACGCCAACCGTCATTCCCAAAAAGCCAAACAACGGACGGTTCAATTCCGCATCACGGGCGGCCAAATAATCGTTGACCGTGACCAGATGGACGCCTTTGCCACTGATAGCGTTGAGATACATCGCCAAGGTACCCATCAAGGTTTTACCTTCACCGGTTTTCATCTCAGCAATTTTGCCTTCGTGCAAAGTGAGACCACCGATCAGCTGCACATCGTAGTGGCGCATGCCATTGACGCGTAGCGATGCCTCGCGGCAAACCGCAAACGCTTCCGGTAATAATGCATCTAAGCTTTCACCATTTTGGTGTCTTGCTTTAAACTCTTCGGTTTTTTGTTGTAATTGCTCATCAGACAGGGCTTGTATCGTCGCCTCATGTGCGTTGATCTTGCTGACCACTTTGCGCATGCGTTTTAATTCGCGGTCATTTTTGGTGCCAACCACACTGCCTATAATCTTTGATAACATAATTTTTTGACCTATGGAAATATTCGATAATTAGTACGCATGACAGCGCTTTACTCGCTGCTTATTCATTATTTGGCTGATTACGGTTTCATTTAAGGCAGTCCAATAAACGATTGCCTAATAACTTTATAATAAAATCTTGCCTAATGAAGTATCGCCCAATTAAGTGTGCCGTCATTATATATGGTTATGACGATGATGGATACAAGGGCAATGAGTAGATATTTGCCGACGTAAAAACGTTGTAGGACGTGTTAAAATAGCGCTTATGGCTTTAAATTATTTAGCTTTTTAATCACCTCATTTAACGGCATGATTTGCTCACTATCCTTAACTATTTATTATTATAAAAACACTTATTTCGCCCACAGTAAACTCATAAGAACCAAAAGAGACTCTGCATGACCGCTAAGCCGTCCGCTCAAAATCCTCATTCAGCTGAACCGTTAGTCATAGGCGATGCCATCTATCATTTGGCAGACCATACGCCGATGATGGTGCAATATCTAACCATGAAAGCCAATTATCCGCAAGCACTGCTGCTGTACCGGATGGGTGACTTTTATGAATTATTTTTTGATGATGCCAAACGTGCCGCGCAAATCTTAGACATTACCTTGACCCGCCGCGGTACCGATAAAGCTGGTAATACTATTGCGATGGCAGGCGTGCCCTTTCATGCCGCTGACAGCTATATGGCGCGGCTGATTGCGGCTGGGCAGACAGTGGTTGTTTGTGAGCAAGTTGACGAGTCAGCTACTGGCACTAGCAGCCCGTCCAATACACCGACAATGGGCGAGAAGCAAAAGAAAGATAAAAGTAAATCGGCAGCTGGCACTATCATGCGCCGTGAAGTGGTAAAAACCCTGACCGCTGGTACGATTACTGATGACGCCTTAATTGCGCCCAATCACACCCCGACCGTGGTTGCTATTGATATTGCTATGCCTAAAGGCAACAGCAACCAACCTTTGCAAGCCGCAATCAGTCAAATGGATTTAGCGGCTGGCACGTTGACAACTCAAAGCCTGACAGCACATAACGATGATATCGAACGCTTACAAACTCAAATGCTGACGGTGCTCGCACGCTTTGCCCCGAGTGAATGTATCATTAGCGAGGCACTCAGTCATAGCGATGTAAATAGTAGTGGTAATGGCGAAGATTGGTTGACATGGCTACGGCAAAATCTTGATTGCCCTATCATCGAAGTCGCTGCCAATGACTTTCATCGTGAGCATGCCAGCGCAACCCTTTGTCAGCAGTTTGAGGTACAACGCCTCGATGGTCTAGGAATTAGCGATGCCACGCTTAGCCAGTCTAGCTGTGCCGCCCTTATTCATTATGCACGGCAAACCCAACAGCGCCATGTGCCACAAGTTAACCAGCTTATCGTCGAGTACAGCGATGACTATCTAATCATTGATGCCAATAGTCAGCAAAATCTTGAACTGTTTACCCCCGTCAGCAGCAATGGAACGTCGCTGATATCCGTGCTCAATCACTGTCAGACGCCGATGGGACGTCGTTTATTGGTGCAGCAAATGAAGCGTCCACTACGTCAGCATGCACGTATCAATTTGCGCTTAGAGGCGATAGCCAACCTTTTACAGACAGACAGTCAATCGGATGAAAACAAACAGCTTAAGCAAAATTTAGAAAAACATTCATTGGTCAGCAATTTACGCGAAACCTTAAATGCTATCGGTGATATTGAGCGTATCAGTAGCCGTATCGGGCTGATGAGCGCTAAGCCGCGTGACCTGCGTAAGCTTGCTGATGGTATTGCTAGCAGCGCCCAGCTCACTACTCTACTGATAAATGCAGGTATCAGCCATGAGCAGGCAGGACTGTTGCCCATGCTGATGCAGCAATTGCCTGCGCAGTTACCTGCGGTGCAATCAGTCGCTGAGCTGATTGAGCGCGCTATTATCGCAGAACCGCCCGCGCATATTCGTGATGGCGGCATGCTAGCCGCAGGTTTTGATGCAGAGTTTGATCGCTTAACCCATCTGCATGATAATATCCAAGTGACCTTGGATAAGATGGTAGAGCGCGCGCGTCAAGAGAGTCAGTTACCGAGTCTAAAAGTAGGCTTTAATAAAGTTAGCGGCTTTTATTTTGAATTGCCCAAAATGCAGGCGAAGAATGCACCAGCGCATTTTATCCGGCGGCAAACCCTGAAAAGCAGTGAGCGCTTTATCACCGATGAGCTAAAAGAAGTCGAGACCGAATATCTAAGTGCGCAAAGCTTAGCATTGACTCGTGAAAAACAGCTATATCACGAACTATTGACATTATTAAGCAGCCATTTAGCGGAACTACAACAGCTAAGCGCGGCTATTGCGCAAATAGATGTGCTTAGTAATTGGGCGCAACTTGCGATCACTTATCACTGGCAGCGCCCAGTCATGAGTAACGACTTAAAAGACGCTAGCGGGTTAGAAAACAATCATTCAAAAAGTGGCTTGAATAATAACAACCAAACCAGTATCGATATTCAACAAGGTCGCCATATCGTCGTCGAAGCGGCATTAAATCAAGCGAACGCGAACAATCGGAACGGCGCTGCATCAAGTACAAATTATTTTGTCGCGAACGACTGCGTGCTGGGTAGTGCCCATGTTGATGACGCTGAAAAAGGACATCCTGAAAGACTGCTCCTCATCACTGGCCCTAACATGGGCGGCAAATCTACTTATATGCGCCAAACTGCGCTGATCGTCTTGCTCGCTCATTGCGGTAGCTTTGTCCCAGCATCTAGTGCGCATATCGGTGATATCGACCGTATCTTTACTCGTATTGGCTCAGCTGATGATTTAGCAGGCGGTAAATCAACCTTTATGGTTGAGATGATTGAAACCGCTAACATTCTTAATCAAGCGACCAATAAGTCACTCGTATTGATGGATGAAGTCGGACGCGGTACGGCGACGACTGACGGTCTCGCAATCGCCCACGCTTGCGTCAATCGCTTGGTCGAGATTGGCTGCCTGACATTATTTGCCACCCATTATTTTGAACTGACAAAATTGGCGCAGAGTACAAATTACGCTGAAAGCAGCCATGCCAATATTCGTAATGTCCATGTCGCCGCTAGTGAAGTCGATGGCCAATTATTGCTATTGCATCAAATACGTGAGGGCGCTGCCAGCTCTAGCTTTGGACTACACGTGGCAAAAATGGCGGGGATTCCTACTCAGGTATTAAATGATGCCAAGCGCTACCTAGTAGACAACTTGAAAGTAGACAACTTGAAAATAAATAGCGTAAAAACAGAAAACGAAAAAGTTGCAATCGATAAAGTTGATGACAAAAATGACTTAGCTAAGTCAGTAAAGGATAAACGCCAGCAGGCTTATAATGACGAGGCAGAAAAAGAAAATGGCAGCAGTAATAGCCAAACTAGAACTACGAATAATAATCCACAGCAAAATCAGCTATTTAGCTTGCAAGATGAGCTTAACGCTATTAACCCTGACAACCTAACACCCAAACAAGCGCATGATTTGATCTATCATTTGAAAAAAATCATTAGTCATTAAAGGGAATTGTCAAATCGTAGTAAAGGCGCTAAAATACGCTTTATTTTCGACTATTCTATTTAGCCAAAAGCCAAATCAATAACAGGTAGACCTCACTATGACCTTTGTCGTTACAGATAACTGCATTCTTTGCAAATACACCGACTGTGTGGAAGTCTGTCCTGTGGACTGCTTTTATGAAGGCCCGAACTTCCTCGTCATCGATCCTGATGAATGCATCGACTGCGCGCTATGCGAGCCAGAATGCCCTGCAAATGCAATCTTCTCAGAAGATGAAGTGCCTAAAGGACAAGAGATATTCATTGAGCTCAATGCTGATTTGGCACAAAAATGGCCAAACATCACAGAGATGAAGCCGCCAATGCCAGAAGCGGAAAAGTGGGATGGTGTAGAAGGTAAGATTCAGTATTTAGAGAGATAGGTAATACGTTAAGATAACTCCAATATACTGAACCAATAAAAAACCACCTAATGGCGATATGCTGTTAGGTGGTTTTTTATTCGCTCATTTTACTGGCAATTTTGAGGCAAATAAGACTTTGATATACCAGTAGACACTGTACAGTCCCATTTACCGTTTGCTGTTAAATTAAGACTTATCTGCTCATTTGATAGATAACTGAGGTTTTGAATATGACAGGTAACAGCATTAGGTGTTGCAGTGTCTATATTAGGCGGTATCACATTAAACTGACAATAATTCGAACTTCCTGCCAGATTTAATCCAGCAGGACTAAAATCAGTCACTCCTGACCCTTCATTCATCAACATCTGATACGGCGTTCGAAAACTATTAATTTCTTGATAAATAGTCATTACCTGCGTTTTTCGTACATGTGTCTGATAACTAGCCATACTAATCGCTGCTAAAATACTGATAATAGCAACAATAACCATCATTTCGATTAGCGTAAACCCTGACTGTGATAGCGAAACGCGGTTTTTATTCGATGACTCCATATCAAATAACCTCTTACGTTATAGACTCTTAATGTACTCGTTGTACTAACACGTATTTTGGATATAAAAAAAGCCAAACATCATGCTTGGCTTTTTTCATTCTAGCGGGTCTATTAAGTGATTGGAGTCAGTGATGTGTCAATAGCACATGATTTATTTTCAAACTTCTCATCTACGTTACTAACACACTTCCAAGTACCATTCGCATCACGAACAAGTTGTACTTGTTTACCGTTAATACCTGGGTTACCACTATTGAATGTAACCTCGATAACACCTGCACCGTTTCCAGTATCGTCAATCTTAACAGTACCAAATGATGGGCTAACGATGCCTAAATCCTGAGGTGTTTCACCACGTACAGCAGGTACCTGCACAACTTGTCCATTTTCCGTTTTTGTTGTTGCCGCTTTAGCCTCAGTTGTACCATCTGGAAACTCACCATACTCCATAACGTACTCTTCTAAACCAGTTTTATTGGCTGTTATGGTAGATACTGCTGCTGCGATATTGGCACGGCCAACATAGTTCTGATACTGAGGAATAGCGATCGCAGCTAGAATACCGATAATAGCAACAACGATCATTAGTTCGATTAGGGTAAAACCTTTTTGTGCAGTGTTCATAAGAACTCCTTTAGGGGTATATAAAGATAGCTGGCTATTAGCGCATTTTATCTTTAGAGATATGATAAATTTCTTTCTTACTATAACTGTTGCAGGTAGCGTGCCAAAATATCACTATTGTTGTTTTTATAGCTAAAACAAGGCTATAACTCCTAGTTCTGGCATCACTTAGACATTTATTGTCTTATAATCCTTACATAGAGCTACCAATGTTACTGCTAACCTACTGAAAATTGTCAACTGATATACTTTTGAGAGCAAATAGTAATTTTGGCTGACGTTTTTTGTCAGTTACTATAAATGTTTAACATTTATCGCCATTCACTGCCAGTGCCACAAGCACTATCACGGCATTTAAGACCCTGATAATTCAAAGTTAACGTTCCATCACTTTTCATTCTATTTCCATTAATAGGCTTTGCCGTTATTGTCCATTGAGAGGTTAGCGGATCTGGATCAAAGCTGATCGTATAGAGTGAATTACTTTGTGGGAAGTTACCACCGAGACCAGTGAGTAACGCATTGCTATATTGCCCTTGCGCCAGCTTGCGACTTTCGATAGTAGCAGCGATGTTTTGTAGCTCGCTCATCGTATCAGCACGGTGACCCCTTTCGATATAGCCTTGATAGCTTGGGTAAGCTATAGCTGCTAAGATACCGATGATAGCAACCACAATCATTAGCTCTATCAGCGTAAATCCGCGCTCATCTTTGACTTGTCTATATGTATTTTTTACCATTACCATGTTTGAGCACCATTTCCGCAATCATCTGCTCCAATCGCGATACTTGTCGTTGTCATACATCTGATACCAGAACTGGTAAGCATGATTTTGCTTCCAGTTTTAATATAACGAGTGGAATTAGGTACTGCAAGCATCTTCCATGTGCGTCCTGTGACATTGTCCACACCGGGATTTGCTACTAAGCTGACAGGCGTGCCTGATGTATCGCCATCAACTAGAGTAATACGATAGGTGTAATCATCGCCACTACCGGCAGGCACATTAATGATGGTATCATCCGCATCTGCGTAGCTGTAATCAGTATCGCCATTGCTATCTACTGTCTGTGGTACAAAGCCTTTATAAGTCAGAGCAGTAGCACGCCAACGCTCTAGCTCTAATTGTAACTGCAGCATTCTAGCTTGGGTATCACGCTCAGCATTGATGATGACATAACGGCGATAGCTAGGTACTGCGATAGCCGCCAAAATAGCTAAGATAAAGACAACAATCATCACTTCAATAAGGGTGAAGCCCTTTTGGGCAGTTGGGTAGCGACTTGCTGACACACCGCTCAATAACCGCTGTATGCTGTTGCCATATCTAGTCATTAACTGACTCCGATAGCTGCTCATACCATCTAGTGGTAAATAAACGATAGTCCATAATACTGACATTACCACCACCGGAGCCACTAGCGTTTACATTATCTGCACCAGTACTCGATCCTCCACAATTGCCGCCAGGACAGTTGGTATCTAGTCCTGACTCATTATCTGATGACCAAGCACCACCGAACTCAATACGATTGCCTGAGTCGACTAACTCACTGAATGACTGGGTACCTAACATAATACGTGTCGTAGGGTTCTCTGGATTAAAGGCGCCAAATGCCAGCTCTTGAATTCCCTTGCCTGCGCGTACAAACCCACCTGTACCATTTGATGATTTGTCTGTTGTAGCATCCTCTTGCTCACAGATACCATAAGGCAAACAATATATTTGACGCTCTGAACCACCAACAATCTGAGCGGCACAGCCACTGGTCTCATCATATTTCATCTCTGGGCTGTATGCAGTCATATAATAAAGACCACCAATGGCCATACCATCACCCATGGATTTGACATTTTTGACTTTACTATTGCCATCAAACTGATTTAACGGATAGAACCAACCTTGGGACGTAGCGACATTTGGTCGCATTGGTACTTTAACACCTGCTTTGGTTACACTGCCATCGTTTTGATTAAACGGCAATTCGATTAAATCATCTGAATCGAGGTTCTCAGTGGCTAACGTAATTTTTGTGTCTTCTCCATAAAGTCCTGGACTGGCAATATCTCGATCAATGACTCCGAACAATCGATCGGACTGGCTAGGGATATCATTGCGCAAGCGTGATATTGGATTGCTTCTATCACCAGAGGCGATATTGACTAGTGCAAACAGAACGCTTTGATCTTTATAAAAGCTCACTGAAGGCTGACCATAGAACCGGCGCTGTAAGCCTTTCTCGACCAGCGTACCAGAGTTGCCATCGAGTACCTTTACGATGCGGCGAGTAAAGTTATTGATACCTGCACTACCGCTGATAGCTTGCCCATTCCGCAGATCCACGCGGAATAACTGGCCGCCCAAGTCACCAAAATACAGATGATCGATCATACCGTCATCATCACGATCCAAGGTTGTAATTTTACTGACGACACTGTGCTTCATCTCTGGCACTTGGATATGCTTGCCCGAGGCACCTGACGTTCGGCCTGATATTGACCAAATCACATCACCTGTCTTGGCATCTGCGATATATACCGCATTGCCGTCCGTCATCGATTTATTGCAATCTTCAAACTCATTGTCAGTTGCATCCAAGCGGAATGTCGGATCTTCGTAGCATTCATCATAACCACCACCGAAGATAATCACATCCTTGATGCTGTTTTTACCCGTGCCAACTTTTATCTTGCCAGACACCGGCTCACTCCACACTTTTCCCAATGCTTGATAGCCATCAGTACTGTTATTTATGCTAAATAGCATTTTAGGGCTACTTAGACTGCTAACATCTAGACCATACATTCCCTTGCCACCTTGGCGTAGACCACCATAGACGTAAACTTTATCAGCGAGGATTTTTCCAGATGATTCAGATGTGGGAGAGCTAAAGTTGTACTTATAACTGCCTTGTACTGACCATGGTGCATCAACACCGAATACAGGTGCATCGACGATCGTACTTTCAGGCTGTAAAGCTTCAATTTGTTCATTAAGTATGGTCTTTGGGATAAATGCTAAACTCTCTTGCCCAGTTTCTGCGGAAGCAATATGCAAAGCACCTTCCATCGAGCCAAACATGACATAATCCTCACGGCTACTCTCATCAGTGGCCACCATGCCTGCATCGGCATCTATTTTTCCATCGCCATCACTGTCCTTGTCATTGGCGTTGATGTTGGCGCCATAAGAGATGAGCGTCGGTCTCGAGTGGATGACACCACCCAGCACTTTTATATCGCCTGGTGGGTTGACAATTATTTTTTCAAGCTCTGCTTGTACGCTATCAGTGGCAGCATCGATAGCATCCGCTGCAGCCTGAGTCGGGCTGGCATTATAACCTAGGAAATTTAGTAAGTATAATTTGGTCAAAGTGGTATATGAGTCATCAAGCGTATCGAATCCTTGCAGTACGCCGTCTTTGACACCTACTTTAAGCAGCTGTGTTTTGCCACCCACAATATTTTCGACATAGACATTACGTGTGGTATTGTCTGTAGTCTTTGGAGTCTTTGGAGTCTTTAACTGAGCATAAAAGCCACCCGCTGTGATTCTATTATTTACATTAATACTAACGCCAGCTTCGTTAAGTACCGTTTGGTTTTGTGTACTCCAGATATCTTGTGCATTTGGATTCAAGTCATCAGGAAAGCCGTCACCGTCATCATCGACATAGAGTCTATCGCCATTTTTTCCATATAGCGTGGCTTGTTTGACATGGTATTTTTTCAAGTTACCTGACCATATTGCTGCGTCACTGCCTACCTTGGGCTCTAGCATCGGCAGATAGGCGTAAGGTTTGATGCCTAGACTACTTAGAGGATCTGCGGGCACAGTGATAGTACCTGCAGGAATACTGGGTAAATCCGTTTCTAATTCCTGTATAACAGATAAGACACTACCAACGATGTCCTTTGTATCTTTAGCAAAGAAAAACCCACCTTGTCCATAGCCACCAACACTGACACTATCAGTATCATATATACCTGATTCCATACCTAGGTTACAGGCATTGCGTGCATCAGGATTGGCAGTAGCCGAAATCTGCGAGCAGTCGTAATACTTTTTATTATATCTATAAGGCGCGCCATCACTGTCCGTAAACCTAGTCAACGTGCGCTCTACTGACGTATAATTATTTGGATTGTTTACAGTATCAAACGTAGCACCAAAACCAACCATTGCTGTTGTCACTTGGCGCTCTGTCCTCAGTTTTTTTGCAAATGCACCCATGCACTTCCATTGGTTATTTTCTGTTTCAGCGCCCTCTAGCAGCCCACCTGAATCAGGACAAGAAAAGCTAGAAAGATTCAATGATGTTTTCATCATACTCTCTAACGTAGACCTTTCGCCCATACTGTTGGGTAAACCATCAGTGAGTAGATAGATACCTTCTGCGCCGCATTGCTGAGCTTCTGGTGCCCTGTACGTATTGCTATTTACAATTTCAGTATCTGAAGTTGATAGCATACCGCTGTACTGGTTGTTAGCTATTCCACCAGCTGAGCTGTTGCCCAACATATAAGCACCAGCATCAGTATAGGCTGCTGCCATCGGTGTGCCACCAGAAGCATTCAGATTGCCTAAAAACGCGAGGATATTCTGCTTTTGGGTCGCATCCAATGGTTTTGCAGGAACCTTTATTTGTCCTTGCTTACTATTTCCGTAACCAAATGCTCCAATACCAAGCGCTATATCTTCATTCATATTCTCAAGCTGTATGAGCTCATATATTGCATTTTTTAGAGAAGACATACGATCGTATTTTACCTCTCCATTTAGCAAACAAGCTTCAAGCGCTACACCATCTCTAATCGACCTCAGAGGTAAGTAACTATCAGCTAAATCATTATTAGGATTAGAGATCGGATTGTCTCTCATTACACATAACTGGTTGTCTTTGCCTACCAAGCCTTTAACTGTATATTTTTGAACCCAGTCTTCTTTTACAAGGTTGGCAGGTACATTATTGGGACTAAAATAATAAAAATTTTTATCTCTTACATTGAAACAGCCAATAAAGGGAAAACATTGTCTTCTGGTGCTATAAGCCCGATAGACCCTAGTATCTTCAAAAAGATAATCTCTAATGAAACTATAATCCCCTTTCATACTTCCTGATTTATCTAACATCAAAGTTAGCGTAGGTTTATTCGATTCGCTACTGGGTTGATAAATAGTCAAATCGCCAATTTTGTTATAGCTTGGATCGCCACTGCTATCATAGGAGGTACCAGCATGGGTTATCACTGAAGACGCCAAGAACGCACCCACCGCCAACGTGATAGCAGCAGGACGAAACTGTGGTGATAAGGCAAAGGTCGATTGAATGAGTTTCATATTTAGTTCCTACTATATGCGAATTATAGATATTGGCCACGTTACTTTGCTGATTGAGCGATATTGCCATTCGGCGTTAAGCCCAATAAATCCTGACACGCTTGAGATATTTTACCGTCACCTTTACCATAACCTTCATTTATACAGTTCTCGGAATCGACATTGTTTTCTAGCTTGGCTTCTTTGACTAGTACCTTGGCTGGTACACCAATCTTGGCCAAACACTCGTTACGCGTCTCGCCAAAATATGTATTTTGAGTAGAGTCATCTTCGTCAGTTCCAGCTACAAATGATGCAGCATTTTCGCTAGGTTTTTTTAGACACTCGGTAATCTTTGCGTCTGATACTTTTGACATCGCTGGCAAAAATGAGGTGGAGTGTATGCGAAAGCTTGGCGAGCTACTGGTCGCATCATCTGAGTTGATGGTTATCTCTAGCGGCACATTGCCAAATGGTGTCACTGGTAATGACTGTGTGTTTGGCCTGGTCACTGACACCTGAGTCATGACGTTTTGACGAGCATTGACAAAATCGCCAGCTTGACTAGGGCGACAAAAACCGCTTGAACCTGCACCGCCTACCAACTTACTTTGCCCCGATGGGGTAATAATAGTTGCCTCAGACATCTTAAAAAAATAGCTTTGGCGTGGACGATAACAGAACAGCACCTGATCACCACGGTTTGATGTGGCACCAGTATTCAAGAAATAACCAAAAAAACCAAGTGACCCAAGAATATTGGCTTTTTCACTGCTGTATGTCGGATCATTAATGATATTTTCAATATTCTTGTTGGATGTATCTGAAGTCGTTAGTAGTAAGGTATCTACCTGATCGCTAGTCGCCAAACGTAATGACGTCATGCTATTTCGTACAGCAATGACGCCTACGACAATAATTAATAGCAAAAACATTAAAACTACGATTAGTGTAGCTCCATTCTGGGAGGCTGGCAGCTGATATTTAGGATATTTATTCATAATATTATTACCTAAGCGAGACAGGTTTACACATCAGGTTTTGCTTAATCATCCATAACACTTATATTTCTTAATGTCACATACGACTCTACTACCGTGCGCAGATATTTTTTGCTCAAACCATTATTTAGGGTGGAGGTTTTACCCAATACAGTGAATTCAGATGGGCCTTCTTCATTCAACACTGCATTATCAGAGCGCAAAATCAAACCGTACTTTATTCCTATAATAGGCGGTTGATCTTCAAGGTCCAAATCTAGATAGTCGTTTACCGTATAATACTGTAGCTGATTGCCCTCTCTGGTCGATAATAATATATCGAAGTAATCCACATGGGTCATAACCTCCTGACCAGCATCACCAAAATCTCTGATTGTATTATTGGTTTCAAATTCAACAGATTCAGATAGCTTTTCATCTGGCCTACTTTGTTCAGTATACTCATCCATAACTTCGGTAATATACTTTCCTGCATCACAATACAAAGAAAGCTCTGTAGGTTTTGATGCGTCAGGTGCTCTTAGATAGAAGCGCTCTACAATGATTTGGCCATCGATGACTTCTTTTACTCCACCGATAGTGACCTTTCTTGGACCTAGCGCCAACTTACCTTCACAGTCATACATGTCTTGTGGCGCACGGTACTGTATGGTCAGCTGACCACTTTTCGAGCTCGTGTTGCTCGCTCCAGTCCACTCATTTGTCTCAGTACCTACCGTTTGATCACCAGTACGAGTTAATAAAGCAACATTTACAGGAGAGCCACCTAAAGTAATATTTTTGGGTACTTTTGGATCACCACCTAAGTCTTTGGGATTACGAAAGCTATCTAAAGCTTTATTGCCATCCTCATCCTCTATTGCATTCTCAGCGCTCGTTAAAGCGATACCAGAACCAGGTTGGTCGGCTGCAACCTTATCTGCTAATCCTAAGTTTGCAAGACGCGCTTTTCTTTCTATTATAGGTAGATTAAAGGCAGCATCTTCGACTAACTCTGAGGCGCTTGTTTGTATGCCTGCTGTTTTCGCATTGATCATATAGACTTGTACTGCAGCAGCAGATACAAGCAGACCTAAAAACAGCGATACCATGAGTTCTATTAATGTAAATCCCATTTGGCGTTTCCGACAATCTTGAAGCATTGAGATTCTCATTAATAAGCCTCCATTATCAGACAATGCGACCCTACTTTGTAGGAACCACTACTGTTGCCACAAGCATTGTCTTCACTGTCATCTAAAACAGGTATTGTTTTACCCCACGAAGTAATAATGCATTGTCTAGCATTTATATCAGCCATATCTGGGCAAGTGGTCATGTTTAACATGATATCTTGTTCACAGCCTAAATTGGCTGCCTGCCACGTGTTCAATGCTGCTATTTCTTCGGCGTTACAAGCGTCTGATTTGCAGCTATCTTGATCAAAACTGCTGCTTGCCTGTGCCACTTTCGCACAATACTCAGTGATATTATCTGTACCTTGATTCAGGGTGTTTAACGCTGTCATAAAATCATCAGTAGCTAAAGTATTTAAGCGCATATTTTCTGATAGTTGTTTTGACATACTCATAGCACGACTACGTACCAAACTCTCATCCGTAGCATTCAACGCATTTATCTGCAAAGCACTAAACCCTAATACAGCGACTGCCAATAGTAACAAAGCCACCATGACTTCAATTAGGCCTACTCCACTTTGGTTATCAAACTGAGGCATTAACAAGTTCCTCCTGCTGCGGTACTTATATTAGCAACTGCAGTAACGATAACCT
Source organism: Psychrobacter sp. GW64-MNA-CIBAN-0177 (assembly GCF_040309585.1). Classification (NCBI taxonomy): domain Bacteria; kingdom Pseudomonadati; phylum Pseudomonadota; class Gammaproteobacteria; order Moraxellales; family Moraxellaceae; genus Psychrobacter; species Psychrobacter sp. GW64-MNA-CIBAN-0177. Next base: position 289,583 of record NZ_JBEOOY010000001.1, read on the forward strand.
GCATCGTAACAGATGAGTTTTTATCACATATGTTATAAACAACTGCATCCGCGCGCTTACTTGGATTAAATGTAATCGAAGATTTTCCCGCCTTTATGATACTCTTTGAGCTATAGCTATAGCTTGCCACCTCATCGGGGCTAACACCCTTGGTTTTTGTGACCATCGAATGAGTACTATCATCGAAACTGAACTCCAAAGCCTGTCGCCGAATCACGCTTTCGACCTTGGTTTCTTTAAGGGCATTTTCCAACATCGCAGCAGTCGACTTAACGCGCTGATTGGCCAGCTGCGTACTCATACTAGGCGCTGCTATACTGACAATAATGGCAAGCACAGCAATCGTTACCATCAGCTCAATCAGGGTAAATCCTGAGCTGTTCATTCGCAATTGGTAAGGTACATTTTTCGCAGATGCGTTCACATCAAATCCTATTTATGGCTGTGTGCAGCTCTAATTTCTTAAAGGCAATAAATACTTAGTCTTTATGGTAATGAAGCTTATATCGCTTGTTTTATATTTTTAATTACCTATAAAACTTCTATGCAATCATGCAATTCTTATTCCATTTAATTTCGTAAATAGCCTTGTGGTAACGGTTATATCGAAAAGTATAGAGAAATAACAAATTTAACTAAAGTATATTCATAATATAGCGGTAAGGTAACACATTAGCAACATAATAGTAGACACCAATAGATTAGTGATAATAGATTAGTGACAATCTATCACTGGTTACCGTGCGCTAATGCATAGGCAAAAAGATGATATCCATGGGAGGGTTGATGCTGATCAAGCGGTGCAACGCCGAATGAGCTGTGCAGTGTACGTCCTAATGCTTGCAGGCTAGCACCAGTGGTGGCAACATCATCGAATAAGATAATACGCTTGACGGCTGGCTTTTCGATTAAGGCAAAGGCATTGTCCAAATTATTCAAGCGTTCAGCACGGCTCAGTCCTTGCTGACTGATGGTGTTATCAATACGCTGCACCCCATGCCACAATGGTATCTGCCAATGCTTAGATAAGTGCGCTGATAAAATACTAACGGGATCAAAGCCACGTTTGATCAGTCGTTGAGCGGTGGTCGGCATGGCGACAATCACACTGTTATCATAATGACAACCGTGCGGGCGTGGCAATTGACGCAGAGCGTGTAGCAATAAGGGCAGCTTGGTCATGTCCTCAGAATGTTTAAACGCACGAATCGCTTGGCGCATCGGGTAATCATAATAAGTCGCTGCTTGGATAGAGAGCGTACTAGCAGCCGCGATGTCGACCTGAAAGGGCTTGGGCAACCAGCCTATACTATGATGACAATGCGAACAGAGCAGACCATGATTTAGTCGTTTATCAAAAAAACGACGCAGATTGGTAAGGTTCGAAGGATTGTTCGGTAAGGAGTCAGATACAGGATTGAGTATGTTTGATGAGTGCTGTGAGGTGCTACGATTAACGCGGCATAACTGGCAGCGTATACTTAGATACTCTGCCAGCCATAGTCCGGTTTGATAAGGGGCTAGGTGCTGCATGCTTTGGCGCTGCATGCTTTATGGTTAGGATGAATATTAATACTAAAAACCCTTCCAATCGTTAAGCACGATACCAAAACCAATCGAGGTATTTTCATGATTATAATCGATGATAGACTCGCCATAACCTTGGAATAGCTGCACAAAGCCATTGACGTTTTCTGATAATGGATAGGTATAGTCGATTTGTGCGGCCCCTTTATTGGTGCTTGGGTTATAACGTAAGGTACCGCTTAGGCTCTGCTGATTGGCCAAATCATATAAAAATTTGACATCGCCATAGCCCATATAATCTTCGATATCTGGATTGTCTTCACTACTGTCATCTTCATTATTCACACGCGCCCATAAACGCGGGATGACGGATAGCTTGCCCCATTCTGCACCTGCCATCAGATAAGCACGGTTCCATGAGCGCGATAACGGATCGCCTTGTCCATTAGAATGATGAATAGCGCCTACACCCAACATGCGTAAACGTCCACCAAAAGGTAGGTCGGCGGCTACAGGTTGGGTCAAAAATATCTCGGGCTGATAATCGGTGGCGCGAAATTCTCGTGAGTTATCCTCATTATAGACCTGCCAGTGCGACTCTTGGGTATAACCAAACCATAAATCTGCACTGGTATCAAATAAATCTTGAGCCACTTTCGTCTTCAAAGACAACTGAAACTTCAGCTCGGTCTCGCGTATGTCATTCGAAGAGAAAGACTCTGTTTCTTGAGACGGCGTCCCTGGGTTTAAGTTGGGATCAAAGGTATAAAATAGCGGCAACACGTAGGTTGGTCGGTACGGTCTGACCGTCCAAGTACCACGTTCGCTATTTTTATCAAGGTCATAGGCTAAGCTTAGCGGCGTATATTTTTCAATATCGCTTTGCGTGACACCAATGTTTTCTAAGACTTTTGCTTCTCTTTGCGTCAAGCCAACCGTATCTAAACTCTCAGTAGAATCGGATTGATTGGTCAGTAGACCAGTATCTGTCTTGTTGGTCTGTACAATGCTGGTGGTATTCTCTTCAGCAAAGACAACTTGTGGATTGCCTGAAAGGGTTGATTTAAAGGTTTTCGCCAAATCCAGGGATTGTTTGGTACTGGTGTAGCTTGGCGTTTCACCATCTTCAGCGACCTTATCGAAGCAGGCTAGACGGGCAGCACTGGTCTGTACTTGCGTACATTCAAAAAACAATCCCGCCTGCTTGGCGACGAAGTCCTTATCCGACAGCTTACTGCGATCAAGCAGTTTATTAGGGGTTTTTAAACGCTCAGAAACCACTTGCTGAGCATTGTCGTTTTCATAATTGTCACTTTCATACTCAACCGCAGCGTCCGCTACAGGTATCTCATTATAAACCTGACCGTCATTCGCCGCTTGTACTTGCAGAGCCGTACAACTTAAGGCGATACCCATAGCGATGCTCAGCGGTGTCTTTGAACCAAACCCTAAAGCCATGGTGCGTCGAGTCTGATGCTGGGGTGTGAGAGGAGCAAACATAAGTGTCCTTTGTCGTAATTGGCATTGATGCCGGTAGATTATCTAATGCAGATGGCATCAATAACAGGTAAGCTAAAATTGGTAGTCAATGATATCGATATTTGATTGAAAATTATTAGGGCGTGTGGCTCATAACCAAATGTTGGTAGCAATTGGTCATAGCGTTGTTACTTCAACATTGTTGCGTTATTGTAATAAAATTATCATCATTATACTAGCGTTATCAGAACTTAATCTAGCCCATGTTCAATTAATAACACCTTAACAGCTATAATTATATTCTTGCTGCTCCTAAATCATTCACGCTGTCATTGCTCAGCGTATTGTCTGTCACTCCCCTACCGATTCAGACATATAGCAACGCGCTCTTTGTTCGTGCAAGTGTGCTTTGCTATCCGTTATTTATTCAAGAGAAACACCAATTATTAGTCATAAGAAACCGGATTATAAGCGATAAAAAAGCCAGCCTCCTTCTCAACCGGTTAGGCCGAGAGAGATGCTGGCTTTTCTCTATGTTATTAGTTATATAGTCAGTGAAAAATAATATCGAACCATCACGCACAACTGATATCCATTTTTTTGCTTGCTGTGCCTGCGCAGACAGAGGCGACAAAAGATGGATATCAGCAGCCCCGTCGCGTTTTTAGGATATTTTGACTAGGGCGTTAGAGTGAGTTGGTATTATTCAACTCTGTTAAGGTTTGCTCAAACTCTTGGCGACCGATTTCACCGACTTGCTTATTTACCAATTGACCGTTTTGATAATACAACAGCGTCGGCGGACCAAACAATTGATAACGCGCCAAGATAGCTTTTGAATCATCCGTAGTTTCTGTGATATCTAAGCGCACCAATTGCCAATCTTGCATTTGCATAGGACGATTGTGGAATAGGTTTTTATCCATAATGCGGCACTCAATACACCATTCGGCGGTCACATCGACAATGACTTTGGGATTAGCCGCAGTAATTACATCTAGCTCTGCAAGGGTAGTAATGCGTACATCATTAGCATTACGACTGGCGTTATTCACTCCTGTCGTCTGACTTGTCGTTTGCCCCATCATGGGTGAGGCTACTGAAGCCAATGGATGCAGGCTATCATCGTTACCCAATGCTGCCCCGATAACCAGCGTCGTCGCCCAAATACCCGCAATCAAAGCCAATGCTTGGGTCAGCATACGACCCTTACCCATCCAGCTCCACGCCCATGTCGCCACGACCATAAACCATAACGCCCAAACCAGTAGCATCACTGGTGAGATGAAGACGCGCTCAATCAATAATAGCGCCACAGCGAATAATAATAAGGCAAAACCTAGCTTAACCCAATTCATCCACTCACCAGCTTTTGGCATGATTTTGCCCTGCGTCGCGCCAATTAAGATAAGCGGTGCCGACAGACCAAAGCCCAGCATAAATAACGCAGCGAACCCTAACAGTGGGCTACCGATGGTCGAGACCGCTAGTAACGCCCCAAATAACGGTGCAGACACGCAAGGCGATACCACCAAGGCTGATAAGAAACCAGCCACCAAGCTGCCGCCCGTACTGCCCAACTTACTATCACCGGCTTGGCTCAAGCCTTGCATCTTACTGGTAATGGTGCGCGGTAAACGAATCGTAAAAACGCCGAGCATATATAGCGCCAGCAGGACAAATACAATCGCGAAGCTGATTAAGATAATAGGGTTTTGTAGCCAGCCGATGATACCTAGTGACTCGCCAAAGACGGCAATCACTGCGCCCAAAATACCGTAAGCAATAGACACGCCTATCGCATAGCTTGTGGTTAAGATTACGCCTTTTTTGACCGTTGGATTTTTTTGCCGAGCGACGATGTTAGCAACAATGGGCAGCATTGGTAATACGCAAGGCGTCAATGCTAAGCCCAAACCTGCTAAAAATAACAAGCCTAATGCCAACCAAGGATGGGTCGACAAACCAAAGGGGTCGCTTTCTTCTAAGCTATTGGCAACCACGTTTTTGCTGTCAATATTAGTGACATTGTTATTGTTATTATCGAGCGCTCCATTATTGCTGGCTATCCCGCCTACGATGCTGGTATCCGCGCCAGAGAGGGTGTTACTAGCTGTGATTTCGCTGTCTAAAGTACCTTCATCCATCAAGGCATAGTCAATAACCTCGTCATCTACCAGCGACCGCTCGGCTTCAGAGGGTACAGCATTCGCCTTATTTGCCTGAGCTGTTACGGGCAATGTGGTTGCAATGGCAGCCTTGCTATTATTTTGGCTGGCTTGATTGTTAGCGTTCTTAGCAGTACCGGCAGCGGACTGTTGTAAGGCCACAATATTAACGGTCGTTTTAATCTTTTCAGGCGGATAACATAGACCGGCTTTAGCACAGCCCTGCCAGCCAATCGTCACAGCGGCGTCACTGACACTCTGACCATTACTGCTGGTTAATATCGTCGTCGCGACCATATTGGCTTGGTCAAAGACAGCTACTTTGCCATAGGTAGGATCGTCAATTGCAACCGGCGATTGGCTAAATTGAAATGGTGCGGCACTCACGCCAGCCGGTAAAGTTAGCTTGATTTGATCTTTATAAACATAATGCTCAGGCGTAATATCAAAGTTAATCGCTAAGCGCGTGCCTGATGTTGTGCCTTTACTGCTGCTAGTGACTTGAAAGGCTTGATCAACCGGCAAAAACTTCGACTGGGCAGCACTTTTATCGCTACTAAAAAGGTCGCTAAGCCCAGCCGCTTGTACCGTCATCGAGGTCGCTGTCATACTAGCAAGCAGCGAGCCACTAGCGATAGCAAATGCCAATAGATGGTTTTTGGCAGCAGACGTTTTGGCGGCAGACGTTGATGATGATTCTGTTGTTGACGTCTTTTTAGACATTAAGAACTACCTTTTTATAGCGAATGTTGGGGCAGACTGGCTTTTTGAGTAAGCGGCTTAACTACTCAACTAAGGCGCATCATCAATGAACACATAGACTAATTGACGACACGCCCTAGCGTTAAATGCTATTTACGTGGCGTAGCGATATTAACCGTGGTTTTAATTTTTTCTGGTGGATAGCACAAGCCAGCTTTAGCGCAGCCTTGCCAACCAATAATCACTGGTACATTCTTGGCACCTTTACCGTTATTAGTGGTCAACGTAGTAGTCGCCACTACGTTTTTTTGGGTAAATACAGGTACCTTACCAAAAGTAGGATCATCAATTGAGACGGGCGATTGACTAAAGGTAAATGGTGTCGCGCTCACGCCCTTAGGAAAATTCAAGGTAAGCTTGTCTTTATAGACATAATGACCGGGCGTAATCTCAAAAGCGATCGATAGGCGCGTACCGTTGCTGGTTGCTTTGCCGCTACTGACGACTTGAAAGGCCTGATCGACTGGCAGAAACTTCGACTTCGCAGCACTGTTTTGATTGCCAAATAAATCACTCAAACTAGCCGCTTGCGCCGTCACTGAAGTCGCCATTAGGCCCGTGAATAGCGTACTAGCCGCTAAAACAAAAGACAATAAGTAAGACTTTTTTGCACTGGCTTTGCTTGCTACTACTGTAGTGGCTGGCTTAAAAATGATCATGAGTGGCTACCTTTGATTACAACTGTCGATGTTTGGGGTCTGTTGAACATTCAAATATTAGGACTGCCAGTGCCACATTTGAATGTTCAACAAACCCTAATAGTGTGCTCATTATATGCCAAACACCTAACGCTACGATTAATGCTCTTAAAGCTAAATGTAGAGACGCACCTATATCGAGTGAAAAGTAATATCAATACATCACTCACTGCTGACATCAATATTGCTTGCTGTGCCTGCGCAGACAAAGCCTACAAAAAATTGATATCAGCAATACCGTCGCGTTTTTAGGATATTTTGACTGTAGAACAAAGCATCTGCTCTATGAATAAAAAATATCAACCAATAACACCTTATTGATTGATATGCAGCACTCATTAATAGCGTCAAATGATTCTATAGCTTGGCATAAATATCCGCATCTTGACCTTCGCCGCCCTGCTGACCGTCTGCCCCTAACGAAAACAAGTCATAAGGGCGACCTTCGTTACCGGGTGCGGCATATTGCATCTCGTTTTCCCAACCATCGGTCGGATAGCCACCTTTAATATAGCCACCGTCAGGATAGTTTTTGGCATCGGCAGGCGGAGTAGTAAGAGCATCTAGACCTTGCGCGGTGGTCGGATAGCGCGAGTTATCCACCTTATACATATCCAAAGCATTTGAGACGGTCGCTAATGCGGTCTCAGTGGTTTTAACGCGGGCTTTATCACTTTGCCCGACCACTTTTGGCACCACCAAACCAGCCAAAATCGCCAAGATTACAATGACGACCATGATTTCAATAAGGGTGAACCCTGACTGCTGATACGCCTTTGACGGACGGCGCTGCTCCGACAATGGCGTCTTATCATTAATTGTATCTGAATAATTATTGGCTTGGCTTTTCGCAGGTTGTGGCATTGTCTTTATTTGAATATTGTCAATCATAGTCATCGCTTTTATCATCGCTTTTAGTATCAAGATAGTATAAACCGTAAAATAGCCGTCAAGTCGTATTGCTTAGTCTTGAGACGATTCTCACTATAGACTATGATTTTATTTTTATCCAGCGCTGCAATCAGATTGTCGGTATTGGGACTACTAATTTAAAGTAAAAAACGAAGGCAAAGCTTAAATGGCATGAGGGATTGAGAAATACAATAATCTTTCAAAATTTACTATAGCGTACTGCTTGGCTTTACCACAGTAAAAATAAGGCCGAGTCAACAATATACAACAGTAAGTAAATCTTAAGAAAGCTAACGCAGAGTTTAGCAAGATAGGTGAAATAGAAATATTGCCACGATGGCAAAAGCATGGTTAAAATCAAGTGGCTTTGAACAATAGAAAAGGCAATGAACAAGACAATGAAAGGAGCAATAAAAATAAGAAAGCGTATAGATTCTTAAAGTGAAGAGATGGAAAGAAATATTATAAAAGTAGCCAATAATTGCTAACCTGCTAAATCATTCATGTTCACAATCGGTAGCATGACTGCCATAACAATAATCATCACTATCACGCCCATGAAAACCAACATCAAAGGCTCAAGTAATGACAGCAAGGTACTGATAAAGTTGGTGGCTTCCGCTTCTTGCATGTTGGCTGCACGGCTGAGCATATTTTCAAGCTCGCCTGAGTTCTCGCCACTTTTGATCATCTGTACCATCATCGGCGGAAAGTATGAGGATTTTTCTAATTGACTGGATAAGCTTGAGCCTTCTGTCACCCTATCGGCAGCAGTGATAATAGTTTTTTGAATATTTAAGTTGGTCGCAACGGCTGCGCCAATATGCAGCGCCTCAATCAGTGGTACGCCTGAGCGCACCAATATCGCAAGGGTACTGGCAAAGCGCGCCGCATTAAGCCCCTTCGATAGCCGCGCCAATATCGGCAGTCTTAGCACGATACTATCTATCGTCAGCTTACCTGCTTGCGTCTGGGCAAAGCGATAAAATAAGAAAGCCGTTCCTGATAATACTAGCAGCATGAGCCACCACCACTGGGTAATGAGGTTCGATAGGCTAAGTACAATTTGGGTAATCAGCGGTAGCGCCTGCTCTGACTGCTCAAATACTTTGACAATTTTAGGCACGACGAAGCTCATCAAGCCCATGATGACCCCAACTGCCATCACCATCAGTACAATCGGATAGACCATCGCCCCTTGGATTTTCTTTTGTAGCGCAAAGCGGTTTTCGGTGTAATCAGCCAACTGATTCAGGATCAAATCCAAATGGCCTGACTTCTCCCCCGCTGCAATAGTAGCAATATATAACGGTGGAAAACTGGCCGCTTGTTGCAAGGCACGCGCGAGGCTTAGGCCCTCTAACACGTGTGAGCGCACGGCGAGCATCAAGGATTTGATATGGGTTTTTGGGGATTGTTTAGCAACAGCAGCCAGCGTTTCCTCTAAAGGAATACCAGCCGCGAGTAATACTGATAGTTGACGGGTGAGCAATGCCAACTCATAAGCCGACGGTTTTTTATAACGGCTTTTATGTTGGCTTTGTCGGTCATTGACCGCACTGACTTCAACGGGCGTCCACTGCTTATCACGCAGCTGCTGGCGTACTTGCCGCGCAGAATCGCCTTCGAGTAAGCCTTTTTGGACACCGCCGTGGTCGTCGAGCGCTTTATAATGATAAGCGGGCATAGCAGCGGATATCCTAAGGTAGTCAAAAAAAGGGTTGAATCAGTGCTTGAACAATAAATTTCTTAGATATTGGCTTGCTTCGATAACGGATTACTTAGATAACGGACTACTTAGATGAAAAGTAACTTAAAAGAGTGGCGTCGAGTCATTACTATCAGGCATTAGCCCTTGCAATAATAAAACATCGAGATGCTGTTGCTGCAATTTTTTATCAAAATCATTCACTTCAGCGATCAACATTCTCTCGATACGTTTGTCACTGGCAAAAACACTGAGCCGCGCACAGATGACTGCCAACTGATAAATACGTTTTTTACAATAACTGTCCAAGCCTTGTAACAACCGCACCATATACGGGGTTTCAAGGCTGGCATAATCATAATCGGCAATAACCTGTGGACCGAGGGCGGTCACGCTATAGCTAATAGAGAGGTGGGCGCAAAAATAACAACTGAATAAATAGCCAACCACATGACCAATATAATAACTGCGATCATAGGTAAAACTACTGACCCCAAAGTGACCAAGAACGTAACTATTGAGACTGGCTTGATCTAAGATAGGCTTGTCATGTTTAAGCTTACCAACCGTCGCGAGACGTAGCGGATTATGACCATCCTGAGTGGTCAGTTGCCAACCCGCTGGCTGCTGAGCCGGCATATGACGCACGATATCCGCGATAATATCGTCGACCACATGCAGCTGCTGCCAAAGGCGCTCAATGGCATCAGTATCCATTAGACCGCGCTTATCAAGCTGCTGGGCAAGCAGATATTGTTGATATTCGGCGAATTGTGCTTTTAGCGTTTGTACTAGATAAGTGGGACGCGTGGCGGTAGAAGCCATATAGAGTAATCGTGTGCGTTCGTGCTGGGCGCGATAGAGTGCTACACGTTGCGCAGCAATACTGGTTTCGCTAGTAGCCTTTTTTTCGGTCTCTGCGCTTCCAGTCCTTATACTTTCAGTCTCTGGATTTTCAATTGCTATGTCGCCGATTCTAATCTCTTCAGAAGCGGGTAAGATAAATAACGCAAGCAGCGCCGCTTTATCAGGCAAAGTCTCTTCACTGTTTTTTGGCTTATCTTCTGACAGAGGCTGATTGTTTTCGACATCGTCTTTATTAATACGGCTATTATTTTCGATAGACGTAGAGATGCCTTGTTGGCTATTGGATTTTGTCGTTGGTTTTGCGGTCGGTTCAGTCATAACACACCATCAGCTTCAAAAATAAACATCGCTTGGCACGCCACATATCACTGCCAGACAGCAAAATATAACGCGCTAAAAACAAGTGGTCGCACTTCGGCAACTCATGACTCCATAGTACCTGAACCTAAACACATTGTCAGCTGTACCGCAGCAAAATAGCCTTAATCAAATAACGCCATTTAAATTTGGTTGTTGAACAAAAATACTAAATAACCAAGTAAGCATAAGACAAAAAAGCGTTAAGGTTGAATCGTTAACCTTAACGCTTTGCGACGGTATTTTTGTTATGGTACTGAAGACGCCGTCAAGCCCTAAGCTAATAGCTGTCTTTGGTACTGCTGACGATAGGCTTTTGGCGATACCCCATAGACGCGCTTAAAAGCTTGGCTAAAGGTCGAGTCCGACGCATAACCGACCAGCTCGCTGATACGGCTAATACTGTTTTGCTGCAAGCGCAAATAACGGGCTGCCAGCCGCAAGCGATAATCGATTAGATAGGTCAATGGCGGCATACCAATGGTGTCTTTAAAGCGCTGCGCAAAGCTGGATCGCGACATCCCAGCGACTTCCGCAAGCGTCAAAATCGTCCAGTTTTTGCTCGGTGCATCATGCATCGCTGCTAGCGCTTTGGTCAAAAACGGATCTTTCATCGCCTTTAGCCAATTGTCTGTGACCTCGGGGATGCTTTCGATATAAACGCGCAAACACTCAATCATCATAATACTCGCCCAATGGTTGATCACCGCCGTTTTGCCCATACGCTCATGCTTAGACTCTAAGGTTAACAGCTTAATCTCTACATCAATAACCTCAAATCGCCCATCGGTGTCATTATTAATCTCAGGCAATATCGGTGGCAATACCGATAATAAAGGACGAACCATCTCTTTGTCGTATTTGCACTCAATCAGTATCAAAGACGACTTCGCATCGCCATTGCTGGTGAGATCAAGCGTATTATCTTTGCAGTTAGTGAGCAGCTCATCCAATGGCTTGGCATCATCACCATGATGATTCAGCGCATAACTGACGTGTTGATAGGCATTGGGAACCATGATGATGTCGCCAGCATGTGCCTCTCGTAAGCCGTTGCCCACATCGATACAAAAGCTGCCTGACATCACCAAATAAAACAGAATAGTGTCTTTTCTGGTAAGCGAATACGACCAGTTACCAGCACCATTTAAACGATAGTATTTTGTCTCAAACAAATGCACATTTTGTAGCAATACACTCAGTGCGTCCATCAATAACTTCCTCAATAATCTATGGCAGTTGAACCTAACCCTGCAAAATAAACCACCTAAGAGATATTACACAAGAAAAATCACTTATTGTGGACTGCGATTAAAGTTATACGTACGCTAAACACATATCGAACGCTAATTTTTAACAATACGATTTTTTATAGCCTCTGTAAAGAACGCTAATATTGGCAACATTGACAGCGCTTAATGACTGTAAATAACTCTAAATGAGCTAAATCCTCGTAATGACCCCCACATTATCATGCGAAACTCTTAATTAACGATTTATATTTACTTAATAATTGGTACTTTACCCTAAAAGCAGTAGGGAGTTATAACTAAATAAAAGTTAAGCCCTAATCAAAACTAACTGTACTCATAAAATATCCTAAAAACGCGACGCTATTGCTGATATCAACTTTTTGTAATCTTTGTCTGCGCAGGCACAGCAAGTAAGCAAGCAAGCAAGGAAAATAGATATCAGCAGTGCGTAATGGTTTGATATTATTTTTCACTCACTGTAGCGCTCATAAAACACTGGTAAGAAATTTAGCGCCTAACAAGTCCGTTGGCAACTAAAGAAGCCAACAGTGCGTGCGTAAAAAACAAGGAACAAAATAAGATTGTCTAACCGGCAAAAAACAGTCAGAGCAGTGGAAAAAATTGAAGAGATAGAAGGAATAAAATGCAAAGGTAGAAAGTACAGAGATAGGAAGTTCAGATATAAAAAGCACAAATATAAAAAACGCAGACGAAAAAAAATGCCAACGAGGGCAATTAGTGGGTATAAAAGTTATGTAGAAAATTATACTAAATAAAATGGGGCGACTGATGGGACTCGAACCCACGACAACCGAGATCACAACCCGGGGCTCTACCAACTGAGCTACAACCGCCATAACTATTGCCAAGGAAGGCAAGATTTGCAGGCTAAATGGTGCGCCTGGCAGGATTCGAACCTGCGGCCACCTCCTTAGAAGGGAGATGCTCTATCCAGCTGAGCTACAGGCGCTCTTAGAGGACTTTTATACATCTTGATCTGTTTATAATAGCAAAAACTTATAGCATCAAAACAATATCATTATACATAAAAAAAAGCCTGTAAGGCTCTTAAAATAGATGGTCGGAGTGATAGGATTCGAACCTACGACCCTCTGGTCCCAAACCAGATGCGCTACCAAACTGCGCCACACTCCGAAATTTTCTATTATCACGATAGTTAAGTTGATTAATTGGTTATTGGCAATGCCGCTAACTGCTTAATGTTCCTCGCTATCGAGGTGCACATATTAAGGGGAAAAGACGAGTGTGTCAACACCTATTTTCGAATATTTTATAAATTAGCCAAATTATATTAAAATTATCTTGGAGAGCCATTTTTCGGTGGGAATGTTTGCTTATGAACCGAAGTAATTACAGCGTCTATAACTCTTGTGGTAGTTCACCATTCAGCGTGCCACTCAGCACATCAAAAGGCATAAGCCACAGCTTTGCAGAAGCTGAGTTATGACTATCGGCGTTACCACTTCCATGAATCTGTTGTCTGAGCGCTACAGGTTGTCTGACGTTACCTTGTACAGGATAGACCAACCACACCTGCCCTGCTTGATACGCTTGCGCATAGCTGGTCAACTGATAGGCATCGCTGGCACTGAGCGCACCTGAATGGCTCAGATGCTTCCACTTTATATCGATTACATGGCTGTAGTTACGCGTCTCTTTTGCGCTAGCCATGCTCTGGTTATCGTCATAGGGATGTTTTCTAGCATTTTTCTCCTCACGAATATCATCATTTGGGGTCTGATAAATAAGTAAATCCGGACGGATAGACAGGCACGTCTGTCCTTCTGCATCATTTAGCCACACGCTTTGTGCTTGATGCAGTGCCTGATAATTTTTATTTAGTTGCTCAAACATCGAGGCGATACGTAGGCTTGCCCATTGCTCAAAAGCTTGATTCATATCCATCAATAGACACAAGCGTGGTCGCGATAGAGGTTGAGAGGATAGGCTGGCAGCGATACCGTTGCCGGTTTGTATATCTGAGCGCTGCAATAGCCAGTAAGCCAACTCTAACAATTGCTGCGCGGCCTGTGCTTGTAGCTGACTCAACGGTTGTAGTGCTAGCTGGCGCTTTGCTTGCTGATATACCGACTCTAGGCGCTGCCGCTCATGGTAATTAAGCGCCCGCACTTGTTGCCAGAGCTGTATGGACTTGGGTGGCATGGCTGTTTGCAGGAGCGGTGCCAGCCATACCAGCGCGCTTTTAATCAAACGATTGCTCAGCATGTCTTGACTGAGCACGCTGCGCTCACAGACAAACTTATGCGGTTGTACACTATTGCGGCGCAGTTGCTCTTTGATAAGTAGCCGACCTTGTAGCGTTGCCTGATTATCCACCTGAGCTTGGTAATGCTGGGTCGGTTGATAATGCGCCAAGCGCTGTAAAAACTGGCGAGCGAGCCAATCTGATAGCGATGGTGCAGCTAACGGCAGCGGTGTTACCTGCGAGTTAAATTGACCCAAGCTTTTTGTATTGGCTGATTTACCGTTACGTTGATTACTGCTATTGATCAAATCAGACAGCATGTTTTGTACCCATTGACGGATTTGTCCAATATCGCTATCGCTGTTTTGATGGGGCTCAAAGGACTGCTGCTGCGGGCGACTGGTAGATGCTGAGGCAATTAATTTGGGTAATATCTCAAGCGTCATACCGCTCGGTAACAATACGATACCGATATAATGCCCGACCTTGAGTTGCCATTGCCCCTGTTTGCGTTTAATAGTAAATACAGCAAACTCTTGCGCCATCAACCAATGAAAGTCAGACGCTTGCAAGAAATCGTGCGCCATTAAGCGTTGATGCTCAAATACCGTCATAATATTAGCATCGAGCGCTTTTATTCTGGCGCTATTAGCAATATCGATACTGTTAGCGTTGCTACCTATCGCTTTACTCTCAGACTGTATTACTCTACTCGTCACTCGCTAGCAACCTTATCAATATAAACGCTGGTAGACGGATAGAGTGGCGAACTCGCCTGTTCTTTCGATAAGATCAGCATTAATCCGATAGCTACCAGTGTTAATCGATTGTCCTAAAAAGGCATTATGACCGTTAAATAATGGATTGGGTCGCACGTCATTCGTTTGATGATTTATCTCGTCATCCACATGATCACTAATCTGCGCTTGGCTATTGCCCGTCTCATGGTTCTTACTTAAATGGTGACCGTTATGACCAGAGGCTGCCATGACAGGTCGAATACCTTCGACAAACTCTTCATAACCGTAGGCTTGGTGAAAGCTGACCATACTAAAACGCTGCTCGCTAAAAGCTTGATGCTGGCTTGCGGTATTGTCACGCTGCGCTTGCTGAAACTCTGCCAATTGCTGCGCTAAGTTGCTTAATAAATCCATACTTTCGGGTAGCAAGTACCAAGCGCCGCTATGGTCTTTATCAAAGTAAGCTTGGCTAGCACGGTTTTTATACGTCACGGTTTTTGAGCTGCTAGGACTGTGCATTTGCAGCACCGACCACGCTGTATTACTTAAGTTCTTCTCACGCGCATTTTGGGCAGCTTTGGCAACGAAAAATTCATGACTGACAATCTCAGGTACTTTTATAAGATCTTGTTTTTCAGAGTGAAAATCTAAAAATATCAAACATACCACATCACGCCAGCTTAACGTTTGTAATAGCTGTGCCAGCAAATCAGCATCGTTCGCTCTCGGTAAATAGTCGGTATATTGCTGAGCAATTTGGAGCAATTGGTAGGTTTTACCAGTACCAGCGACGCCGGTATAAATGATATTGGTTGGCTCATGAATAGACATCTCAGGCATAACTTCTTCCGGCAATCACAATGGAAATAAAAAATGATAAATAACGCGTGCTAAAATACCACTATCAAGTCATGGTTATTTTGCACTCAACATCGCTAGCCACTTAATCTAGCAAATAACTTCGTCTAAAAATATCTTATGATCTCTCATAACGCCCAATCAATGCTAATGCTATGGTTACGTTACTGCCATTTAATAAGCGCAGCAGTTCATGCTAATAATAGTAGCCACATCTAGGTTGAGGTACCATAGTCGCCATAGCGGCTACGATAACATGCACTATATTTGAAACTATAATGAACAATGTATCATGCTAGAAATTTTACTTAACCCATCTAAAGAAGGATTTTTGTATGTCAGGATTATTAAAAAAACTCCCTAGCAAGCTGAGCAATAAATTGCCAGCTACCGTATCTGACAGCACAAAATCGCCAGTCGAAAAGCCCAAGAGCACCCTAAAGCCTGTGAACAATCAATTTACCAAACTCTTATCAGTGACAAAGTATTTACCCGCTGGTGCACGCTCTACTATTTTATCCAAAGCGTTTGGCAAGGTTGTACCTTATGTCGGCACAACGGGCGTCTATTATGAAACGGTCGACCCCAACCAAGTCGTGGTCAGCTTAAATAATAGCAAAGCGGTGCAAAACCATATCGGCTCTATCCACGCCGTTGCCATTACCCTACTGGCTGAAACCGCGACTGGCTTTATTTTAGGTCTAAACCTACCTTCTGACCGCGTATTATTGATTAAATCGTATTCGGTGAATTTCTATCGCCCAATCAAAAAAGGTCAAGTGGCTGCAGTGGCGACCTTGTCTGATGAGCAACGCTTGGACATTTTGAACACGCCAAAAGGTGAAATGGTTATTCCTTGCGTGATTCATGACCGCGAGTCTGATAGTGAGCGTGACCCTATCGTCGTTGAAATGCTCTGGGCTTGGGTGCCAAAATCAGAGTTAGAAGCACGCCGTCAAGGACAAAATAATAAGTCCAAATTCGAGACTGAGACTGCTGCAACAGACGGTGTTACAACCGAAAATGATGATAAAATCGAAAGCAAATGATAACGTAATAACAGACATAACAATGACTGCGCTATTAACGACTTTTTTTATAGCGCACTTTTAATCCATAAACTTATACCATTCACACACAAAAATGAAAGTAGCGAGTAAAACGGCTGAAAGTACTACTTACCGTAGACTAAACGCGTTTAACAAGGCTAATCATAATTTTTAGGTTTGGTATTATAATAAGGAGACAGCGATGTCCACATATACTCATAAACTTACTGCCAATTTATCCAAGGCGCTCTTAGTGGCTGCCTGCTCGTTAGGCTTTGCCGTTAGCGCCAATGCAGCACCCGCAACCAATAACTCAACCATGACTAAATCTAGCCCTGTCTTTTTGGGTGATGGCGGCAACTATCCATTTTCAGAAGCGGTACGCGTCGACGACACTTTATACATGTCTGGGCAAATCGGTTTTAAAGATGGCAAATTGGTCAAAGGCGGTATCAAAGCCGAAACCAAACAAGCCTTAGATAATATCAATGAAACCTTGTTAAAATACGGCTATCAAAAGTCAGACATCGTCAAATGTATGGCGATGCTGACCGACATGGACGATTTTGATGATTTTAATAAAGTCTATAAAGCTGAATTGGCTAAGCCCTACCCTATACGCTCCGCCTTTGGTGTTGCAGAGTTAGCGGCGGGTGCTAGCGTTGAAGTTGAATGCACTGCTGCAAAATAGTAGCGCTATTAAAAGTAAGCCAAACTGGCTTTTTTCGTTACACGGTTATTGAGTCAATTGACCTGACGTTGACTCAATAACCGTTCTGCTTTATACAATCACGCTTTATACAATCATATCATCAGTGAGTGCGCTCTCTTTGGTCACTCGCAATACTTCTTCCAATGTTGTCCTTCCTGCGATGACTTTACGCAACCCATCAGCACGTATCGATGGTGTCTGTTGGCGCGCATATTCTTCTAGCTCGTACTCCGCTGTATTGCTATGAATCATCCGCCGCAAAGTATCATCAACGGGAACGACTTCATATATCGCGGTACGCCCTTTAAAGCCTGAATTATTACATTTATCACAGCCAACGGGTTTGGGTAAGTTAATCGTCTGTGCTATTAAACTTTCAGCATGTAACCCTATACCAATTTCAGTAAATAATTTGGCTTGTTCGCTATCAGCAGGCTGCCACGTATGGCAATGCGTGCATAGCGTACGTACCAAACGCTGGGCGACCACACCGATGAGCGATGAGGATAATAAAAATGGCTCTACACCCATATCTTGCAAGCGCGTCACCGCACCGATGGCAGTATTGGTGTGCAAGGTTGATAATACCAAATGTCCTGTTAACGACGCTTGTACCGCAATCTCAGCGGTCTCTAAATCGCGAATCTCACCGACCATCACCACGTCTGGATCCTGACGCAACATCGCGCGCAAACTCTTGGCAAAGGTCATATCGACCTTATTATTGACTTGCGTCTGCCCAATACCATCGAGCTGAAACTCAATCGGATCTTCGGCGGTCAAGATATTACGAGTTTGGTCATTGAGATCCGTCAATGCTGAGTATAGCGTGGTGGTTTTACCCGAACCTGTCGGTCCTGTCACCAGAATAATGCCATGCGGACGATGAATCAAACGCTTTAGCTCGGTGTAGTCGTTATCAGACAGTCCCAAATAGGTCATGTTGAGGCGACCCGCTTGCTTGTCTAATAAACGCATGACCACGCGCTCACCAAAGCTCGATGGTAAGGTCGATACCCGCACATCTACTTCTCGCCCTGCTAAGCGCAAGCTGATACGCCCATCTTGCGGTACGCGCTTCTCCGCGATATCAAGCTTGGCCATGACTTTAATACGTGAGACCAATAATGGTGCCAACTGGCGTTTTGGGGTAATAATTTCTTTTAACTCGCCATCGACGCGAAAGCGCACGACCAGACGTTTTTCAAAGGTTTCAATATGGATATCTGAAGCGCTAAGGCGAATCGCTTCGGACAACAGCGCATTAATCAGTCGAATAATTGGCGCATCGTCTTGCTGATCCATCAAGTCTTCAGTCTCAGGCACGCTATCTGCTAAACTATCGAGATCGGGATGATCTTCAAGCCCAGCGGCGATGTGCTGTGATTCGCCCGTATTGCCTGCATAAGCGGCGTTCATACGTCTTTCAAAGTCATCGGCACTGATGCTCTCGTAAGTCGGCACACCGCGTATGCCTTGCTGCTGTAAAAAGCGCACCGCCTCATTAATCGCTGATAACGGCGTGGCTTTGGTCAGCACTAAAGTCGCTGGCAGCTCAGGATCAATAGCAAGAATGGCCAAGAGTTGATGGCGTTTGGCAAAACTGTACGGCAGTTGCATCATATAGACGACCTGATAAATAGATATAACGGCAGAAATAAAAGCCTTTTCATGCCTCAAAAAGGCATGGCGCACTTCATTGACTAAACCCAAAAAGACTGCAAGTAAGCGCGCATGAGTTTGTTATAATAGCATTTTGTTTTGGGCGAGTAGCATTTTATGTGGCTGGCGTATTTGCTGACCACTTTATACTCAATAAGACTATCATGTGATTTCTTATTTTGCTGACAATGCGTTACTATTAGTCAGTTAGTTAGTAATTACCAGTAGTCAGTAATTACCAGCGATGAGTTAACGGCTAATCAATAACTAGTGATTAACGCTCGCTTCTTTAACGCTCATATCATTAACGTTAATTTTTCTGTCAACCTTGCACGCTCGCTATTAGGATTTTCAGTTATGTCACAGGCTCCCACTACTACCAACCCTATACCACTTTCCCAAGACACCTTCACTGTCGGTAGCCGTACGTTTTCGTCGCGGCTGTTGGTCGGTACTGGCAAATATAAAGACATGACCGAGACAGGGGCTGCCATTGGCGCCTCAGAAGCAGAAATTGTCACGGTCGCCATTCGTCGCACCAATATCGGTCAGAATAGCGATGAGCCCAATTTGCTTGATGTAATCTCCCCTGATAAATACACTATTTTGCCCAATACTGCCGGCTGTTTTGACGCCGAAACTGCGGTACGGACTTGCAAGCTGGCTCGCGAATTATTGGGTGGACATAATCTGGTTAAGCTGGAAGTCTTGGGTGATGAAAAAACCCTTTATCCCAATATCATGGAAACCTTAAAAGCAGCAAAAGTACTGATTGATGATGGTTTTGAGGTCATGGTATATACCTCAGACGATCCAATTGTTGCACAAGAGCTTGAAAGCATGGGCTGCGTGGCAATCATGCCGCTTGGTAGCTTGATTGGCTCAGGTCTTGGTTTGCTCAATCGCCACACCCTTAGCCTCATTGTTGAAAATGCCAAAGTGCCAGTGCTAGTTGATGCTGGTGTCGGTACGGCTTCTGATGCCGCGATTGCCATGGAGCTGGGCTGCGATGGCGTATTGATGAACTCAGCGATTGCCAATGCCAAAGACCCCGTGATGATGGCTCATGCGATGAAACATGCTGTCTGGGCAGGACGTCAGGCTTTCTTAGCTGGTCGTATGCCGATGCGCAAAATGGCGACTGCCAGCTCGCCACAAACGGGCTATTTTTTCCAGTAGCTATTGACTGGCTGTCATCACTTTTTAATATATATTTTTGATGAAAAGCCAGTTATAAAATAATAAGATAGAGGCAATGTAATGTAATGCTACTCGGTGCGATGACACTGGAGCTATGATACTTTAAAAGCATTGTTTTAGTCGTCAGCCAAATAGCCACTTATTAATGACGGTCAGCCCACAGTAAAGGTCGATATAAAAAAACCAAGTGCAAGCGATACCCTCGTATGGTTTGCACTTGATTAACGCTGTAGCAGCTTTATAGTGGGTAGACTCTATAATTTTTACTGATAACTTATCGCCATAAAAGGATTTATTATGCGACTTCTCACCGCTGTTGACCAGTTGTTCTTACTTCTTGAGTCGCGTAAACAGCCCATGCACGTGGGGGGCTTGTTCTTATTTGAATTACCACAAGATGGACAAAATGCGAACGGTGACTTCGTCTACAAGCTGGTGCAGCAAATGCAAAATGCCACAGTACCACCGAGCTTTCCCTTCAACCAAGTGCTCGAAAGACTGCTGTTTTGGAAGGAAGATGATCAATTCGATGTCGAACATCACTTTCGCCATGTGGCGCTGCCCAACCCCGGACGTGTCCGTGAGCTGTTGATGTACATCTCCAAAGAGCATAGCCGATTGCTAGACCGCGCCATGCCATTGTGGGAATGTCACGTGATAGAAGGTATCTTGCCTGAGTCCGAGGGTAGCCCTGAACGTTTTGCGTTGTATTTCAAAATCCATCATTCGTTGGTCGATGGTGTTGCTGCCATGCGTCTGGTCGAAAAGTCCTTGTCGCAATCGCCGACTGAACCTGTCAGTTTGCCCATATGGTCGCTGATAGCGCGTCATCGTAAGTCAGTGGATAAGTTATTACCCGCTGACCGCTCAGTGCGCAGTATCTTAAAAGAGCAACTGTCTACCATCAAGCCCGTCTTTACCGAACTGCTCGACAACTTTAAGCATGGTGATGATGAAGATTACGTCGGCACCTTTGATGCGCCAATGAGTATTCTTAATCAGCGTATCTCAGCCTCGCGGCGCATTGCCGCTCAATCTTATGACATTCAGCGCTTTCGTACTATCGCTGATGCGTTTGAGGTTAACGTCAATGATGTGGTGCTCGCTGTTTGTTCGGGGGCATTACGTCGCTACTTGCTCTCTATGAATGCCCTGCCGACCAAGCCGTTAATTGCCTTTGTGCCCATGTCATTACGCTGTGATGAGAGCGCCTCAGGCAATCAAATCTCATTTTTGATGGCCAATTTGGGCACGCACTTAGACGACCCAGCCAAGCGTTTACAATTGATTTATAAGAGTGTGAATAGTGGTAAACGTCGTTTTAGACGGATGAATAAAGCGCAAGTTATCAACTACAGCGCCATTGCTTATGCATGGGAAGGCATCAATGTGTTGACAGGTTTATTCCCAAGGAAGCAGGCATTTAACCTTATTATCTCTAATGTGCCGGGCTCCAAAAAGCCGCTATATTGGAATGGTGCACCGCTAAAAGCGCTATATCCAGCCTCAATCATCGTCGATGGTCAAGCGCTGAATATCACGCTTTCTAGCTATCAAGATAAAATTGAATTTTGTATTACCGCTTGTAGTAAGCTGCTACCGCATCTGCAAGATATGCTAGGGTTGCTCGAAGATGAGCTGAGTTTATTAGAAGGTATTAGTGACGCCAAGACTGTAGCGGCCAGTGAATAAAGCGTTTAAGTAGTAAAACGTTTAAGCAGTAAAACATGACGCAATAAAAAAGCTGGCACCATTATAATGCCAGCTTTTTTTATGTTAAAAACTCGAAGACTAGCCCTAGAACATGCACTAGCAAAACAGTATTAATTACTCATCATTTGAGCAATCTCATACCATCACTAGCTCGTCGTTAACTGACTAGACTGCGTCGCCCCATGTTGGGACAACCACCTGCATCAACGGCTTTAATAATTTGATGTTACAAGCAAAGATAGAGCCTGAGGTCATCGAGTTGTGAGCGCCTGTATGATCGACGACCACACCACGTGCTTCGGTCACGATAAGCTCACCGGCCGCAATATCCCAAGGCTTGATAGACATCTCAAAGTAGCCATCAAAACGACCAGCCGCTACATAACACAAATCAAGCGCAGCAGAGCCTAAACGGCGAATCTGGCCACCAGACTCAGAGATTTTTAGCAGGCTTTCAAAATGCTCTTTGGCATAAGAGACAACTTCACCATTGCGTTTGCGCTCAAGC
Organism: Psychrobacter sp. GW64-MNA-CIBAN-0177; assembly: GCF_040309585.1. Lineage (NCBI taxonomy): Bacteria > Pseudomonadati > Pseudomonadota > Gammaproteobacteria > Moraxellales > Moraxellaceae > Psychrobacter > Psychrobacter sp. GW64-MNA-CIBAN-0177. The sequence continues at coordinate 311,983 of NZ_JBEOOY010000001.1, forward strand.
GGATGACCAGTAGTAAATAAACCACCATCAATCGTTTTGCGCTCGCTCACTTGCATACGGCGATTGTTCAAGCGTGCGCCTTTACCACGGCTAGCAGAGAACATCTCATCACGGACAGGATCATAGACAACGCCATGTTGAGTCACGCCTTTATGCTGTACCGCGATAGACACACAAAACTGCGGCACGCCATGAACGAAGTTTTTGGTGCCATCTAGCGGATCGATAATCCAGCACCAGTCAGCATCTTCGCCGCGACCTTCTTGCATACCAAACTCTTCACCCAGGTACGAGTGATTTGGATAGCTGGCTTTTAGGGTTTCAATGGTCAGCTCTTCGCTAAAGCGATCAATACGCGTGACCAATCCATCAAGCCCTTTCGACTCGATATCTAATTCAATTTTGTGGCGGTTTTGATGCGCATATAAAATCTCTTTACCAACTTTTTCAGCAGTACGCGCTGCGATGACGACCATGGGTTCCATAAATAACCTATTTGCTTGATGAATGAATAAAACATTTACTTGATGAATAACTGTCAAAAATAATACTAAATCTGTGCTCACAACATGCCAATCAGCCGCCGCATCACACTATTGCTATGCGATTAAAAAACGTTGTTTTTAAAAAATCTAGCCTTTAAAAACAATAACCGCATTATACTAAAATTGTTCGATAGAAACGAAAAAACCTTCACGTTCACTAAGCCAACCACTATTTTAATGGTCGTCACAAACTGCGCAAGTTGTAAAAAAGTCAGCACCCACGGCTAAGCAGGCGTTATATCTGTTGGTTATATGATTATCTTTTTTCGATCTTTATAATTAAAACCATAACTATTAAAGCTTTTTATAAATGCATTTCCACGGTATAAAGTTACGACAATAACGTTTGTAGTTGACTGACCACACCATCAACGTCCAAACCACAGTCAGTCCATTGCTCGACTTGGGAGCCGTGGGCGATAAAGCGATCAGAGATGCCAATATTAGAGACAGCTGGACGATTGGCTTTAAAAGCAGCAGATTCGTTCAGCAAATACTCATTGACCGCACTACCCGCGCCGCCCATTATCATATGCTCTTCTAGGGTGGCAATATGGGTAATACCTTGCTCAATTAAGGTTTCGAGCAATTTAGTATCTAACGGTTTTACCCAGCGCATATTGACGAGCTGTATCTGACAGTCTGATTCTATATTATCATTAATCAGACGTTCTGCCGCTTGCTGAGCCGTCGCAACCATCGTGCCAAATGCCAATAACGCCAGTTTTTTAGGGGCACTGTTGTTACCTAATACTGACTCTACCACTGCCTTGCCGATGTTATAAGTTTGCGCTGGCTGAGTAATAACAGCTCCAGTACCGACGCCGCGTGGATAGCGTACGGCTGTACAGCCTTGGTACTCATAACAGGTATTGAGCAAATGGTAGCATTCATTCTCATCTTTTGGCGCCGCAATCAACATATTGGGCACGCAGCGTAAAAAGGCAAAATCAAACACGCCAGCATGAGTAGCCCCATCTTCACCAACCAGACCAGCGCGATCGATAGCAAACGTCACGTCGAGGTCTTGCAAAGCGACATCATGAATGAGCTGATCGTAACCACGCTGCAAGAACGTCGAATAAATCGCGACAATAGGTTTAACGCCCTGAGTCGCCATACCAGCAGCAAGCGTCACCGCGTGTTGCTCAGCGATAGCGACATCGAAAAAGCGCTCGGGGAAATGACGAGCAAAGTCGATCATCCCCGAGCCTTCTTCCATTGCTGGAGTAATTGCCAGCAACTTATCGTCTGCCGCTGCTTTGTCACATAGAAACTGACCAAATACTTGTGAGTACTTTAAGGCAGGCCTAGTTTTTGGACGGTTAGTTTCTGGAATATCAGCTTTTTGAGTATGGATTGCTGCAGTTTTATGTTCTGTAGGTTTCACTTCATCAGGCAATTTACTGATAGCATGGTAGCCGACTGGATCTAATTCTGCTGGCGCAAAGCCCTTACCTTTAGTGGTATAAATATGGACTAAGACCGGACCTGTTACTTGCTTGGCAAGCGACAATACTCGTAACAGCTCAGGGATATTATGACCATCAAAGGGGCCAAAATAGGTAAAGCCAATCGCTTTGAATAAGTTGTCTTCTAACTGCGGTACATCGCGCATCTCTTTATGGCGTTTGCGGCGGTCAAAGGCCTGCATATCAGGGCGATGACACAGCACAGGCTCGCCAGTATCAGAGATATCAACTTGATAGCCTGACTCCCACAACATCGCTAAATGCCGGGAAAAGCCACCGATAGAGCAGGATATCGACATGTCGTTGTCATTTAAAATAACGAGCAGATCGGCATCTTGTTGTACGGCGTCATTCATGGCTTCAAACGCCATGCCGCCGGTCATAGCACCATCACCAATAATACAAGCCACGGTTTGCGCGCGACCTTGGTAACGCAGCGCTAGACTCATGCCAAGACCAGCTGAGATAGAGGTCGATGAATGCCCAACACCAAAGGTATCGTAAGTCGACTCAGCACGCTCAGGGAAAGCCGTCAAACCGTCTTTGGAGCGAATCGTTCCGAGCTTATCGCGGCGACCTGTCAGAACTTTGTGCGCATAGGCTTGGTGACCGACGTCCCAAACAATCTGATCTTGCGGCGCATCTAAGAGATAATGCAGCGCAATCGTCAGCTCAACCACCCCTAAATTGGCACCAAAATGTCCACCACTCTGACCGGCTGAATACAGCAAAAAAAGCCGCAGTTCATCAGCCAAGGTTATCAGCTGCGCGGTAGTGAGTGCTTTTAGGTCAGTAGGCGTATTGATCGCATCAAGTAGCGGCGTTTGGGGACGCGCACGCGGAATCACTGCATACGTCTGTTGCAGACTGGATAGCTTAGCAGCAGACTCAATGGCTGACGCGGATACTGACTGAGACTGTGGGGAATGAGGTGACTGCTGCATAAACCGTACGATACCTACCAATCTGCTGACAAGGGTCTATTTAAAATATTACTATGACTATAAATAACTGAGTGACGTTAATAATAGTAATAATCACGACACCATTATGGATGTCATTGACTATATTGATATCGTTAACTATAAAATTACTGCTAGCAACTATATAATCACGCATAGCAATAAATACGCCGCCATAATAGACGACGATAGTCTTAACGCTGTGACATCAACCGTTGCTATTATGCCTTATTGCCTGGCATCAATATCAGCCGTTAGTGACGACATAGTAATGTAAGGGCAAAGACTTGTCACTGTATCCGTTAAAATAGTATGGCATAATAGCATTTTTTTTTAATTGTCGCTTTAATCATCGTGCGTCGTCTGTGAACTTTGTGTGTTTTTATAATAAGCACAATAAACACACTGCCTTCACGAACCGGTTATACTGATAACACCTTAACCATAATAATATGGCTATGTCAGAATCCGCTACCGCCTCGATGATCGGCTCATGTAGGACATTAATGTCATATCAATTTATCACCAGTGCCACATTACCGACTCGTCACGGCGAGTTTGATATTCATATCTTTGAAAATGATGATGGACAAGAGCATGTGATGCTGACCGTCGGTCTTTCTGTGGTCAATCAACAGACAGAGGCCGCGGGCTTGCAGCAAAAGGATGACGCGCTAGCAGAACGACCTATTCCCTTAGTGCGCATCCACTCTGAATGCTTGACAGGCGATGCTTTTAGCTCACTAAAATGCGACTGTGGCCCTCAGCTCAATACCGCGATGCAAGCGATACAAGAGACTGGGTGCGGCGCTATTTTATACCTGCGCCAAGAGGGTCGCGGCATTGGGCTGACCAACAAGATTCGTGCCTATGCCCTGCAAGATCAAGGGCATGATACCCTAGATGCCAATCTGATGTTAGGCTTGCCTGCTGACGCGCGCGTTTATGATATGTGCAGCCCGATGCTCGCCCATGTGGGCGTTGATGCGGTGAGACTCATTACCAACAACCCAGACAAGGTCGCTTACTTGACTGGCCATGGTATCAACGTCGTGGAGCGCGTACCATTAGTCGTTGGCGTCAACGACATGAATGCAGACTATCTAGCCACCAAGCGTGATCGCATGGGTCATCTACTCGACAAAGATTTCAATACCGCCATACACCTGAATAAATAGATATTTTTATGAGTACTCCAAATAGTGATAATTCTCCAAATCTGTCAGCAGCAGATTCAACGACCCCAACCAAAAATGACATCATGCGTGTGCGTGAATTTTTGGTCGATTTACAAGCGCGTATCTGTCAAGCCTTAGAAGCGCAAGAGCGCGATGGCGGCGGCAATGCGACGTTTGTCCCTGATAACTGGGAACGCTCTGAAGGCGGCGGTGGGCGCTCATGCGTGCTGGCAGATGGTGAGGTGATTGAAAAAGCAGGGGTCATGTTTAGCCATATTCATGTCCATAACTTGCCCGCCTCTGCCACCGCACGTCACCCTGATATTGCAGGTCGTAAAGCTCAAGCGATGGGTGTGTCACTGGTTGTTCACCCAAAAAACCCCAATGTCCCAACTAGCCATGCCAATGTGCGCTTGTTCGTCGCCGAAGCCGAGGGCGAAGACCCCATTTGGTGGTTTGGCGGTGGCTTTGATTTGACACCTTTTTATCCAGTACTAGCGGACTGTGTCCATTGGCATCAAGTCTGTCATGACCTCTGTGCGCCCTTTGGCGATACTGTCTATCCTGACTTTAAGCAATGGTGCGATGAGTATTTTCATTTGCGTCATCGTGATGAGCAGCGCGGTATCGGCGGACTGTTTTATGATGATGTTAATACTGAGAGTCGAGGCTGGGATTTTGACACCTGCTTTAACTTTATGCAGGCAGTCGGCAATGGTTATCTTGACGGTATATTGCCCATTTTTGAGGCACGTAAAGAGACGCCCTATATCGAAGCGCAGCGTGAATTCCAGCTCTATCGTCGTGGCCGCTATGTCGAATATAACCTTGTATATGATCGAGGCACGCTATTTGGACTACAAAGCAACGGACGCATTGAATCTATCTTAGTCAGTATGCCGCCACTGGCCAGCTGGCATTACCGCTTTGAACCTGCCGCAGGAACGCCTGAGTTTGAGCTGACAGATTTTTATCTCAAGCCACGTGATTGGCTGTCGCTATAACTATATAGTCAAGGAATTTTAAAATCGCTACAAGGCGACCGACCGCAGATAGTACACTAAGTACATCTAGGGCGGGTAACACCGTAGCGGTTTAAAAGTGCTCCGACTATAGTTGTGCTACGAGCGTCGTTTGCACTGAAGCTCAATGATAACAACTCTTAGTCATAATAAACCTCAGTTATAAAACCACTGTGGTAGCTCGTTGTACAATATATAGTCAAAATATTCTAAAAACGCTACGGTATTGCTGATATCAATTTTTCTTGCTTGCTGTGCCTGCGCAGACAGAGGCTACAAAAAATTAATATCAGCACGTGATGTATCGATATTACTTTTCGCTGACTATACAATCTATGTTGTGCAGTCAAATTTTACGATGTGATAACAACTATTGTAACGGTCATTACTTAGATAACCGTTACAATAGAATGTATTTTTCGCAAAAACCCTTTAGAAGCGACTGCGTTTCTAAAGGGCGAGAGTCAGTTTTATAATAATATTTTTATTTAGGGCTAGCATTTGCAAGCGCGCCTACTATTAGCCAGATTAAAGGAGTAACTTTCATGGCACAGGTTCATAATAACAAATCATTAAAATCAATTTTTGGCATCACATTAATGGCAGCAGCTTTAGGTATAACCGCTTGTAGCACGCCAGCTGACCCTGATGTTAAAGCGCGTCAAGACAGCATGAAAAGCTGGGGCGATGCGACAGGTATCATGGGTGATATGGTTAAAGCCCCAGATACTTTTGATGCTGAGGTCTTCAAAGAACAAGCTGCTTTCTTAGCAGAAGATGCGAGTAAGCCTTGGAGTCATTTTGAAAACCAAGAAGCCGTTGGTAATGCCACTGACGCTGTCTGGAGCAATGTTGAGGAGTTCCGCGCTGAAGCAGATAACTTCCAAAAAGTCACTGCTGATCTAAATACAGTCGCGCAGACAGCCACGACAGTGGAAGATGTACAACCAGCCTTTAAAGAAGTTGGCGCCAGCTGTAAGTCATGCCACACTGATTTTAGAGCCAAAAAAGACTAAACCACTGGTTATGACGTTATAAGCAGACTGCTAAAAAGCCGCCCTATGATAGGGCGGCTTTTTATTAAGTTGGCTCAGTATTACAGACCGTACCTCTTATTGATTGACACGTTCCTGCTCATTGAGTTTATTTACAATCGCTTTTACAGAAGGATCACTCAAATCGATCGTACGTATGGGGAAAGGAATATTCACCCCTGCCGCATCCAATGCATTCTTAATCTCTACGATAACTTGATGGATTGAGGCAACTTTATTAGCTTGGGTGCCATCTTCGATGAACCAACGCACCATTAAATCGATTGAGGAGCCACCAAAACCTGTCGCAATCACGCTTGGATTGGCTTTAGTAGAGACACTATCCACTTTATCCAGCGCCCGTAAAATCTCAGCCTTTGCTGCTTCGATATCATCTTCGTAACCAATACCAACGGCGACTTGTAGACGGCGCTGCTTATAGGCGGTATTAACAGTCAATGCTGAAGTATACAAATCCGAGTTTGGAATGACCACTTGTCGACCATCATAGGTCTTGATGGTCGTCGCACGGATTTTGATATCTTCAACCGTCCCTTCATACTCCCCTGAGACAATCTGATCGCCAATACGAAATGGCTCTGAGATAAGTAGCAAAATACCAGATAGCAAGTTTTGAAAAATATCCTTAAAAGCAAAACCAATGGCGACCGAACCAATACCGAGCGCACCAATAAGCTTGGCAGGTGTAAATCCTGGTACGGCAATGACCATGGCAATCATAAAACCAATGAAAATAATCAGTGCACCGCCTACCCGCTGAAACACTTTAACTAAGTTTTGATGACGACTGCGGCTACCTAATAATTTATAAACGATTTTTTTGAAGACAATCGATAAAAACCAAAAAATCAGGATAACGATGAGCGAAGCCACAAAATGCGGTATACGCTCGACAAAGCCAATCAGGATGCCATTCGCCGAATCGATGATGCTTTGATATGTCAACGCATCTGTCGTTGTCGATTCAGCAACTGTCTCACTACTTACTGCGGTTTCTGCCTCAGAGGTAGGCATTCAGGGGTCACTCCTTTGATATGTGAACTTTTTAAGTCAATGATACGCCATCGTTGTTGATTGTCAGGTCCTAAAAACTAGCCCATCAAATCGGCTTGTACGATTTCAATCCAATAGCCGTCAACGTCTTTAATAAAAGCGATATTTTTCATACTGCCATCTTCGGGACGTTTCTTAAATTCGACATCATTTTTATCAAACCAAGCCACCGCTTCATCTAGGTTCGGGACGCTAAAGCAGATATGTCCAAAACCTTGTGGCTCACTATTACCATCATGATAGCTAAAGTCAGATTTAGTCTCGGTACCATAATTATGGGTCAACTCTAAAATACCGCGCTGACGGAAGGCAAAGATTTCTAAATCTTCACCGGCGGGTAAATTCTCACGCTCGCTATCGGTCAGCTTGGCTAAGAAATATAAATCAAATTCCATCTCAGGGAACTTTTTTACTGCCAGTAGCGTCATACCGAGCACGCCAGTATAAAACTCCAATGATTTAACAGGGTCTTTTACCCGTAGCATGGTGTGGTTAAAGGTAAAGCCTGAAGTCTGTGCAGCAATCGACTGCACACCATCGGCCTTTATACTGCTTGCAGGCTGCGCTATCGTTGCTTCATTATTATTGGTTGAATTGGACGCTGACGTAGACATAGTTATCCTAATAGTTGACAAGTTATGGAAGTTAAAAATCAGCAAATCACGCTATTTGTGATTTGCTTAACTCTCTCATCATAATAAAAAATGGCAGGACTAATGATAGGATTTTGTAAGAACTTATAATCTATACAGTCAATCTATATGGATAGTTATATTCAATTATTAAACACAAGCGCGCTAGCCTCACCCAAAATAAAGGTAAGGCTAGCGCTATTTTATTGATAATATTGACAATAGAATAGCCATTAACTTTATAACGACTAACTATCTAAAAACCGTACCTTCCCTGTTTCTAAATCATACTCTGCGCCAACGACCAATAACTGACCACTGTTGGTCAAGTCTTCTAGCGCCCGCGAACCATGCTTAAGCTGGCTGACCGACATGCGCACGTTGGCACTTATTGAGCGATTGACCAATTCATCAGCATCGACATCTTGCCCATTGGCAGTAGCAAGCTCATGTAAGTTATAAACGCTTGGGCGGATACGATCGACGATTGACTGTAAATTGGGCGAGTAATTTTGCTCAGGGTTGATCAGTGCATCGACACAAGCAGTGACGGCGCCGCAATGCGAATGTCCCAAGACCACGACCAACTTTGTACCGAACTTTTCGGCGGCAAATTCTACTGAACCGATTTGCGAAGGCGCAACCACGTTACCTGCTACCCGAATCACAAACAAATCACCCAAGCCTTGATCAAATACAATTTCGACCGGTACTCGGGCATCGGAGCAACCCAAAATGATGGCTAACGGGTCTTGATTACTCACCAGTTCTGGTCGTCTTTGCATCATTGGATCAGTGTTGGTGAGGCTATCCATGTAGCGCGTATTGCCTTCTTTTAGCAGTTCGAGCGCTTCTTGACCTGTTTTTGGGCGGATATCAGTAGGCATAAGGGTTCCTTGATTATAAAATGATTAGAATAATAAATCTCTTTTTTTGACCATGGCTTGGCTAAGCGTTTTGCCCGACATATCAGGCTTCCTGTATTTCTTAACCACAAAATTATTGTATAGGAATAAAGGGAGAAAAATCATAAAAAAATTGCTTTTAATCTCGTTATTTAAAGATGGTCATGGCTGGTAAAGCGGCAGTCAGTCACATTAAAATAACCAATAATAAGCCTGTGACACTAGGGTCTGTTGAACATTCAAATGTGGCACTGGCAGCGTCTATTTTTTAGACAATACGCAGTGAAATTTTTGACGCCTAGTCATTCTAGGTTAGATAATTTCGCCATGTATTGGCAAAAAATAGTCCTGCCCTGAAAGGCTAATACTAAAATCACCCCAAACGTTGTTGTAAACCTAGCTAAGGTCTCGACATTATCGTCGGCTTACGCCTGATTTGATAAAAGGTTTGGGGCGATTTTAGCAATCAGCAGTCCTAATATTTGAATGTTCAACAGACCCTAAGAATGCTAAGAAGAAAGCAAAGGTTATCAGAACGAATTTTTGGCCCATAATAAAATGGTATGGCGAACTTATAACGAACTTGCACTGATTTATATCAAGGGTTTGTTATAATACGCAGCAACCAGACCACGCTTACGCTCAGGCCAGTCATCGAAATTGCAGCGATTTTATTTGGTCGCGGCCCCAGTCTATCGAGCGCTTAGGAAACTATATTATGAATGACTCATCTATGAACACACATAGAACTTCTATGCCGCCGAACGCCGATAAGGTGCTGCTACAACTGACTGGTCTAAAAAAAACCTACGATCAAACCGAAGTGCTAAAGGACATCAATCTCGATATCAAGCATGGTGAGTTTTTGACACTGCTTGGGCCATCAGGCTGTGGCAAAACGACGTTGCTGCGCTTGATTGCAGGTTTTGAGCAACCAAACGCTGGGGCGATTTATCTAGATGGTGTACAGATGGCAGGCTTGTCAGCCGATAAGCGTCCGGTCAATACCGTGTTTCAACAGTACGCCTTATTTCCGCATATGACCGTTGCGCAAAATGTTGCTTATGGTCTTAAACTTAAAAAAATTCCTAAAGACGAGATTCAAACGCGGGTGCGTGAGATGCTGGCCATGGTGCAGTTAGAGCATTTGGCCAATCGCAAACCGCAAGATTTATCCGGTGGTCAGCAGCAGCGTGTGGCGATCGCACGGGCGGTGATTAATCGTCCTAAACTATTATTACTTGATGAACCGCTGTCGGCGCTCGACCACAAGCTGCGTTTGCAAATGCAGTCTGAGCTCAAACGCTTGCAGCGCGAACTGGGCATCACCTTTGTCTTCGTCACTCATGACCAAGAAGAAGCGCTGTCAATGTCAGACCGTATCGCGGTGATGAAAGATGGCAGATTCCAGCAGATTGGCACGCCTATTGAGATTTATGAAACCCCCGCCAATTTATTTACCGCCAAATTCATCGGTGAGACCAATTTATTCAGAGCAGAAGTCAAAGGCGTCTACGCTGACCAGCCAGATCGTGATGGACAAGTCAGCAATGGGCGTATCGAAGTCGAAGTATGTGAATCGCAAGCGCAAGACGGACCGACGACATTACGTAATTTGCGTCGTCCGGACTTTGCTAATGATGTGCAAGTGGGCGATATCGTAAACTTACTGCTGCGCCCTGAAGATTTACGGATTTATGATCCCAATGATAACGCCCACGCTGGATTACTGGGCCGCGTCATCGAGAGTAATTATAAAGGTAGCACCTTAGACTCGATTATTGAACTCGCAAACGGTCATATTATTAAAGCCTCTGAATTCTTTGATGAAGATGACCCAAGTTTTGATTACAAGTTAAATGAAGCGGTCAAGGTCTCATGGGTGGATGGCTGGGAATGGGTGCTACCAGATGACGATTCAATCGACCAGTCAACCGCCAATTCGAGCGAACATCAAGGCATGTCTGTGCAAAAGGATGTCAGCTAATGGCAGCTAATAGCCGTTTCAATTTGGGCAACAAAAGTCCTTTTCGGACCGCAACGCTATGGCTGATCTGGGGCTGGTTGCTTATTTTTGCGTTATTGCCAAATATATTGGTCATCGCTGTCAGCTTTCTGACTCGCGATAGCAGCGCTTTTATTAGCTTGCCTGTCAGTATCGACAGCTATGTACGCATGATTGATCCGCTGTATTTTGAGGTATTTGTCCATTCGTTATGGATGGCAGGCATTACCACGGTCATCTGCTTGTTACTTGGTTACCCTTTTGCATGGCTGATATCCAAAGCAAAAGTGCGTTGGCAGCCGCTGCTGATGATGCTATTAATATTACCGTTTTGGACCAACTCTTTAGTACGGACTTATGCGCTGAAATTACTATTTGCCAATAATGGTTTGATTAATAAAACCCTACTAGCGATAGGCGTCATCGATGCCCCTATTGATATTTTATACACCCAAGGCGCGGTGATAGCCGGCTTAACGTATTTGTTATTCCCGTTTATGGTATTACCGTTATATGCGGTATTTACCGATTTGCGTAATGATATGCTACTCGCTTCGCAGGATTTGGGCGCTTCAAAAACGCAGACCTTTTGGCACGTGGTGCTACCATTGACCACGCCTGGGATTATCTCAGGGGTGCTATTAGTGTTATTGCCAGCGATGGGTATGTTCTATGTGGCAGATATTTTGGGTGGCTCGCGCAATTTATTGGTTGGTAATATCATCAAAAATCAATTTTTGGATGCGCGTGATTGGCCATTCGGTGCAGCAGCCAGCGTATTATTGACCCTTGCGATGGCCGTACTATTACTCGCCTATCGTGCCAGTAGCCGCCGTATTGGCAAGACCGACTTTAATGAGGTGGCTTAATGTCTAATAACTCATTAAAGAACTCACCCGTGAAGAACAAGCGTCACATCAAGAAACCTAGCATCGGCAGCATAGCGGCTAAAGGCTATCTCGGACTGATTTATGCTTTGCTATATCTGCCCATTATTGTCCTAGTGGTGATGTCATTTAACAAGTCAAAAATTGGCTATAACTGGGGCGGGTTTAGCTTAAAGTGGTATGAATCGCTATTTAATAACCAAGCGATGCTCGATGCTTTTTGGCATTCTATCGTTTTGGGTTTGGTCGCTGCCACCGTCTCAACCTTGATCGGTACATTGACTGCTCTTGCCTTACATCGCTACAACTTTCGTGGCAAAGGCTTACTAAATGGGCTGTTGTTTGTACTGATGATGTCGCCTGAGATTGTATTGGCTATCTCATTACTCGCATTATTTTTATTGATTGGTCTACAGTTGGGCTTTGTATCGCTGCTATTAGCTCATATTACCTTTTGCCTGCCGTTTGTGGTTATTACTGTGTTTGCACGTTTAAGCAGCTTGGATGAGCGCTTGATGGAAGCCGCCCGCGACTTGGGTGCTAACGAATCAACGATGGTGCGTACGGTACTGATTCCCGTCATTCTGCCAGCGGTAATGGCAGGTTGGTTGCTCGCATTTACCCTATCTTTAGATGACGTGGTGGTCTCAACCTTTGTCACTGGCCCAAGCTATGAGATTTTACCGCTACGTATTTATTCAATGGTACGCGTAGGATTGAAGCCAGAAGTCAATGCCATTGGTACGCTACTACTGGCCGCCTCTTTGATATTGGTCATCATTTCGCAGTTGCTACTACGTCGGCGCTAATGAGTCATTAACGACTGATGTTAAGAGTGGCTGCTATTAAGCTTTGCATGATTTATACTAATTTTTGAATAAAAATCACTATAAAACGGTTATAATGAATTTTATTCACATTCGACTTTCTTTTACTTTTTCTTAAAATCAGTGGTTAGGTTACTTTATGCTCGAGCTTCGTCATCTGAATACCTTAACCGCGCTACGAGCGCATGGTTCACTTGCTGCGGCTGCCGATGAGCTGCATGTGACAGCTTCTGCGGTCTCACATCAGCTAAAAGAGCTAGAGAATTATTACGATATTAGCTTGGTCAACCGTCGCACGCGTCCGCTGACTTTTACACCAGCGGGCAAGACTGTGCTGGCATTGGCAGATAGCATCATGCCGCAAGTTACCCGTACCAAATCCAATCTAAAGCGCTTAGCGCATGGTCAGGCAGGCAGATTGCGTCTGGCTTCTGAATGTCATAGCTGCTTTGATTGGCTGATGCCGATACTCAATCATTATCGCCGTGAGTGGTCAGATGTCGAGCTAGACTTTGCCACAGGGTTTGAGCCTGAGCCGCATCATCTACTCATGGAAGGTGATATTGACTTATTGATTACCACCAGTGATTTACCGATAGACGGTATCAGCTATCAGCCATTGTTTGAGTATGAGAGTCGCTTGGTACTGTCGCCCACGCATGATTTGGCAGCACAAGAATTTATTGAACCCAGTGATTTGACTGAAGAAACCTTAATTGCTTATCCAGTAGAGGCCAAGCGTCTCGATATTATCGCCAACTTTATGACGCCTGCACAGGTGAGCTTTGAGAATGTTCGTACTACAGAGCTGACAGCGATGCTTATTCAGCTGGTCGCTAGTGAGCGCGGAGTTGCTGCATTGCCTGATTGGGTTGTGGCGGAATATGAGAAAAAAGGCTGGGTCGTCTCGCGGAAGTTAGGTGCAGGTGTGCATTGTCAGTTGTATGCAGCAACGCGCACATCTAGCCAAGATACAGCGTATATGCAAGGGTTCGCAAATTTACTAGAAGGGATAGTGAAGCCGTTGTAGGTTCATTACTGATTACTTTCTTATAGTTATAAAATATTAGTCACTTTTTCATATCATAACGAATGTTATGGTAAATGAGTTTAATATGGCTCAAAGCCATTACTCGAAAACTATTCTATTGTGTGATCAGCATCGTTGATCTTATTAAATTCGGTTTTAGTAACAATCTGTCTATGCGCTTTAAAAAACTCTATGACTCGCTCATTATTATCGACAAAACCTTGAATAATCTTGGGGTGATCTAGCACTCGACCATCAGCTGCTATGACATCTTTAAACGCTTGCGCAAATTGCGTATCGTAACCGCTCAGATTAAATCTTTGGTTGTAGTCATCATTCATTATTCTAATTCGATACTTTAATAAAAAATCATCATCCAGTATGGTGTACAAGTCATAATAATTATGAAAAGAGCTAAGTTTTTCATTAGGGTACTTCATAAACATGAGTTTTAATGGACTGGTCTGATTGGGCATATCATCTATTACTAGCATTTCTTGACTAGAGTCGGCATAAAATCGCTCAATGTTTAACGTTTTTTCTATTAGCGACTCTGGGGGGAAAGTATTATAAAAATAGTCTTTACCCCTAACTACTTTTTCAACGATTTCACCATCAGTTTTATTTGAATCAATCAATCTGTAAAGTGGTCTCAAGTCTGTATAAAAAACCATACCTAGTTTTTCTGAAGGGCAGTGATAACTATTCGAGGGGTTACCTGAGAATGTTTTCGCTTGAAATTTTAGTCTCAAATGTTTTGTCGAAAACTCATTAAAGTCACCAGCATCATTATTATTACAACGTGGAAAAGTGGCGACAAATACCTTATCTGATATTTCTGCTGGTATATAAGCGGTAACTAGCTCATTTGGGTTTTTTGGCTCTGTACATCCGGTTACTAAGATTCCTATAGCACTTAGAATGAAAGTACCTATGAATTTCAATGTCGTCATAATCATCTTATTTCGTACAGTTAAGTCTCGTTAAATCCTGATTTGAGTATACCCCAAGGGAATCAGTTATTTTGCCCTTTAAACCTATTAATAAACCACTTAAAATAGACTGCTATCATGGAACTACTTATAACAGACCACTAAACGATTAATATCTATCAACGGCTACAAAACCAACTTAAAGAAATAGAATCCCAGCGCGGTTGCTAGCAATGTGAGTCCCACATGTAAACCGATAAGCGCCAATCCTGCCAGCAAACGGCCATCATTGACGAAGGTAAAGACCTCCGCGCTAAAAGTGCTAAACGTCGTCAGTCCGCCCAAAAATCCAGTGATGACGAATAGTCTCACGTTATCAGATAAGCCAGTACCCATCCGCCCGAACCATACTAGAGCTAGCCCTATCAGCAGTCCACCCAAGACATTCGCACCCAATGTACCTAGCGGTATCCAATGGTGCAATGGATTAAAGCGCGCCAGCCACCCTCGCAAACACGCTCCAAATGCGGCGCCCAAACCAATCGCAATCCACTGCATAGCTCATCCTTACTTTAGATAATTTTCATGAGCATCAACATGGGCATGACGCCCAATCAACATCACCTTTATACTGCAGGCAACTCTGTCATCGGCCAACGTGGCACACAGCTAACGGCCAAATCATCCGACTGCCCTGCTTGCAAGCGCTCGTAACCGGCATAAGCAATCATCGCACCATTGTCCGTACATAACGCTGGCGGTGCATAATGGACGGTGGCGTTTATTTTTGCCAGCTCAGCTTCTAACGTTTCACGCAGATGACTATTAGCACTCACACCGCCAGCGATGACTAAGCGGCTCATCTCTACTTGCTTAAGTGCTTTGACGCATTTTTTCACCAGCGTATCAACCATGGCATGTTGAAAACTGGCAGCAATATCGGCACGAACTTGTGGATCACCGTCAGGGCCACTTTCCGAATGAGGGGTATCTTTGATAAGGTTATGCACCGCTGTTTTCATACCGCTAAAAGAAAA
Organism: Psychrobacter sp. GW64-MNA-CIBAN-0177; assembly: GCF_040309585.1. Classification (NCBI taxonomy): domain Bacteria; kingdom Pseudomonadati; phylum Pseudomonadota; class Gammaproteobacteria; order Moraxellales; family Moraxellaceae; genus Psychrobacter; species Psychrobacter sp. GW64-MNA-CIBAN-0177. The sequence continues at coordinate 327,525 of NZ_JBEOOY010000001.1, forward strand.
ATCTAAACCGCGATGTAACATCGGTCTTGGTAGACTGTAAGCGTTTTGATCGCCTGTTTCAGCCAATTTAGCAATATTAGGACCACCAGGATAAGGCAAGCCTAGCATCTTGGCGGCTTTATCAAAGCACTCGCCAGCGGCATCATCGATTGATTCACCCAATATCTCGTATTGACCAACGCCATGAGCAGCAATAAGCAAGGTATGCCCACCAGACACTAGTAACGACACAAACGGAAAGGCGGGAGGATTTGCGCCCATCAGCGGTGCTAGCAGGTGTCCTTCCATATGATGGATACCGATCGCCGGAATATCTAAGCCATACGCCAAGCTGCGCCCAAATAATGCACCGGTCATCAGCGCGCCAATCAATCCAGGCCCTTTGGTATAGGCAATGGCATCAATCTCGCTTTTCTTGATATCGCACTGCTCTAGTAGCTCGTTGAGTAAAGGTACCAGCTTACGAATATGATCGCGGCTGGCAAGCTCAGGCACGACGCCGCCATAGAGTGCGTGCAGCTCTATTTGTGAATACAGCACTTGCCCAAGCAAACCTTGATTGTCAGTGTCTATCAGCTCACTATCAAAAATCGCCAGTCCCGTCTCATCACAAGACGTCTCTAAACCCAATACTTTCATACTCTTGCCTTCATATCGTCTTTTGCAGCGTTTTCGTCTTATGCCATTAACAACGTGCATAAAAAAACCGCCATTGTCAGTCACAATGACGGTCAGTTTAACAAATTTCAATAGCGAATATATGGCAATACGCCCCATCAGCTCACAGACGCCAACATATAATCAACCGCAGCATGCACTTGTGCCTCAGTGACGCCATTGATCGCTTGCGCGGGCATCTTATTAAAACCTTTAGCAGAATGGCTATACAGCGTCTCTTTGTCTTTAGTAATGCGCGCACTCCACGCAGCGGTATCGCCATATTTTGGCGCTTCTAACAGCCCTTGTGCATGACACATCTTGCACTGCGCCTCATAAAGCTTGGCCCCAGCGTCCGCAGCCAGTACTTCAGGTTCGGCTTCGGCTACTGGCTCTTCTATCGCTTCACTGACCTCGCTCTCTACGGCAGGCTCGGGCGTCACCACTTCAGGCTCAGCGACCGGCGGTGCTGGCTCGACAGCGACGGCGTCAGCTGATTCGCTGACCGCAGCTGGTTCTTCAGCCGTTGTATTGTCACCACTACACGCACTAAGCGCCAGTAACGCGCTAATACTGAACACCGACAATGTCCATTTACCAAAACTCATACGCGGTTGCTTATTACTCATGATCATACCTCTATATAAGGGTTCATCTTAGCGGCTGTCATTACAGCGCATAAAATCCGTCACGGCCTTGCACATTGAGCGCTATTAATTGGCAGTTGCTTCAGCGTCAGTCGTTGCGGTATCCGCTACGGGCGTGGCGGCATTAGTATCAGTAGCTGCTGTATCCGTACTAGTACTAGTACTAGTCGCATCGGCACTGTCAGCCATATCCGTATCAGCACCTGCTTCAGTAGTGGTAGCGCCGTCAACTGCCGTACCGTCCGCTGCCATATCTGTCGCTGGCATCGGTGCGGTTTCTGGAAAATCCATCTCTTCAGCTTCAGGTCCATTGGCAAGAGCAAGCTTGGCGGCCTCATCTACCCGATCAACGGCTTTTACTTCATGCGACCCACCTTCTTTATCACTGCTACAAGCACTCACGCTAAATCCAAGAGCGACCAACAATGCGGTGCTTAAAGCCGTATTTAGTACTGTTTTCTTCATTCCAACATCCTCAATAAAATGCCCAAAAATCATTAGTGTGTCACTGACTATATAGAAATTATCATAGCATAAAGACAAGACAAACCGTTATAGATAGTAGGGATTTTTTGTTGGATTATCTGTGACGGATTTAACCAGATATAAACAAGATAAGTAAACCCAAAAACTTCCTAATAGGTTGTAAAAAATGCGCTAGCCCAAATATTTTCCAATTACTCATACTGAGAGATAAATGCATGAAAACCATTGACTTTATTCGCATTTATTATTAAAATACTCGCCCTTGTGCTATAGTACAAGATTATCCTAGTTTGAGTTGATGCCTGTAATCTTGAGATATTACGGCTAAATACTAATACACAACCAAACTAATGCCTTTATATCTCATCCTCATAAGGAGTCTTCATGCCTGCAGTTAAGGTTAAAGAAAACGAACCAGTTGATATCGCAATCCGCCGCTTTAAGCGCGCTTGTGAAAAAGCCGGTGTATTATCTGACGTGCGTAAACGTGAATTTTATGAAAAACCAACGCAAGAGCGCAAGCGCAAAAAAGCAGCTGCGGTAAAGCGTTATAAGAAAAAATTACAACGCGAAACTATTCGTACCACTCGTATGTACTAATCGATAATACGATTAGTTAAGTACAAGCGCTACATTAACGCCACTGTTATCAATCGATATCAGTGGCGTTTTTTATGCTACAATTTTTATTATTGCGGTCGATACTGCCAGTAATAGCGTCTTTCATTAAAAAGACCGCTTTCGCAGACGGCGCATCAACAAACTTACCTTATAAGGATAATAATAGTGAGCGACCTTAAACAAACCCTGTCAGACAATATCAAAACCTCTATGAAAGCCCGTGAGCTTGAACGCGTAAAGGTATTGCGTAACGTGCATTCCGTTATCAAGCAAATTGAAATTGATCGTCAAATAGAGCTTGATGATGCAGGGGTGTTAGAAATCCTACAAAAACAGCTGAAACAACGTCAAGAATCACTTGGTATTTTTACCGAAAATGGCCGTGACGACTTGGCAACCAAAGAGCAGTTCGAAATTGATATCATCAATGAGTTCATGCCCAAGCAAATGGATGATGATGAGCTGGCTGCTATGGTAAATGCCGAGATTGCAACGCAAGGCGCCACTTCTATGCGCGATATGGGCAGTGTGATGGGCGTGTTAAAAAATAAAACCGCAGGTCGTGCTGATCCGGCGCTCATCTCTAAACTGGTAAAAGAAGCCTTGCAAGGTTGATAGCTTTGTAATAAACACCATTGTTTAATATCAATGCCTAGGGCGTGTGCTAATTTTAAAAATGGTGATTCAAAGATACACATAACCGCCTAAGGCTTAAAGTCTTTGGCGGTTTTTACGTCTTTAATTTCTGCATTTATGCTCGCTAATAGCGGACGTGCACTACTTGCTTGCCCCGTCGTTTGCATACGTTCAGCCAACTGTTTGGCCTGTGTTAAGGAAGTAAGTGCACGCTCGTAACGTCCATTCCAGAGCTGGTCATGGCTGCGATAACGTAGCGCATTAATGGTAGCAATATTTTTAAGTTGCGCAGAATCAGTGGTTTTAGCGATTTTTTCATTGGCCAGTTGTAGGCTTTGCCAAGCATAGCGATCGGCTGGCTGCTGCTGGGTCAGAGGTTTTAACAAAGCTTGTGCCTTGGTCGGCTCATTACTATTGGTCAACGCCTCAGCCAAATACAACCGCAAATCACGGCGCTCAGGATACAGACGCTGCTGACGCTCTAATACCTCGGCGGCTTGCTGCCACTTGCCTTGCTCGCTCAGAATTTGGCTGTGGGTAATCGACAACAAGGGCTCTAACACCTGCCGCCGCGCCACTGGTAACGCAACAAGTTCCGCCAATATCTCATTGGCGTCAGTAAAGCGTTGTTGCTCGCTATACCAAGTCATCAGTGACAGTTTGGCCCCTAAGCTGTTTTTGGCGGCTGCCGTCAAGGTGGTCTCAGACGCATGCTTACCGGTACTTTGTACACGCCAATAAAGCAAATCGAACAGCGCTTGATGACGCTGTTGCTGGCTTAATGACATGGTTGGATACTGCTGCGCACGACTTTGCGATTCACTCAAGCGCTCATTGCTCAAGGGATGTGAACGTACAAAACTGGGTAAAAACCGATTGGCTGTCTGATTCAGCTGGCTTTGTTGATTCATCGTCGCAAAAAAGCTGGGCATCGCCCGTGGGTCATATCCAGCTTGGGTCATGATTTGCATCCCTACCCGATCAGCCTCACGCTCATTGTTGCGACTAAACGCCATGCTGCTATTCATCGTCGCCGTTTGGCTGCCCATCATCACTGCCGCTGCCGCATCACCATCGACCGCTGATGCGGCAATCGCGGCCAGCATGCCACCTATTTGCATCAGCATGGCTTTTTTACGTTCATCAACGCCGCTTTCGTAATGGCGTTGGCTAATATGCGCGACTTCATGAGCGACGACGCTGGCCAGCTCATCCATACTACTCGCAGCCAGTATCGTCCCTGTATTGATGCCGATGACGCCGCCTGGCGCGGCAAACGCATTGATACTGGGATTGTCGATAATGACCACGCCCAAGGGTGCTTGCTGACGCGCTTGCGCATTGAGCCGCCACGTCATCTCCTTGACCGTTTCTTGCACCCAAGGATCGTGCTCCATTTTGACACGACCATTGATATTTTGTAGCGACCATTCGCCAAGTAGCTTATTTTGATATTGCTCCGCAAAGCTCAGCCCTTGCCCGCGTAAGTTAGGTAAATCGAGCGCTTCTGAAGCTGGGCCTTGCCACGAGTCATAGGCAAATGGCGCAGCGGTACTTTCGCTACTATTGGCGCCAGTTGCCATTGTCAATAAGGCAGCTGATACGACAATTTTTATGGCATGGGGCATGAGCAAACGAGCCGTTTTTTGCTTGGGTGTAGACGATATCATGTCTTGTGCATCCTTAACGATGAAACACGCATTCGAGACATTGACGTCTGGTTTACCACATAGCGACTGTCTATTAGAGTGATACAAATGCGCATCCTATCCGATTGATAACAACGTAATTTTGACTATACGAGCTTGTTTATATAAGGTCAATTCTAGTCTGCATTTAACTACCAATAACTTGGCTGCGCGTCACTATTGTGCAACATAACCATGTAATTATTAGAGCTGAATTTCAGCCTGTTTATTGCTAGCAATCTGCACAGATCACCATGAAAAGACACCTTGCTTAGTTATTCTAGTGAGCCAAACATTACGATGACTATATTCAACTGCAACTACATAGCGGCAATTTGCTATAATGATGCACGGTAGAGAGACTTTGCCATTATTGTTTTTTAATTAATGGCTCAAATCTATTGATAAGTTAATATTAATAATAATAGGCTATTGAATTCTCTATAGTTGTAAACGCCAGTTTTAATGTTTTAAGGGTAGGTTTTATGTCCGCTGACAGTCAGTTAATCACCGTAACAGGCTCTTATTCTGTCTGTTTGCCAGCCAGTTTGTCTGATACGCAGCAGCATGTTATTCGCCAATTATTAGATTTATTGTCTGCCTCTTATGAGGGTGATACTGAGTTGAGTGCTACGATCGACTCAAAGCAGCTACCCCTTATTATAAAGAACTTGGTAGACGGACGTGGACTTGCCTGCCCGATGCCATTGTTAAAAACCAAAGTGGCATTACGTGAGGTGGCAGCGGGCGAGTCGTTATATGTGGTGGCCACTGACCCTAACTCGCAAGCGGATATCACCGCTTTTTGTCAACAAAGCCAACAGGCTGGAACGACTCCCAGCTTAAAATTGATGGTTAACGAAGTCACCAATAAAGACATTAAGCCAGTTATCAACGAAGCGCTGGCTGATGGCATATCATCCCAGCATTGCGATACAATATATCACTTCATCATTACCAAAACTGATAGCAACTAAGCGTCGCTATCCTTTACAATTACAACAATAAAGATTTTTATCTGACTGTTTGTTTATCTATTTAACCAAGGTCAAGAATATGGCTACTACTGCTAATGATGCTGCGAAAACACGTAAAAAAGATGGCGCAGCGCCTGAAAAAAACGAAGCGCGCGATGCAGCTCTAAAAGCTGCTGCTGCGCGTCCACCTTATGATGCGAGTGCATTTGAAGATACGAGTACGCGTGACTTAGTGCCAGCGATGCCGACGCATCTATCAGCGCCTGGGGTCAATCTGGGCGCGTATATCAATACAGTGCACCAAATCCCTATTTTAACCCCAACGCAAGAGCAAGAGCTTGCCCATCGCTATTATGATGAAGGCGACGTGGAAGCCGCACGCTTACTCGTTATGTCGCATTTGCGCTTTGTGATTCACATCGCACGCAGTTACTCAGGCTACGGTTTACCACAAGCGGATCTCATCCAAGAAGGTAACTTGGGGTTAATGAAAGCCGTCAAGCGTTTTGATCCGAATAAAGGCGTGCGTTTGGTCTCTTTTGCAGTGCATTGGATTAAAGCGGAAATTCACGAATTTGTGATTCGTAACTGGCGCATTGTCAAAGTCGCGACCACCAAGGCGCATCGTAAGTTGTTCTTTAACTTACGCAGTCTCAAAAAGACCAATAATCAGCTAACATTAGAAGAAGCAGATGCCATTGCCAATGACTTAAATGTCACTCGTAAGCAAGTGCTTGAGATGGAATCGCGTCTCACCTCTTATGATGCTTCGTTTGAAGCGCAATCTAGCGATGATGATGACGGTCGTTATGCGCCGCAGCTGTTTTTAGAAGATGGTATCGATCCTGCTGAGATGGTAGAAGAATCGGATTGGGAAGAGAACAACTCATCAGCACTGATTGCGGCGATGGATACCCTCGATGATCGTTCACGCGATATCGTTGAGCAGCGCTGGCTGTCTGAGCAAAAATCTACCTTGCACGAATTGGCAGCGGTTTACTCTATCTCAGCTGAGCGTGTACGCCAAATCGAAAAAAATGCTATGGATAAAATTCGTGATGCTATGACCATCGATAGTGTCATTTTGCCCGATGACATTCAATAAGGCGGGCGCAAACATTCTATTCTGCACTATTGATAGGCTTGGCTAATGATAAGAGTTTGGGCATGGTAAATTGGATAGCTATTGCAGCGATTAATATGGCCGTCGCCGTTGCTTTAGGCGCGTTTGGGGCTCATGGTCTCAAAAGCATGGTTAATACTCAGCAGCTTGAATGGTGGCACACGGCAACGCTCTATTGGTTTGTCCATGCCCTTGGTTTGTTGCTCGTTGGCATCCTTATTCGCCTGAACTATACGACTCAGACGAGCGCATGGTTGCTACAGGTTGGCGTGATTATATTTGCTGGTAGCTTGTATGCAATGACCTTGGGCGCGCCGCGTTGGTTTGGCGCAATCACGCCTATTGGAGGCGTCTTAATGATTGCAGGTTGGCTATGGCTGGCTGTTTCGGCGTTTCGCTTGAGCAAGGTAGTTGTTTGACGTACACAGTTATTAACAGCCGCGAAAAAGATAGATAACAATGATGTCACTGAACGATATGGCGAAAAAAGGAATTTCAACCAATTAAGGAGTACATTTTATGAGTACCATTAGTGTTAATGGTAAACACCTACAGACCACCCATCAAACCGTGCAATTGGTCATCAATGAGCTAGGACTTAGCGAAGGTCGCTATGCAGTCGAGGTTGATGGAGATCTGATCCCAAAGAGCGAACTTGGTCAACTACGTATCGTAGAAGGGATGAATATTGAGGTGGTACAAGCAGTTGGTGGCGGCTAGCGGTTGATTCATTAGTCGTTTTAATATAGTCACTTGAAGATAGTCACTTGAAGATAGCCACTTGAAGATAGTCACCTCGAAAAAACTAGTAGTTAAGACAAACTGAACCTTATTAATTACACCATCTTTTGCGTTAAAGAATGACGATATGATAGCCAATAAAAAGACCTCAACGTTACATACGTTTGAGGTCTTTTTTATTGCTTATTACGTCATTACTCAATCGATGGGCTATTTATATTATTTATTCATATAGTCGATTCAATTTAAAAGTAGTACAAGGCAACCGAGTGTAGATGTATATGTGATACTTCAAGCGAGGTTAACGCTGTAATACTTTTATAGTGGAATGACTATACTATTTATGGGTTTATTAGCCACTATATATTGAGCGTCAATCATAATAAAACTAAACGGCTGGCGCTACATCAGCGGTAGTAAGGTCTTCATAGCGTCCATCACGCCCTGCACCCTGAGTTTTTTTACGCTCTTGACGGGTTTTGTATTTACGCACTTGTCTATCAAGCTTGTCTGCCATCTCATTAATGGCTTTATACATATCATCCTCAAGTGCTTGGACAAACATTTCTTGACCTGAGACTCGCATAATCGCTTCGGCTTTATGGCTTTTTTTACCACCATCACTTGCGCCGCTATTGTCTAGCGATAAGATCACTTTAATACTTTGTATCTGATCGAAGTGACGCTCTACTTTTTCAAGTTTTTCGCGAACTGCTTTGTCCATCGCATCGGTAACACTGATATGGTGACCACTGATAGAAACATTCATATTATTGTCCTTTTATTTATGACTTACAATCAACAGATGAGATAGCATTCCTGCCTTTATCATCTTGCCTTACCAACGACCGCTACAAAATTTTCGGTAAAAACTGACGTATTATTGTATTGCCAATTTAGTATCGCCAATTTTTTACCAAAATAAAAATCTGCTTCGTTTTGATCCTTGGTATGACTCTAATTTGTCATGAAAGCAGGTTAGTAGCAAGACAGTAAATTGTAATTAAATGTAATAAAAACTGTTGTTTCTTTCAGGTTTCTATATAATCAAAAAATTTTATTTTTTATATTTATAATCAGGTATATTGAAGGTTGCCTGACTTTAATGATAAGTCATTGAGTTACGACAGTTAATATTTTTGCTTGCGCTGGGTAGATGAGCCAATATTCATCGCTTCACGATATTTGGCCACCGTTCGGCGAGCAATATCGATGCCTTCTGAAAGCAAATGGTCTTTTATGCGACTGTCAGACAGCGGTTTCTTAGGGTCTTCATCCCCTATTAACTGCTTAATCATCGCGCTAATGGCTGTTGATGAGATGTCGCCGTCGCTACTACTGACATGCGAGGAGAAGAAATGCTTAAGCGAAAACAAGCCTTGCGGTGTCAAGATGCTTTTGCTGGTGGTCAACCGCGAGACGGTCGATTCGTGCAAATCAACTTCCTCAGCGATGACCTTTAGAATTAATGGTTGCATGGCAGTCGCCCCATACTGCAAAAAATCTTGCTGATAGCGCACGATACTGGTCGCTACCTTTAATAAGTTTTGATTGCGCTCTTCAATACTACGAATAAATAGCCGCGCATCGGTGAGGTTTTCACGCAAGTATTGATTGTCTGGGCTGTCATCGCCGCGCTTGACCAAATTGGCATATTCTTGATTGACCCGTAGTTTTGGTAAGGTGTCAGGATTCAGGCGTACCTGCCAGCCATCGACTTGCGCAGTCGCATCGGCTCTGTTGCCATTACTGATGTTCTGAGTATGGTGGCGACGGATAGGCGTAACCAGCACATCAGGGATATCATAGCTGGCAGGTGGTTGCGCGTAGTCTGGCTGATAGCTTTGAAACAGTAGACCTGGCGAAGGATTTAAGCTGCGCAATAGAGTAAGCGCCGGGGTAATCTGCGCAGGCGCCAACCCTGTGCGCTCAGTCAGCGCCTTGATATTATTACTGACCAGATGCTCACTGGCGGACAATAGCGCTTGCGCTTCTTTTAGATAGCGAGTATCAGCATCGAGCTTGGCCAGCTGAATCGCTAAGCATTCACTCAGATTGCGCGCACCAACGCCCAATGGATCACACGATTGAATAACACGCAGTACCGCCATGACTTCATCGTGCTCAACGCGCTCTTCCCATTGATAGAAGCTTGCCATGGTCTCAAAGCTTTGTAGTAACTCGTCAATATCGAGGCGCACAAAGCCCATATCATCCATCGAGTCCATCAGATATTCTGCAATCAGCGTGTCCGTTTCGGAGAGACGCTTAAAGTTAAGCTGCCAACGTACATGGTCTTGAATCGTCGCGCAGGTGCCACCTTGATAGCTATCAAACTCATCATAATCTGGTCGTGCTAGTGCACTGGAGGCACTGCCCGCACTGAAATGACTGGCATCAAAACTGTCCGTATCAAAGCGCCCATAGTCATCGTTATCCAGCGCTTGATAATCTATCGCGCCATCATCGACACCAGACTGTTGCAGCTTATCGAAGCTATCCATGGAGCCATCACTATAGTCGTTCGTACTGTCATCATCATAAGTGGCAGTGCTCGATGACGCGGCGAATGAATCAGCGCTAGCACCTTGGTTCCAAGTATCGAGGGTTAATGGCTCACTAAACTCCTCCCTCATCGCATCATTAATGCTCTCGTACTCGTCTTCCTCCTCCTCGATACGTTCGAGCAGCGGATTACTATCCAGCTTGGCCTGAACCTCTTGCGCAAGCTCAAGACTAGAGAGCTGCAGCAATTTGATGGCTTGCTGCATTTGCGGGGTGAGCTTCTGTGACGTGCTTAGCGTGGTCGCCAATCCGAACGACATACTCATGGGTAGCTTATTACACTCCAATCGTGGTGGTATAGTCGACCCGATATAAATCAGATACGTTATCAGGCTTGCTTAGTCTACTAGTGGCCGTAGTGTCACGCACATGCCTTTGCCTTTCTGGTGTCTCAATTATATCAAATCGACTATGTGTTATGCTGATTCAGGCGGTGACTTTATGATATCAGGTCATGACGATAGCATTTTTTGCCACAATTTTGCTATGATAATTTATACCCTATGCGCATGAGTTTTTGACTTCTATCTCACAAAGCCGCTTAGTCACCAGCATGATGGGCTGAATAAATAGAGTGTTACGTGCATATAATCTATTAATAATGACAAGCCTATTATGATAACAAAGATGGGATAAGCGCCTTGTCAGCTTAAAAATAACTGAGAAACAAACGATGAATAATTCTATAAATAATGCGCAATTTACTATTGCTGCTATCCAAATGAACAGTCAGCAAAACATTGACAATAACTTAGCAGACATAAAAGCCGCCATCATTGATGCCCGCGCCCAAGATGCTCAGCTGGTTGTGTTACCAGAAAACTGCTGTAGCATGGGTGAGCAATTTGCTACTGCTGAGCAATTTGATGCCCTGTCAGTGACGTTGGCAGACTACGCCCGCACCTATGGTATTTATGTACTGGTCGGCTCCCTACCCTGCGCTTATCGGCCAGACGGGTTGGTCGTACCTGATGGTAGATTGCGCCAAGTCAGCCAGTTATTTGGCCCTGATGGCAAAAGGGTTGCACGCTATGACAAAATTCATTTATTTACAGCGACGGTAGCAGATAAGCAAGGCAGCTATAATGAAGCCGCCACGTTTGAGCCGGGCACGCAGACAGTGGTTGTACCGATTGAGGTAAATGATGCTGTTTATCAATTGGGCATGATGGTCTGCTTTGACTTACGTTTCCCTGCTTTGGCGCAGCGTTTGCGGCAAGCAGGTGCTGACGTATTGAGCGCGCCATCCGCCTTTACTTATTTGACGGGACAAGCACACTGGTCGCTGTTGCTGCGTGCACGTGCGCTAGACAGTCAATGTATGGTGATTGGCGCGGCACAAGGTGGCGATCATGTCTATAAAAATGGGAGTACGCGACAGACGTGGGGACATACTACCATTACCACTTATGATGGCACCATTATAAATAGCTATGATAATAGTGAACTAAATAGTCAAGCGGTGACTGAAAAACAGAAAAATTATGAAGTCATATTGGCAACTTTTGATAAAGAAGCTCAAGCCCAAGGGCGGCAAAAGATGCCTATCTTTGACTGTCATCGTTTGGCTTAAGGGTCGATCTGGTCTATTTTAAAATAAAGCTTTTAGAAGAAAGCTTTTAGAGCTTTAAATTTTAGAACGTTAGCCTTTAGAAAATTCATATTCTACGTTGAATCTTTGTCATTCTGCGCATGCGTGGCACGCGGATGTGCGCGATCATAGACTTGTGTCAATTTAGCAAAATCTACATGGGTATAGATTTGCGTCGTGCTAATATCGCTATGCCCAAGCATCTCTTGTACCGCCCGCAGATCACCGCTGCCAGATAGCATGTGCGAGGCAAAGCAATGGCGTAATAGATGCGGATACATATTTTGCGCAATGCCTGCCCGCGTTGCCGCGACTTTTAGACGTTGCTGCACTGCCCGCGTTGACAAGCGTGTGCCCAATTTTTCACTGATAAATAGCGCCGTGTCCATCTGCTCCACCCACAGGTTACGATGCGGTAGATAACGGCTAATTGCTTCTGCTGCTTTTAAACCTAACGGTACTATGCGCGTCTTATTGCCTTTACCAGTTACTCGTACTCGCAATTCGGACAAATCCATATCTGCCATATCTAGGGCGACCAATTCGCCGACCCGTAGACCGCTGCTATAAAGCAGTTCAAACATCGCTTTATCACGCAACCATAAGCGTGCTTGTTCTGGCGTATCAGGGATTTCTTGATCTAGCAATTGCGTCAGTAAATCCACGTCAGCGATCGACGGTAGCGGCCTAGGACTGCGTTTAAGCTGATAGCCGGTCGTTGGATTGATACGCGCCAAATCCTCCTCGATTAGCCAGCCATAAAAGTGGCGGATGGCGGACAGCTCTTGCTGGACGCTAGCAAGCGCAAGTTTGTCCTCATCGAGTCGTTGGCTAATATGCTGGGCCAGTTGGCGTTTATCGCAGCGCGTCCACGTCAGGCGCTTGCCGCGTAAAAACAGCGCCAACTGGTTTAGTCCAGCAAAATAAGCGGTCAATGTATGCGCTGAATGATTGCGCACTGACAAAGTGTTTAGCCAACGATGTACTGGTGCCAATAATTCTCGTAGCACAGCGTCTGGCTCTATCGTGGCTGCCAGCTCAGCGGATAGCCATGATTTTGACTTAGAGTCTACTGTAGGCGCTGTCGTCATTGTCTATTAGCCTTCTGGATTGGGCTTGATGCCCGCTTGCGCCATTAAGCCATCTGGGCTAAATACGCCCTCATAAACAAAGGCGGTCGGCCCCGTCATCATGACCGAATAGCCCGGCTGCCATTTAATAATCATGCTACCGCCATAAAGTTGCGCGCGCACATCTTCGCCTTCATCAAGCCAGCCTTCACGGACACCGATAGCCACTGCTGCACAGGCACCCGTCCCACAGGCTTGGGTCTCACCGACGCCGCGTTCATAGACACGTAGGCGAATATGGCGCTGGTTCATCACTTGCATAAAGCCGACATTGACACGGTCGGGAAAGGCCGGATGCGATTCAATCGCTTTGCCCAAGGTTTCAACGTCAGCATCAAGTACATCGTCAACCTTGATCACCGCATGTGGGTTGCCCATATTGGCAACATAAAGCTGCACAGGCGTCCCATTAACGTCTAAATGAAAAGCGTTTTGGATTTTGGTGGTGGCTCGCGGGGTAAATGGAATCTCGCTTGGCTCAAATTTCGGCTTGCCCATATCGACCTCTACCCAACCGTAGCGATCAGTCGTCAACGAAATAATACCACTCGCCGTCTCAACACGCAGACGCTGCTTAAATGACAGCTTACGCGCTTGGACAAAACGGGCAAAACAGCGGGCGCCATTGCCGCACTGCTCAACCTCGGTGCCATCGGTATTAAAAATACGATAACTAAAATCAACGTCAGGGCGCATGGGCGGCTCAACCACGAGCAATTGATCAAAGCCAATGCCCAGATGACGATCACCCAATAATTGCACCAAGTCCTTGGTCAAGTCTAAGCGCTGAGTCACCAAATCGATGACCATGAAATCATTGCCCAGACCATGCATTTTTGTAAATTCTATGAGCATATCCTTGAGTCCTATCCTATTTTTATGTATGCGTTATATTAGCACGCTGTCAGATACAATGATAATTATCAGCACTATCAAATACTAAGTTATATTTCTCCCTTAAAACCAACACCTTGATAAATTTCTACCATAAAAAAACCCACTATCAGCACGATAGTGGGTTTTTTAATATTCAAATATCGCGGAAATAATATTAATCAGCTTGCCACAATGTCTCATCTGCATATAGCGCTTCAATGGTTTCACGTTTGCGAATCAATTGATGAAGATCTCCGGACACCATTACTTCACTGGCACGCGGACGCGAATTATAATTGCTACTCATGGTAAAGCCATAAGCACCGGCACCCGTTATCGCTAAAACATCATCTGTAGCGAGCGACAATAAACGGTCTTTTGCTAAAAAGTCCCCTGTCTCGCAAATCGCACCAACGATATCCCACGGCTGCATAGCATCAGTATCCAAGCCTTTATTCGGTAACGTTTCAGGAATCACCGCCATTTCAGCTTGGTACAAAGCCGGACGAATTAAATCGTTCATCGCCGCATCAACAATGGCAAAATTCTTGTGCTCAGTTGGCTTTAATACGTCAACTGTGGTCAATAAGATACCAGCATTGGCCACAATACTACGACCGGGCTCAAAGAATACCGTCAGGCCAAGTGCGCTTAATTTAGGCAATAACGCCTCGGCAAATTCATCGATAGAGACAGGCGTTTCATCAATATAACGTACCCCTAAGCCGCCGCCCAAATCGATATGACGTAGCTCGATACCTTTGTCACGCAGGCTATGCACCAGTTCAATAATTTTATCGAGTGCGGCAACAAATGGTGCAACTTCAGTCAGCTGCGAACCAATATGACAATCAATTCCAACGATATCGATATGCGATAACTCTGCTGCTTGTTGATAGACCGCGACCGCATCTTCGTGGGTTATGCCGAATTTGTTGTCTTTTAAGCCGGTTGAGATATACGGATGGGTCTTAGCATCGACATCTGGATTGACGCGCAGTGAGATTGGTGCAGCTTTATCCAACTGCTGAGCAACCTCATTGATTAAGGTCAGCTCACTAATCGACTCGACATTAAAGCAGCCAATGCCTTGGGTCAGAGCATATTCGATATCACTTTTGGTTTTACCCACGCCTGAAAAAACGACCTTGCTAGCGTGCCCACCTGCCGCCAGTACTCGCATGAGCTCACCACGCGAGACAATATCAAACCCTGCACCTGTTTGTGCTAATACGCCAAGAACGGCAAGATTAGAATTGGCTTTTACCGCATAACAAACCTGATGCGTTAGACTGGCGAAGCTATCAGTATAGGCTTGATAGACATCTAATATCGCCTGCTTTGAATACACATAACAGGGCGTACCATAATGCTTGGCCAATGCTGCAACACTCACCTGCTCCATATATAAAGCGTCGTCGCGATAGTGCAGTGCTGGTAAATGGGCGGTCAAGGCTTGAGGATCGACATACAATCCTTGCTCAGTTTGGGTCGTGACTGACTCACCAAGGGTGGAATCGGTGACGCCAGTTTGTTGCTCAGAATGACTCATATAAACTTCTCTAATTTCATCAGGTTATCAAGGGTAAAGGTTATCGATTGAATAGAGGACGTGTCCTAATAGTCGTTAGGATCGGTACTCGGCTCAGGCAATACTTGCTGCTGCTCTAGGTAGCGCTCTTTTTGATAGTTATCGTCATCGACACCAGCGAAGGCAGCGTCTTGCGGATTGCTGGTACTATTGAGTCTATCGGTACTCTCTTGCACGGTTTGGCTACTGGAATCTACTAAATATAAATCGCCTTTTTGCCCGCAGCCTGACACGCCAAGCATCACGCTACTGCCAATGAGAAAAGTATAGAAGACTCGGCGACTGCCGCCAACCAATACATCAGCAGATTTAGGCTTTAAAAAATGGTGTTTAATAAACATAGCGTAGAGGACCTTTAACGTTGCAATGCTGTGGAGGCGCTAAAATAAGCCGTATAAGTAAAAAACCAAATGAAAATTGGATCACCAAAACAGGGACGACACAACAAGGTTTAATCATAGCATTATTCTATAAAGCTGTGCGCATAGTGACTATAAACCATGTAGTAGCAATCATACTAGCATTGACACTAGCGCTCAGAAATCTATCGATTAGTATCACCCGAAAATCCATCAAGAATTGATAGTCATATTAGAGGCTGTTGAACATTCAAATATTAGGTCTACTGATATCCATTTTTCTTGCTTGCTGTGCCTGCGCAGACAGAGGCTACAAAAAATTGATATCATCGATACTGTCGCGTTTTTAGGGTATTTTAACTATAGCTGCAACCGTGTCTCTAAAAGCAATGTCAGATAACCGATTTTTTTAGCAAATAGCGAGATGAAAGTTCTTCGACAAACTTTCTTACAATTTATATTGCGAATGGGTTTAGTGCTTTAGCCGCTATTAAACACCAGTGATACTCGGTGTACAGTTGTATCAATTACACCCTCAGTACTGAATTTAAACCTTATCGTGGTCGTGGTATACGCACAAAAATATGTTACATTATAGTCAAACCTTGCAGCTGTGACGAGGCGCTCGCCAGCGACTCATCGACACTTATCAAGTATGGCAGTGCGAGAATGACCAAAATCAGCACTATTCTTGTTTGACCTATGTCAGCGTGAATACGGCTGGTTTTTGTTTATTTAACCCGTGTTAATCTATAATGATTCACCACTTATAAAATATAATCTAAGGATAGAGTATGAGCGCCGGCGTAACCACCACTTTTGACGATAAAAATTCTGACACATCAACCCTAACCAATCCTACCCTAGTACTTAACTGCGGTTCTTCTTCTATCAAATACGCGCTTATTAGCGATGACGAAACGACTCGTATCACTGGTCTGGCTGAAAACTTAGGCCTCGATACTGCCCGCATCAAACACACCACCTTAAACGGCGAAAAACTCGAAATCTCTATTCCCGGTGGTCGTCATAAGCTAGCACTACAAAGAATCCTTGAACTCCTTGAGCAGTATCACTTTATCGCGGTTGGTCATCGCGTGGTGCATGGTGGCCGTGAATACTCTGAAGCCGTACGCGTGGACGATCATGTTCTGGAAGAGGTAAAGCGTCTAAAAGTATTGGCACCGCTACACAACCCTGCCAATGCCTTGGGTATCGAAGCGGTACAAGCTATTTATCCTGATATTCCACAAGTGGTCGTGTTTGATACCGCCTTCCATCAAACCATGCCACCGGTGGCCTTTCGTTATCCGCTGCCAAAAGCCCTTTACGAAGAGCATAAAATTCGCCGTTATGGCTTCCATGGTACGTCTCATGCGTATGTGTCAGAACGCGCCAGCGAAATTACGAGCGCGAAAGGTCCACATGGTTGGCTCACCGCGCATTTGGGTAATGGTTGCTCAGCGACTGCTGTCTATGATGGCAAAAGTCTTGATACCAGCATGGGGCTGACGCCGCTTGAAGGTCTAATGATGGGCACGCGCAGCGGTGATGTAGACCCAAGCTTACATATCCACCTGAAGCGTCAACTGGGCATGAGCCTAGAAGAAATTGATAAAATGCTCAATAGCGACAGTGGTCTGCTCGGTATTTCAGGCTTATCAAATGATTTGCGTACCATTGAGCAAGCGGCTAACGAAGGTCATACAGATGCCAAGCTCGCTATCGAGATGTTCTGCTATCGTGTCGCTAAATATCTTGCCAGCTTAAGCTGTGCCCTACCTAATTTTACGGGCATTGTCTTTACTGGCGGTATCGGTGAAAACTCTCTCACCACGCGCACGCGCATTTTGGAGATGATGCCGCATTTTGGTATCAAAGTAGATGCCGATAAGAATGCTCATTTGGTTGGTGGTAGCGAAGGCAGTTTCCACGGTGATGGTAGCACCATTGAGCTGTGGGTTGTACCGACCGATGAAGAGCTCCGTATCGCCCAAGAAACCTGTCATGCTTTGGGTTTAAAATAAGTCTGATGGCTTTATGAACATTTAGACGTTTTTCTCATGCCATCAAGGATGGATTGAGCTTTAAAAATATAATAAACAGTAGGATACACTATGCAAACCATTTTACTTGTTCCTATCAGTCGCGGTATCGGGGTGACGTCAGCCGCGCTTGGTCTGATTCGCGCCTTTGACTATAACGGTATCAAAGCCGGATTTATGAAGCCGTTTTTGCAAGATGACACGCTGGATAAACAACACAGCTTGGACAGCTCAAGTGCGTTGACCATGCATGCTTTTGGCCTCAACCCACCTCAGTCTATCAGCCGTCAGCACGTCGAACGCATGATTGGGGATGACAACCTTGATGACTTGATGGAAGAGGTCGTCGGCAATTATCATACGCTTGGGGATGATTATGATGTGGTCATCTGCGAAGGCTTGGTATCAACCACCGAGACCTCTTATGCCTCACAAATCAACCGCGCGATTGCTCATGCGTTAGATGCCAAAATTATATTTGTCAGCACCGCTGATACTGGCAAGCCTGCCTACTTAGCCGATAAGTTAGATGTACACGCCCGCGAATTTGGCGGTATGGCAAGCAGTCGTACCTTGGGCTGCATCTTAATGCGCGTCCACGATGTACCCAATACTTTTGAGACCCAGCCGGTTGCTCCGGGTGAAGCGATAATCAGCTTGGACAGCACGTTCATACAAGAAGTGCAGCGGCTGTCACCGTTTTTTAATACCGAACAATTTCACTTAATCGGTGTGGTGCCATTTAGCGACTCACTATCCGTGCCACGTACTTGGGATATCGCCACCGAGCTTGACGCTACTTGGCTCAATGTCGGTGAGGCAAAAACACGTCGTATCAATCGTATCAGCTTAACCGCACGCTCAGTGGCACGCATCGACGAAGTCTTCAAACGTGGCACCCTGATCGTCGTCCCCGGTGATCGTGATGATTTGTTATTGGCTGCAGGGCTAGCCTGTATCAACGGTATCCCATTGGCAGGGTTGGTATTGACCGGTGGCGTCGTGCCAAGCCCGACAGTGGCTGAGCTTTGGCAATCAGCGCTCAAAACTGGCATTCCTGTCATGAGTGTCGAAAGCGACAGCTTTGAGACGGTACAGAGCCTCATGCACATGAGCTCTGAGATTCCAAGCGATGATGTGGCACGCGCGGAAGAAGTGGCTCGTTATGTGGCAGCACACTTGGATCTGAGCTGGATTAAAGCATACTTTAGCCAAAATCATGAGCCGCGCTTGTCTCCTTCGGCATTCCGCCATCAAGTGGTTAAAAAAGCCCAAAATGCCAAAAAACGCATCGTGCTACCAGAAGGCTCTGAGCCTCGTACTGTAGAAGCGGCCTGTATTTGTCAAAGCCGTGGTATCGCCAATTGCGTGCTGCTTGCCAAGCGCGCAGACGTTGAGCAAGTGGCTAAAAACCGTGACTTAACCCTGCCAGAAGGTCTAGAGATTCTCGACCCTGACACCCTCGATATGAGCAAATATATCGCTGCGGTCGTTGAACGTCGTAAAGGCAAAACTGGCGCAGACGTCGCTGCTGAATACCTGAAAGATACCGTGTACTTGGGTACCATCATGCTACAGATGGACGAAGTCGATGGCTTGGTTTCGGGTGCGATTCATACCACTGCCAACACCGTCCGCCCAGCATTCCAGTTGATTAAGACCGCGCCGCAGTACTCTTTGGTATCGTCTGTGTTCTTTATGCTATTGCCTGAGCAAGTGGTCGTCTATGGTGACTGCGCCATCAACCCAGATCCCAATGCGGAAGAGCTGGCAGAGATTGCCATCCAATCGGCACAGTCTGCAGCAGCCTTTGGCATCGATCCAAAAGTCGCGATGATTAGCTACTCAACTGGCTCATCTGGAACCGGTGCTGATGTCGAAAAAGTCACCCGCGCCACCCAAATCGTCCGCGAGCGCGCACCGAATCTAAAAGTCGATGGGCCGTTACAGTATGATGCGGCATCGGTCATGAGTGTGGGCAAGCAAAAAGCGCCAGATTCGCCTGTTGCTGGACAAGCCAACGTCTTTATCTTCCCAGACCTCAATACGGGTAACACCACTTATAAAGCGGTACAACGTAGCGCCAATGTCGTCAGTGTTGGGCCGATGCTACAAGGTTTGAATAAACCCGTGAACGATCTGTCACGTGGTGCCTTAGTCGATGATATCGTCTATACCATCGCCCTAACCGCCATCCAAGCGCATAGCGATCTTATTTAATCATTGCATGCTTTGGCTTAAAATCATGAGGCAATTGAGCCGATTATCACTATGATAGTCGGCTTTTTTAATAGGAATAAACCCTAGTCACAATTATTCTTAATCATTGGTTTCTTAGCAAGTTATTATCAGCTAATGACAACGGTGCGCCTGCCCTCTACAATGCAAGACTGGCTCATTTGCGTCGCTTATTTTCTTCTTAACTATTTATTTTTAGCCATCCTATTATTTTTAACAATCCATTTAATTTTAATAATCCTATGTCAGATATAGTCCTTCAGCAGAAAAAAGAAAATCAAAACACGACTGCACCCGCCATTCGTGCCTATTTGGGTGGCTCATTTGATCCTGTACATAACGGTCATTTGCAAATGGCGATGTACGTCTATCAGTACTTATTCCCGATAGCCAAGCAACAACAGCGCGCGCTGCAGGTGTCATTATTGCCCAATGCCCGCTCGCCCTTTAAGGATAAAAGCACCAATCCGGAGCACCGCCTAGCGATGCTAAAGCTAGCGACGCAAGAGTCGCCACTACAGATTAGTGAGCTTGAGCTGTGGCAGACGCCGCCCGTCTATACAATCGATAGTGTGCGCACGTTAAGACGACGCTACCCAAACGACAGCTTGATATTTATCATGGGCATGGACAGCGCGCGCAGCTTAGATAAATGGAAAGATGGACTTAGGCTGACAGATGATGTCAATCTCTGGATTTTTAATCGCGAGGAAAATGCTGAGTTTCGTAAAAATCTTCCTGAGACCACGTTACCAACCCCATTAAAATCGCAACTTCCTATGCCGCTGCCATCCTTAATTGTTGATTCAGTTACAGAGCTTGTGATACCGCCTACTCGACATTTAACAGACAGTCCTATCTTGAAAAGCAGTCATCAAGGTCGCATCTATCTAGACATGCGTCCTGTCTTAGCCATATCGAGTACACAGTTACGCCAGCAGCTACAGCAGGCTGCCCATCAAGTAAATATATTGTCCGCTGCCGAAACGCAAATCACACCTATACCGCCAATAAATGATATCATTAGCAATACTGAATTCAATCCATTCGCTAAATGGCTAAATCCTGCTGTTTATCAATATATTATTGCCCATCAGCTATATTCTGCTGCTCAATTCCGTTAAAATCGCCTTATCTTTGTTTTTTTGTCTATCCTATCTCCATACATCACTGCCTATATCGGTTCAGTGCGAGATGACAAATTGACGATTGACCCCTTTATTTTTAATATTTACGATTTAAGAGATTACATTTTATGATCAACACCATGAATGACGAACGCTTGCAAGAGTGTTTAACCCTTGTCCAAAGCGCTCTAGATGATATGAAAGCGAAAAACATTACCGTAATGGATGTCGAGAGCTTAACTGACGTAATGGAGCGCATCGTCATCGCTGACGGTACGTCTAAGCGCCATGTGCGCGCGATGGCTGATAGTGTCGGCGCTGAAGCCAAGCAAGCAGGCTTTATGCCACTTGGTCGCGAAGGCGGCATCGACTCTGACTGGACATTGATTGATTTGGGCGCTGTGGTCGTGCATATGATGACCCCGCAAGCGCGTGAATTCTATGACTTAGAAGGTCTATGGTCATCGCCTGAGCAATTGGCTGAGCTGGTCGCCACGCCGCGTGAAAAGAAAACAGCCGGTCGCCGCAATAAAAACAAATGATAGTGTTTATTACCTAATCAATAGAAAATGCAAAACCAAAAAGACCAGATACTTATTCTGGTCTTTTTTTATTTAAATTTTAGATTGTTGATAAACTCTAAAGCACTGATAAATTTTAAAATACTAAAACCGTATAATCAGATAAATGATTAGGCTAAGATAATACTCGTCATGACTCCCAACAATGACATCGCCATACCTCTAGTAAACCCCTATAGATTAGGAAAATTCATGAGCATACAATCCTTTAGCCAAAAAAATACCTCTGATTTTAACCAGCCTCTACCACTGCATATTGCCAACCTCACCTGCGTCCGTGCTGGCAAAGCCATGCCATTCGCCCGTGAACAGATGAGCGCTATCGACAAAGCGCCAATCAAAGCGCCCGTTACCGTCAACTTTATGGGCTTAAGCACCGATGAACAAGCTGACCGACGCCATCACGGTGGTCCGCTAAAAGCCGTGCATCAATTACCCATCGCTACTTATGACAAGATTAACGCTGAGTTTGGCTTAAAGGTGCGTATCGGTACTTTAGGGGAAAATCTGACGACCGAAGCGGTGAATGGTTTGCCAGAGATGGATGAATCGACTGTTTGTATTGGAGACGTCTATCAGTATGGGCAATATGATCAAGACAAAAAAGACAGTGAAGAAAGCGTGCAGTTACGCATCGTCCAACCACGACGACCTTGCTACAAAATCAATGACCAAATCGGACAGTTCACCAAAGTACCCAATATCGCTGCATGGGTGACTAAGCAAGGTATCGCTGGCTGGTACTTTCAAGTGGTACGTGATGGGCTGATTGACGCTGACTTGCCTGTCTATCTCATCGAACGTCCTTATCCGTTTGCCACCCTTGAAGCACTGTGGCAACTGTCGAACTCAAAAGAAAAATTTGACGCAGATGTCATTGAGCCATGGCTTGCGATTGAGTACTTGGAAGATAGCTGGAAAACCGTTTTGGCTAAAAAAATTCAAAAGGATTGAGAAAGCATTGCTCAGAAAAAACCGTTATGATGACTTTCTTATTTAGAATCGATAATTCTTACGCCCTCATAATGACAGCAAGGTTTTTCATGTCCCAAACTCATTTTATAATCAGCGGTATTTCGCTCTCATTTTCTAATAATCAAGGAGGATTATATGAGCGACAAGACTGAAAGTATCAGCTACCTGCAAGCGATTGCGATTAGCGTCGGCGCGATTATCGGCTGGGGTGCTTATGTCATGCCGGGCGATTTATTTTTGCCGCAGTCGCAGCTGTTAGGCTCTTCTGTTGCCATTATCATTGGTACGTTGGCCATTTATATGGTGGCGCGCGCTTATATTAATTTACTGACCCAAACGCCAGAGAACGAATCGGGCGGTATCTATTGGATTGAGAAGTATCTTAATAGAAAACACGCCTATGTTTATGGCTGGGGCGTGGCAATAGGCTATATCTCCATCGTCGCGCTCAATATATCAGCCGTTGCCTTGCTGTTAAGATATCTGCTACCGAGCAGCTTACAAATAGGCTATTTGTACACGATTGCTGGTTGGGAGGTCTACGCCAGCGAGGTGTTCCTATGTAGTGCCGCTATCATTTTATTCAGCTATATCAACTTAAAGGGTGTGCGCGTCGGGGCGAAAATCCAATTATATATCGCCCTATTTATGATTCTGTCGGTCAGCGCGCTATTTTTCGCCTCGCTTTGGGCGACGCCAACGACACAAGCATTTTTGCCCACGGATATGCAAAGTAGCTCGATCACCAGTTTGGCATGGTTGCCTATTCTGGCGGTGATGCCGTGGGCGTACGTCGGCTTTGAGACCACACCGCAGATATCCAAAGCGATTAGCGACTCAAAAACCAAGACCAAAAGTATCATCTTAATCTCGCTAGTCGCTGGTGTTTTGTTCTATTTTTTGATCAATTACTTTACCGCCCTCAATATGAACTTTGATTATCAAGCGATTAAAGACAGCAATTGGGCGACAGGTGAAGGCATAGACAATCGTATCGGTAGCATCGGTATTTGGCTGCTATCCATTGCCATGATTGGCTCGATACTGAGCGGTATCAATGGCTTTATACTATCGTCAGTCAAGCTGCTAGAATCGATGGGAGACTCGTCTTTATTACCCAGTATTTTTACTGATAAAAATCATCGATTTAGTAAGACGAAAACGGTGATGCTGATCGCTTTGGTATGTCTGTTCTCACCTTGGCTTGGCAGAAACTATTTGCTCGATATCGTTAGTATGGCTTCCTTAGGCATTACCGTTGGTTTTGCTTATGTTACGACTGCCGACCTCATCAATGAGCGCAAAAAGAAGCAAGCAGGTCTGCTAAATTATCTTTCGGTATTGATTAGCATCATCTTTATCTCATTATTACTGCTGCCCTTTTCACCCGCAGCGTTATCGCTGAATGCTTATATACTGTTAGGCTTCTTTATTATTTTGGGCGCAATTGGTTATAAAAGAATCATTCCAGTGAATGAGGGAAATAGCCTTCAATAATGTGCTAAATAAGCTGAAACAAAGCACCCTTTTACCTTTAACACAGAGTATTTCATGGCAAAAAATATTACCTCGATTGCGTTAGCGTCAGTATTAACACTGTTTATGACCCTGCCACTCATCGGCTGCGTGGCAACGACAGCGCCGCGTTATACGATCGACAGCGATACCTATCAAGCTACCGGTAAAAGCCAGCGCATCAAAACCATCATCCTGCACTACACGGTCTCAGATAATGACCGATCTATAAAAACGTTGACCACGGGTGAGGTCAGTGCTCACTATCTGGTTTTGGCCAATGACGATGACAAGATTTACAATTTAGTACCTGAGAGCGAGCGCGCTTGGCACGCGGGCGATGGCGGCTTTTCGGGTAGAACCATTCTCAATGACACCTCTATCGGTATCGAAATCGTCAACGCTGGCATTCAGCCCCAGTATAGAAATGCGCTAAAGAGCGACGACCTCGACTATCATCCTTACGAGCATTATGTGGCGTTTGATGAATTGCAGATTAAAAAGGTCGCGCAATTGGTACAGGATATTGCCACGCGCTATGACATCTCACCGAAGAACATCATCGGTCATGCCGATATGGCACCCTCGCGCAAGATTGATCCGGGTGCGAAGTTCCCTTGGCAACTGCTATATGAGCAATATGGTATCGGCGCTTGGTACGATGCCTTTGATAAACAGTTCTTTATGAATCAAGACGCGTTTGCAGCGGCAACGATACCTGAGATCAAGCAAGCCTTTCGCCGTTATGGTTATCAAATCAATGATACTAATGAATGGGATAAAGCAAGCCGTGATGTGATTTATGCGTTTCAGTTGCACTTTCGACCACAGCAGCCAACGGGCAAGATGGATGTGGAGACCTATGCTATCCTAAAAGCCCTGAATAAGAAGTATGCTGGTCGGGATGACTTCTACTAAAATTAGGTATTAGGCCTTAATAATTAATTGATAGTAGATACTAAATAAAATAGATAGTTCGTATTAGGGCGTGTCCTCATTTGAAAAATGGAGATAAAAATGAAATAAATTGCAGTCAAACAAGGAAAATAGCGCAGATAATATCGGGATATTACCTAGCTCTTTGACGATGTTTAACAAAATTTAGCCATTTTTAGCCCATTTAGAGGTTTATCGATTGAATTGAGGACACGCCCTAGAACGCGTGACTGAAATAATTTTTCTGGCTTGCTGTGCCTACGCTGTCAGAGGCTGCGAAACATTTATTCCAGTCACACTGTATGGTTCTTATATTGAACTGACTAGATAAACATAATGAAAAAGGAAATACTATGAGCACATTGTTTAGCGTAAATTTGAATAAATTGGCTTTAATCCGTAACTCTCGCGGTACTGACTACCCTAACCTGTTGACCTTTGTGAAAAAGCTGATTGACCTAGGTGTCAAAGGCTTTACCGTACACCCGAGACCCGATGAGCGACATATCAGATACCAAGATGTCTATGATATCAGTGCATTCTTAAAGGACTATCCAGAGATTGAGTTCAATATCGAAGGGAATCCAAACGAGCAGTTCTTAAAGATTATCCGTGAGGTAAAGCCGCATCAATGTACGCTCGTGCCAGACAGCGACGATCAGCTGACCTCTGATCATGGCTTTGATATCATCACTCACCATGAGTTTTTATCAACGTTAAGCAAAGAGCTACAAGCCTTTGGTACACGCTGCGCAGTATTTATCGACCCTGATATCGAACAAATCAAAGCGGTCATCGAGAGTGAGGTACAGACGATAGAGATGTATACCGAAGAATGGGCACGCGCCTACAGTAATGGTAAGAGCGATGACAAGTTTGATTTCGATGAGGTCAAGCAACGCTTTAGCGACTGTATTAATCTAGCCAATCAAAACGGCATCCGCGTCAATGCGGGTCATGATTTAAATTTGGATAATTTGGCTGACTTGCTCGCGCTTAGTGATATCGCTGAAGTGTCGATTGGTCATGCCTTCACCATCGAGTCGCTGGAGCAAGGGATGGATAACGTGGTGCGTCAGTATTTGAAGATTTGTGATTAAAGAGAATTAGGAGGAATCAATATGAGTGAATCAAAACGTGAAGAGCAACAAGATGAGCTTGAGAAATACTTGGAAGAAAAAGCCAAACAAGATCAGGAAAAAGAACAAGAACTTGAGCCGCTCTCTGCTTATGATGCTTGTGTGCTAAAGGAAAGTGCCAAGATTCATGAATTGATTGCTGAGGCTCGGAAGCGTTCAGAGGATGAATAGTTGGATGGAAATATTTTTATCCGCTAATCATGCGTTTACGGTAAAATCAACCTATGTTGATAAGTAATATAAAACTCAAACGTCATATGTAGAAATTAAAAAGGACTTACCATGAGCGCAGGCTTAATCAAACATCTAAGAAAGAAGACTGATGAAGACAGCAATACTAAAATACTGATGTCGCAATGGGAGTTTGATGAAAAGCTCGTCGGTAAGTCGCTTGAAAATGTGGGGAGTTATTATCCACACTTTAGTAGTCATAACGAATCGCACTCTCAGCAAATCCTCGTGAATATCGAGCGCCTGTTAGGTAGCAATATTGAAAAGCTGACAGCAACAGACACATGGTTAATCTTGGAAGCGTCTTATTGGCATGATATCGGTATGCTGTTCAATGCAGATGAAGTTCAAGAGGTATTTAAAGAAGATGATTTTAAAGAGTATGTCGAAAGTCTTGCTAATGACAATACGCAAGACTTACATGAATTTGCAAAAGTGTGGCATGAAGATGGTTGGAATAAAGCACTGGTTAATCATTCAGACCCACATACAGGTGTAGAAAAATACCGTCAGATGATTGCTGAATGGTATCGCCGTGGTCATGCTAAAAACTCAAATGCAGTAGTTTTAGATCCTTTTGAAAAGCTCGGTATTAGCTCTCCTCGCACTGAACTCCTTCCCAAGCGTATCTATCGTTATCTTGGTCAAATATGCTGGGCGCATGGGCTTGGTTTTGACGATTATGTGATGAAAACATTACCCTTCCGTCAAACAGGCATGGGCACAGAAAACTGCCATCCTCGTTTTGTCGCTTGCTTACTCCGTTTGGGCGACTTATTCGACATTGATGACAATCGTTTTTGTCCTGTCATGGCAAGGCAAGTCGGAAACATGCCGTCTTTTAGTGAAACGCATAAACATAAACATCAAGCGATTCGAGAATTTCAGCTAGACAACGAGACTGTTAGTATTACCGCTGTCTGTAGTACAGAAATGGCATATATTGAATGCCGCAATTGGTTCGATTGGATTCGTGAAGAAATCCAAAATCAAATGTCGCAGTGGAAAAACATTGTACCCAGTCGTGACTTTGGTTTACTCCCAACGATCAATAAACTTGATGTAGAGATGACTGATAAAAAAATTCTTCTCAATGATAAACCAATGAAATTCTCGCTAGATGAGCGTAGTGCTATTGAGCTATTGCAAGGTAATAATCTATATAAAGATGATATGAGCATCTATCGAGAGCTTATTCAAAATGCAATTGATGCAACAATGATCAGGGTTTGGCTAGAGCATGGACAAGAATATAGTACTAAGAAATTGCCTAAAAATGCTAATCCTTACGACGCAGAAACTCGTGAATTGTTTGCAGATTATCCTATCACCTTAGATTGTAAAAAAGTCGCTGATAATGAAGATTCAACGTTATGGGAGTTTAGTATTGAAGATAATGGTGTTGGTATCTCGCGCACAGACCTTGAGTATATGCAAAAGATAGCAGGCTCAAAGAATAACAAGGAAAAGCAAAAAAATATTCGACAGATGCCGCCGTGGATGCGCCCATCGGGAGAATTTGGGATTGGTCTTCACAGTGCATTTTTATTGATGAAAAACTTACCAGTTGAAAAGCAAAAAATACTTATCCTTACAAAAAGTCGCCTCACTCATGAAAGTTTGAAAATAGAATTAAATTCTCCCTTATCTGGTAAATCAGGATACTGCTTTATAGAAGAAATAGATGATTTAGGAGCGTATGGTACAAAGCTAATTATTATGGAAAGTTTATCAAAGAAAATAGAACCCTTAAGTAATTCATATTTCATCAATAGAAGTTTGTATAGCTTTAATGACCACGAGCTCAATATATGGAAAAAATTAAATAAAATCCATAGAACTATAACTAATAATACTATAAAACTAATAATTCCAAATTATAGAAATCAGGGCAAAGAAAATAGTATCAACTCTAAGATAGCTAATAGAGATAATATGTATTGGCATAAAGAGTCTAAAGTTGCTTTAAAATTTACTTTTTTAGAATATGGGGAACGATACAGTATCCATTCTTTAGGAAGAATTTATCGCCATAGAACCAACCCAAAAATCACATTATTTCATAAAGGTCAAATTTTAAAAGGTAATGTTACCTACTCCCCAGATGATAAAATCATAGGTTTAAAAAATAAAAAAATAATTAGCAGTATATTTAACATTGCCATTGATATATACCTGCCTGCTGGAGACATATTAAACCTTAGTCGCGAAGAAATTAAGGACGATGGTTTAGTGGAAAAGCTTTTAGTATCAGCATGCAATTCCTTCATTATTGATATTGAATCAAATAAGTATGACCCTATCATTTTATTTGAAGAAAATCTAAACAAAAAATCTCTTTTCCTTAAACTAATTGGTTGTGAACATGATGAAAACTGGAAAAACTTCTTAGTTGATGAGAATCTCACATTATCGAATGTTTTATCTAAAAAAATTATTAACCTTTACGATGTTGACAGTTCAGAAGAAAATCCTTACCGCGACTATATCGAAAATGGAAATATAGAAACTATTAAATCCATGTACTTCAAAGGTCTATTTACAAATGAATTATTTAGAAGACTATTGCATGAGCAAGGGTTTAAATTGTATTACATGCATGATACTTCAACGTTTGTACCCTGCTTAATATCTAAGATAAGCGTTAGTAATAATATGCTAATTCAGTCTGCTGAGTTTGACGAGTCAGCTCTCAAAAACACTAGTATTGATTCTAAACTTATAGATATAAAAGATATTTTAAAAGAGTTTGTGAAAAAAATTAATGGCGAAGGCTTTGATAGAGGATTATTAGATTGTTTAATAAACTTTGATAATCTAGATTTAAAATTCATACCTGAGGATTGTAGGGAAAAAATATCAAGCGGACTTAGGATAGAGTCAGGTGATATTGATTTCATAGTTTTCCCTTACATATCAATAGATGAGAAAATTATTGAGCTAGATAATAAATACTTATTTGAATTACTTCAATCGCATATTACAAAAAACTTTTCTTCTTTTGATGAATCTTATAGCTTTTTTAAAGATTCTATAACTACCTTAGCTAAAGAAAAATTTCCTGATTGGTATGAAGCATATATTATTGGTAAGGACTTCAAACCCCTAGATCTTACTCATTTAGATAAGCTCCATAAACCAACCATTTAAAGATATAAAACAATTATTTATAGTTATTTAAAGGCGGGAAATAGCTCCGCCTACTTCTTAAAACTCAAATCCCAAATACAAAAAAGGTGAGCTTTGCGCCCACCTTCTCATTTTAAAAAACAGCTGTCTAAAATTACTCAAACCAGCTTATCTTAACCAAGCCCGCGCATTACGGAACATACGCATCCACGCGCCGTCCTCATCCCACGCTTCTGGTTTCCAGCTATGGTTATAGGATTTTAAGTTACGCTCAGGATGCGGCATCATAAGCGTGACGCGACCGTCAGTGCTACACAGCCCCGTGACACCGCCGAGCGAACCGTTTGGATTGAGCGGATAAGTCTCGGTTGGATGACCTTGGCTATCGACATAACGCATCGCCAATTGACCGTGTTTTGCCATACCGTCAATCTCGGTGGTATTTAGCGTGGCATAGCCTTCACCGTGCGCCACCGCAATCGGCAAGATGCTGTCTTGCATGCCTTTGAATAAGATAGACTTGGTACGCTCGACTTTTACGTTGACGGTACGCGCTTCAAAACGCGCTGATTTGTTAGCAACGAAGCGTGGGAAGTTTTCTGCACCTGGGATGAGGTCTTTTAACTGAGCCATCATTTGACAACCGTTACAGACACCTAGTGAGAAGGTATCAGGACGGGCAAAGAAGCGGACAAACTGCATGCGTAGCTCGTCATGGAACAAGATAGAGTTCGCCCAGCCAGAGCCAGCACCCAATACATCACCATAACTAAAGCCACCACAAGCGACCAAACCGTCGAAATCACGTAGATTGATGCGACCACTGAGTAGATCGCTCATGTGTACATCGACCGCTTCAAAGCCAGCTTGGGTAAAGCCTGCTGCCATTTCTGTCTGACCATTGACGCCTTGCTCGCGCAGGATAGCGACTCTTGGTTTGCTGTTATCAGAATCAGCACGGCTGTTTAAGTAGGGTGCTTCGACTTTTTGATTGAGGTCAAAGTTTGGCGCTGCGATAAGACCTTGGTGGCTAGCATCGCTAATCAAGTCATATTCTTGCTGTACGCAAGCTGGATTGTCACGACGACGCGCGATTTGATAGCTGACCTGACTCCATTCTTGTTGTAATTCGCTACGGCTAAAGCTTAGAGTTTCATTACCCATGTGCAAAGGCGTTTGGATAATTAAGCTGTCTTCTTCCGAGCTTTGACCAACTAGGCTGAGCATATCGCTAACGTTAAATTCTTCTGCCAATTGCATTAATGCGGCGACGTTTTCAGGCAAGACTTGGATGACCGCACCCAGCTCTTCACTGAACAGCTGACCGAGTAAGTTATCATCAGTTAATGACAGCTTGATACCTTGACGACTGGTGAATTGCATCTCAGCAATCGTTGCAAGCAAGCCACCATCACCGATATCGTGATAGGCGCTGATGACGCTTTGTGCCCCCTCATTATGACTGGCGGCTTGGATAAAGTTGAAGAAATCGATTAAATCGCTTGGTTTATCGAGGTCAGGACATTCATTGCCCAATTGACTTGCCGTTTGCGCAAGGATTGAGCCACCTAGACGTAATTTACCTCTAGATAAGTCAATACGGTAGAAGGCGCTATCACCGTTAATAAGTTCAGGCGTTAGCGTTTTTGCCACGTCAACGACTGGTGCAAAAGCAGTAATCACGAGGCTCATTGGCGAGACCACTGATTTGTCTTGGTTTTCACCATTATCGTTAGCATTGTCAGTCCAGTTAGCACGCATAGATAGTGAGTCTTTACCGACTGGGATAGCGATACCGAGTGCTGGGCAAAGCTCTTCACCGACGGCATGTACGGCGTCGAACAATGCAGCATCTTCTATGTCATCACCACACGCGGCCATCCAGTTCGCTGACATCGTGATATCAGACAATTGAGCGATACGCGCACCAGCGATGTTAGTAATCGCTTCACCGACTGCGAGTTGTGCCGAGGCTTTTGGACTGATAAGTGCAACAGGCGTACGCTCGCCGACACTCATTGCTTCGCCAGTCATTGGCTGACCATCTAATGCCACTAAGCCAGAAGCCGTCACTGCACAATCTGATACAGGCACTTGATAGCGACCCACATACTGATCACGCACGACCATACCTGTGATAGAACGGTCACCAATGCTAATCAAGAATGACTTGCTCGCCACGGTTGGGTGACGCAATACATCAGTGATTGATTCAGCTAGATTCACATCACCAAGCTCTAATGCTGGTAACGTGCTCTCAGTACGCTCAAAGCTGCGTTGCATTTTCGGTGTACCACCAAGCAGTACTTGCATCGGCATATCGACAGGCTGATCATCTAATAACTCATCATCAAGGATCAGCTGACGCACATCAGTCGCCGTGCCTAAGATGGCATATGGGCAGCGCTCACGGACGCATATCGCATCAAACTGCGCTTCGCTCTCGGGATGAATGGCTAAGACGTAACGCTCTTGCGCTTCATTTGACCAAATCGCCATTGGTGACATGCCAGCTTCTAGCGACGGAATGTGACGTAGATTGAGCACTGCACCCATCTCATGATCGTTGACCAATTCTGGCATCGCATTGGATAGACCACCTGCCCCGACGTCATGTAGCGAGACGATTGGGTTGCCATCTTTACTGTTATTACTCACATCGATATCGTTGCCAGACTGCCCATTACCAGCTAAGGCCCAGCAGCGATCGATAACTTCTTGGCAGCGACGCTCCATCTCAGCGTTATCGCGCTGCACAGAAGCAAAGTCTAAGCCTTCATCAAGCGAACCACTATCGACAGAAGAAGCCGCACCGCCGCCAAGACCGATTTGCATCGCAGGGCCACCAAGGACGATCAATAAATCACCCTGGCGAATGGGATTTTTCTCAATCAGGTTGCGTTTGATATTGCCGTAACCCCCTGCCAGCATGATGGGCTTATGATAGCCGCGCATCTCGCTGCCGTCTTTTGCCGCTGAAGTGTCCAATTGGAAACTACGGAAATAACCGCATAAGTTTGGACGCCCAAACTCGTTAGAGAAATTGGCTGAGCCTAATGGCGCTTCGGTCATAATCTCAAGGCTGGTTGCCATACGATCCGGCGTGCCATAATCCTTGGTGCTAACCTGACCTGACTGCTCCCATTTTTCTGCTAGCTCTGGAATGTGTAAGTGTGACACGTGAAAACCTGTCAGACCCGCTTTTGGTTTACCGCCACGACCCGTTGCGCCCTCGTCACGAATCTCACCGCCTGCACCTGTCGCTGCACCAGCATAAGGGGCAATCGCGGTTGGATGGTTATGGGTTTCGACCTTCATTAAGATATCGATAGCTTCTTGATGGAAGCCATACGGATGCGCTGAATTAGGATCTTGAGGATCGGTAGGAATCGGGTAAAAACGCATCCCTTCTGCCCCAGCCATCACCGCCGCGTTATCTTTATAAGCTGACAAAATACCTTGTGGATTCGACTGATAAGTATTCTTAATCATTTGGAACAGTGATTTCGGCTGTACTGCACCATCGACTGTCCATTCAGCGTTAAAGATTTTATGACGGCAATGCTCTGAGTTCGCCTGTGCAAACATCATCAGCTCAACGTCGGTTGGATTGCGCTTTAGCTCATTGACGTACGCATTCATCAAGTAATCAATATCTTCGCTCGATAGCGCAAAGCCAAATTCTGTATTGGCTGCTTCTAGTGCCGTACGACCTTGTCCAATCACATCGATATGATTAAGCGATGCTGGCTGCTCATCATCAAACAGCTTATTCACCTCATTTAAATCATAAACCAAGCTCTGCGTCATACGGTCAAACAATAATTGCTCAGCGGCTTTAGGTAATGTGTTATTGGTTGCACCTACCTCACCGTCTGTTTTTGCATCAATCGTTAGGGTATAAACGATGACGCGCTCGACACGGTTAATCTCAATATCACAGTTATTAAAGATATCGGTCGCTTTACTGGCCCACGGCGATATGGTGCCAAAACGCGGTGCAACGATAACTTGTAATTGGTTATCTTGCGGCGCGGCAAGTTGGATATCTTGCTTAATGCCAAACAGGTCCAGCGCTTTTTTCTGCTCATCACCTTCAAGCGTCCGTGATAGCACATAAACTTGCTGAGTATGGATGTGGCTGACATTTAGCTCGGTTTTTTGCTGGAACTGACTGATGAGTTGCTGCGTCTGAAAATCGGTAAGAAACGGTTGTCCGGCGATGGTCATCATAAAGGCATAATCCGTAAGATCAAGGCATCTCTGCCATGCAAAGTAAATGGTCTGCGTATTATAACAAGAAGCCCTGTAATAAGCAGGTAAAAGCAGGATAAATTGCCAACAAAATGCGCTAACGGCTCAGACAGCTTTTTACTCAATCATTGTATATTTTACAAACACTCACATCGCATTACGGGCAACCTATATAAATGCGTGGCGTGCTATCGGTATTCTACAACGAGCTAATAATGATAATAATTAATAGCGATTGGTATTCAAAATAACGGGTGATTCGAAACAGCCGATCATTCGGAATAACTGGTCATTCAAAATAAAAAGCAGACCCTCAATTTAAAACCATCATAATTTTAAAAATATAAGGATGTACCATGAGTAAGCAAGAGAGTATCGACAAAATCCAAGCGGTCATTAAAGACGTAAAATTTGCCATGATGAGCACCATCAATAGCAAAGGCGACTTGCACGCTTGGCCAATGACCACCAGCGAGACCAGTCTTGGTAGCAAAGAGATTTGGTTCATCGGTGATAAGTCATCAGACGTGGTAAAAGACATTCAAGATAATCCAAAAGTCGGTCTATCTTATGCCACCCAAGATGATAAAAATTACGTTTCTATCAGTGGTAACGCTGAATTATCGACCGACAAAGCCAAATTGGATGAGCTATGGTCACCAGTCTACAATGCATTCTTTGAGCATGGTAAAGAAGATCCAGAGGTACAACTGATCAAGGTCGTTCCTCATGGTGCTGAGTGCTGGTTAAGCGGTAGCACTACTGTCAATATGTTCAAAATGGCTGCGGCTGCTTTACAAGATGGCAAAACCGCTGAAGGTATCGGTGAGCAATTTTCCGTCTCTCTATAACCTTTTATAATATTTTATAGCCTTGTGATATTTTTATTTAGCGTGAAACTTACTTAGCACGACTTTTATTAATATAAAAAAACATGAGCACTTTGATCGTCAGTAGGGTTTTGCCTGCTGGCGTTTTTTATGGGTCAATTTTGATTATCATGTGTGCTTAAAAAGTCTATCGTTATAAACTTACAAACCTTCACAGCCCATTACAGACCACCTGTATAGTTCTATTAGCTGATTTAGCTATATTGATAACTGGTTATAGATTTATAAGAAATGTCGTTAAAGACAAGTAATTTTTATAACGTTTCGATTTATATCGGCATCGCTTTTTTAGTTACTTTTTAATAACTTTCAAACCCTAAAATCTTAAATAGTAAAGGATAACTATTATGAATAAACAAGCGCAAATGGACACCATTCAAGCGATGGTAAAAGACATTAAATACACCATGATGACCACACGCAATGGCGAGAACCATCTGCATTCTTGCCCGATGAATACCACTGAAACCAGTATTGGTGCCAAAGAGATTTGGTTTATCGGCCATAAGCCGTCTGAAACTGTCGATAACATTAAGCAAAATGCAGAAGTAAATTTATCATATACCACGAAAGGCGATGATAAGTATTTGTCTATTTCTGGTACCGCTGAATTGGTCGAAGATAAAGAAAAACTCGATGAGCTATGGTCGGTTATGTATAACGCTTATTTTGAACAAGGCAAAGAAGACCCCAAAGTTCAGCTGATAAAAGTTACGCCGCATGGCGCGGAGTATTGGGCCAATGGTAATGCGATTGCCAGCGCGGTCAAAATGACGGCGGCAGCGGTAACAGATACCGCTATCGAAAAAAGCTTAGGTGAGAATTTTTCGATCGAGCTGTAGTATTTTCATGATTAAGTAGAAGCAAAATAATTGGAGATACAAGTAATAAAAACGCCAGTGGCTTGATGCGACTGGCGTTTTTATTACTTGTATTCGTCACTATTGCGGTGGTTTCGCGTAGCCATCGTCTGCTGGGAAAGCTTGTGGCTGTTTTGATTTTGGTCTCGATTGCTTAGGATCATAAAGCTCATAAATGACCGTGCCAATCACCCCAGTATTTTCTATAGAACCACTATCCGTATTGGCGGCATAGGCGTTATCTGGCTTGCTGAAAATAAAAGAAGCGACAGCGCTTTGACTCTTACGGAAGCCTTCAATGACTAAATCGTCGTTAGGCTCTAACACATAACCGCTGTCATAACGGCTGGCAGTGCTACCATCGAGGACATTTAAGCCATCGACACTAGCGACGATTTCATAAGTATTGGCACTATTATTGCGATACACCAGACGGTAGGCTTCGCCTGCTTTTCCTTGCAGATAATAGTTACCAGCGTCACGATATAAAGGCAAAGTACCCATATCCGTCGCCACTGAAAAATCAACTTTACCCGCTACTAACGATCGACTATTTAGGGCACGACCTTGATAATTTTTGTCAGCATAAGCAACTTGCATCTGCTCGATAGGTTCGTCACTGGTACGACGTAGGTCAACAGTGGTCACAGCCGAGTCCACATCATCACCCCACTGAGTGCCCAAGCGCTCTGACTCCGTAGCGTCTTGTACCGATGCTTCTGCCTGTCGATTTGCAGCCATGTCTTGCGAGGCTTCTGCTTGTGTACTTTGTGCTGCATCGGCTGTTTCTTGTTGCATGCTTGGCGATGAAGAACAACCGCTTAATAACCCAAGCAATAAAAGGGCAGCGACCGACTGTTTTTTGTATATTGCCATGTCTATTTCCTTATTCTGATGACGTTTCATCGTACCTTTATCCAGTTCTCTTGTATTTTGTTTACTATTTTGAGTATAGCTTAACAATACATTCAAGCAAAGTTTAAAATAAATTGGCGATATTACACATAGGGTCAAAATATCCTAAAAACGCCACGGTATTGCTGATATATCGATATGACTTTTCACTCACTATATTAGGGTCTGTTGAACATTCAAATATTAGAACTGCTGATCGCTAAAATCGCACCAAACTAGGCGTAAACCGACGATAATGTCGAGACCTTAGCTAGGTTTATAACAACGTTTGGGGTGGTTTTAGCATCAGCCTTTCAGGGCAGGACTATTTTTTGCCAATACATGGCGAAATTGTCTAACCTAGAATGACTAGGCGTCAAAAATTTCACTGCGCATTGTCTAAAAAATAGCCACTGCCAGTGCCACATTTGAATGTTCAACAGACCCTAAAAATTAAACAATAAAAAACGCCAGTGGCTCGATGCGACTGGCGTTTTTTGTGCAGACTCAAATGACTGTTAAATCAAAAAAAGCTAACCGCTTTGCTTTAAATAAGGCCACGCCGCTTTTAGATAAATAAACATCGACCACAAGGTTAAAATCACTGCCGCGACCATCAATACATAGCCGATCATTTCGAGCGATTCCCAGTTGAGTAGCAATACCGTGATAGCAATCATCTGAAAAGTGGTTTTTAGCTTACCCACATAAGACACTGCCACACTGGTACTTTTACCCAGCTCCGCCATCCATTCGCGTAATGCCGACACCGCAATCTCACGTGAGATAATCACAATCGCAGCAATCGCCATAATGATATTGGGATGCCACTGTACCAATATAATCAGGGCGGCTGCGACCATGAGTTTATCAGCGACGGGATCCAAAAAGCGGCCAAACGCGGAGACCACATTCAGCTTACGTGCAAAGTAACCATCTAGCCAATCAGTAATCGCTGCTAAGATAAACACGCCAGTCAATAGTAAGTGACGTAATAAGCTGTCGCTGAACTCACTCATACCAACCCGGGCGATGACGTTATCCGATATGGCTGGCATCCCGATACCCATGGCTGGTGGCCAGTAGGCAATCGCCACAAATAGCGGAATCATTAAGATACGCGCAATCGTCAGATTATTGGGCAAGTTAAAAATACTTTTGGTATTTTGTGCACTTGACGGTTCCTGCGTATGCACTTGCGTATGGTCAGTCATGGCAAACCCAGTTTAGTAGAGACATAATAATGGCGGATAGCTTAGCATTTTTCCAGCAGGTCGTCATGCCATCTCTTTATGTATTGTTTTTTTTCATACTCAAAAACGTCAATTACCTTTTTTTTAGAACACCAATTATTGACTAACAAAAGCTGAAAGGCTTATAGCGCCATGTACTGCACCTAACCTTGGTACGCCATAAATACTTGTCATTGAGTAAGTGAGATTATTTATTGAATAAAAGTTTTTCAAAACATGACAATGTATGAGATCACCTAAAAACGTAATGTCATGTAACCAAAAGAGTCAAATAAGAATTATTTACGCTATGATAGCGAGGCTAATAAAACAGTTGTACACTTAGAATTGTAAGCAGATATATATACGCATTGAATTATCAATGATTACCCTAATCTCAGTTGAACAATAGCAAAGAAGACCAATAACAAGAAAACCAATAATAACAAGTTACTATCACTGCCCTGTAGTCCATCTACACGATCAGTTTTCCTCAGCCCACAGCACCTCCTCTGTGGGCTCTTTTTTGTCTGTAATTTATTGATTAATGCTTCATCTACCAAATATAGTTTGGAAATTTAATTTTTATATGCTAAAAATAGTATATCTTATCAATTAGAGGTAGAGACAATGAAATCACTGACAACTAAAGCCCTTTTATTAGCTTCATTGTTCGTATTTATCACCCCTTCTTATGCTAGCGATTACCTGTGTAGTTACACCACCAGAATTTCCGATAGTGATAAGTACAATTCAAGCGGTGCATTACTAGCGAAAAACTATAGCAATACCGCAGTTGCCAGTATTCTAAGGCAAGATAGAGCAAACTTCTATGTCTACAATAAGGAAGACAGAGAAGATGAGGCAGACTGCTTGTTTAGCACTAAAGAGGCGCGAGCAAAGATGCAAAAATCTCTCACCTCAGGTAGCATACCGCAGTATGCTAAGAAAATAGTAGTAGATGACAATCCTCTTCTTTACGTAGATGTCTATCATGACCACATCGATGTAAAAATCCTTGAATCAAACTACTATGAACCAGCCAAAAGCACTATTCGATAAGTTAATGAATGCGAGTATTTTTAATCAGCACGCAGCTTTTGCTTTGTGTGCTTTTATTAACGAACATAGTTTTTTTGACATGATGCATTGCTCATTAATTGATTAGACTAACCAAACCTTACTCATCATTACATCCCTTCAGTGATTGCCCTAACCGTCTCTGCTGCTATTTTGTAGCAACTTTCGATATTGCCGTGTCCACACCAATCGCCACTCACGATCCATTGATGCCGCTGATCGACCAAAATGCCCAGACTTTTGTTATCATCGACAATCGTTGCTGCATAACGCCAACGATGACAATCGATCTGGGTAGGTGCGGTTTGAGCACTCCAATTCAGCGCTTGTTTGGCCGCTGTTAGTAATTGCGCTTTTATGGTCTCTATATCCTCATCGACATGGGTTTCTGACCAGTCATTACGCGCATGGATAGTCACGCTTGGCAGTAGTGCACTATGAGCAGGCTTTTGATGCTCAATGAATATTCTATCTAATGGCGAATTATTGACGTAGGCTACATCCCATCTTACTGATGCCTGACTCGTAAAGATCGCAGGTAACTGTGGCACCTCATCCCAGCCTAGCATCAATGTATAACACGCCTGCATTTTTGGCTTAGTAATATCAGCTTGTCTCGCAAAGCCGCTATCTGCCATCAACTCTAGCGCCTGAGCATTTGGCGCGGTACAAATCACCCAATCAAAGCCGCCAAGACTGTTGCCCTCTTCATCGAACAGTTCCGTTTTGCTATCAGCACTATTTTCTTCTACGAAATGCGCTTTATGTAATGGCGCGACACGGGTTTTAAATGCTATGCGGGTATGCTGCAACTCATCGGCCAATGCACGCCCCCAGCTGGTCATTTTTGGGGTGCTGATATAACGTGCATGCTTTGTATCCCACTGCTCTTTTGGCTCGATTTGAGGTGTCTGTTCATCTTCATTAGCAAGAGTCAAATGAACCACTTGCGCAAGCCACGGCTGCAATAGGCGACTATCAAGCCAAGGACGGATAAATTGTTTAAAACGGTCTGTTTTGACTGTAAAGCACTGCGCGCCAAAGCCCCATTGCCAGTTGTTGCCCGTCTTTTCATCGGTACGGTAGCGAGTCGCCAGACGCCCCACGCTACGGGATTTTTCAAAGATGGTTATTTGTACCTTTGACTCTTGACGCTTAGCCAATTCCCGCTCAAGCAAAGTGGCCGTAAACAATCCCGTCAAACCGCCACCTATAATGGCGATTTTTGGTACTGAGGTATGTGCAGAGGGTGCAGAATGATCAGTCATAATGACAGTAGGCCTTTTACAATATCGTTGATTCAATATAAGTCGTCAGAAAGTAGCATTTATAAGCATAGCATATTACTTTTGATTGGCTGGTTTTTAGATAATATTGAACCTTTAATAGGCCCTAATATCAATAACCTCTGCGTAAAAAAGCCATGCTACCTTTAATAGCATGGCTTATGTGAACATTTATAAAGTAGATGTTATTTTATTTATCAAGTGCTCATGACCACTATGCCGCACGTTCGGCTTTGACCACCTCGACCAGTTGATTGATGACTGAGCTGTCTGCAAGGGTAGACAAATCCCCCAGTCCAACATATTGCCCAGCGGCAAGATTGCGTAAGATGCGGCGCATAATTTTGCCCGAGCGGGTCTTTGGCAGCGCATCGACGATATAGATAGCATCCAAGTTGGCAATCGGCCCAATCTCTGCACGCACATGACGGTTTAGCTCCGCCTTTAGCGACTCGCTTGAGGCTTCACCCGACTTGAGAATGACAAAGGCACATATCCCCATACCGCGAATATCGTGCGGCATACCGACAATAGCGGCCTCCGCAGTCGCAGGATGAGCCACTACGGCGCTTTCGATTTCTGCCGTACCCAATCGATGTCCAGAGACATTGAGCACGTCATCGACACGGCCGGTAATCCAATAGTGTCCATCTTCGTCACGCTGCGCGCCATCACCGGTAAAATAATAACCCGGATACTCTGTAAAGTAAGTCTGCAAAAAGCGCTTATGATCATTATAGATGGTACGCATCTGTCCCGGCCAGCTACTATTAATAGCCAAGTTGCCTTCAGCAGAGCCTTCGAGTGCCACGCCGTCACTATCGACGATTTCTGGTCTGATGCCATACAACGGATTCATCGCAGCGCCCGGCTTCATATTGACCGTGCCCGGTATTGGTGCCATGAGAATACCGCCCGTCTCGGTCTGCCACCACGTATCGACAATCGGACATTTGCCATCACCAACGACGTGATAGTACCAATCCCACGCTTCGGGGTTGATCGGCTCCCCAACTGACCCAAGCAAGCGCAAGCTTGAGCGATCCGACTCCCGAACGAAGGTATCCCCCTCTTTCATCATTGCTCTAATAGCCGTCGGTGCGGTGTATAAAATAGTCACATCATGCTTGTCGATAATATGACCAATACGCGCCCAAGTTGGATACTCTGGCACTCCTTCGAACATCAGCGTCGTCGTGCCATTGGCAAGCGGTGCATAGGTCGCATAAGTATGACCAGTCACCCAACCGACATCGGCTGTACACCAAAAGACATCGTCTTCTTTGACATCGAAGACGTCTCGAAAGGTCGATAGCACATAAGTAATATAGCCCCCAGTGGTATGCAGCACGCCTTTGGGCTTACCTGTCGAGCCAGAAGTGTATAATAAAAACAACGGATCCTCGGCATTCATCACCTCAGGTTCGCACTGCTCTGACTCACCGTCGACCAAATTATGATACCAAATATCACGGCGACCACTCATCGGTACAGAGTTACCCGTACGATGCACAACAACGACTCTTTCTACACTGTCTGTGCCATCCATATCCAAGGCACGATCGACATTGGCTTTGAGCGGCGTATGCTTATTACCGCGCAGCCCCTCATCAGCTGTAATGACAATTTTGGACTGGCTATCAATCAAGCGATTGCCCAAGCTCTCAGCAGAGAAGCCGCCAAATACTACAGAATGGATAGCACCGATACGTGCACATGCCAGCATAGCGATCATCGCCTCTGGTATCATGGGCATATACAAGGTCACACGATCGCCTTTTTTGACGCCAAGCTTACGCATCGCGTTGCCTAGGCGACATACCGCCGCATGCAATTCTTTGAAGGAGATAATTTTGTGTAGGGAGGGATGATCACCTTCCCAAATAATAGCGGGTTTGTAAGGGTTGTTTTTTAGATGTCGATCGAGGCAATTGACTGAGATATTCAGCTCGCCATCTTCAAACCACTTGATACGAAAATCATCTAAATCATAATTAACGTCGCTGATCTTGGTGGGTTTTTTGATCCAATCAATCAGCTCAGCGCGCTCAGCCCAAAAAGCGTCGTTCGCTTCATGCGACTCGATAGACCTTTTATAGTCTGCAGCGTATTGCTCAGCTGTCGTATTGGCAGCAGCGGCAAACTCAGCTGCAACGGGAAATGATTTTTGAGTCATAGTCATCGTCCTCTTCTAATTATTATGACCTGTATAACGGATCGTCAATAACGAGTAGCTATAGAGGCAATAAGGGTCATCTTCCATAATGTGTGACACTCAATGATAGTTTGACAAATTAGCGCAACGGTTGCAAGGCATCAACGCTCAATCATAACAATTCCGCTGCACAACTTATCATTAGTGACTCGCTATAAAATCTATAGTCAGTAAAAAGTCATATCGATAGATCACGCACGGCTGATATCAATTTTTCTTGCTGTTTCTAACAACCTGTTTATCGCGACTTTTAACGACCTTGAGATTTAATCCTTGTAACCTCTGGTTAAATATGGACAATAGCCACTCTAAAGATTATGTTTGGCTAATATAGGCAAAACCCTAAGCTATAAAAGTAAGCTGGGCATATTATTTTTACCTTTTTAAACTTATCGCTTTATGGAACCAATCGCAATGGACAATCAGCGTACAGGACACTCTCATACCTATTATGATGTCATCATCATTGGCGCTGGTGCGTCAGGGTTGTATTGCGCGCTCACGGCCGGTCGCCGTGGTCGCCGCGTATTGGTCCTAGATCATGCCAATAAAGCGGGTAAAAAAATCCTGATGTCAGGTGGTGGACGCTGTAACTTTACCAATTACTTCGTCGAGCCTGAGCACTTTATCGGTGCCAATCAGCATTTTTGTAAGTCAGCACTGAGTCGTTATCCCAGCTGGGAGTTCATCGGTATGGTGGAAGCGCACAAAATTCGCTATCACGAGCGCGAGCACGGGCAGCTGTTCTGTGATGACTCTGCACAAGATATTTTGACCATGCTACTTGACGAATGTAGCGCGGTAGGCGTGCAAGTAAAGCTAAATGCGCAGGTTGAAAGCGTTCAAGCGGTTAAAAATGATAAAAATGCCCGATTTGAATTACTGACAACCAAGCAACTCAGCAAAAAAGACAAGCAAGAGAGAAAAGAATCAGGCAATCAAGCTAAGCTGCCGCAAACAGGCTACCGCTGCGAATCGTTAGTAGTGGCGACAGGCGGACTGTCTATCCCAACCATGGGTGCTAGCGGCTTGGGCTATGAATTGGCGCAGCAGTTTGGCCATCAGCTCATCTCCACTGATGCCAGCCTCGTACCCTTTACTTTTACGGATAAAACCGGCGATCTTATCCGTGCTTTGGCGGGTATCAGTCTGCCGGTGATTGCCAGTAATGAGCGTATCTCCTTTAAGTTGCCAATACTGTTTACCCATCGCGGGCTCTCTGGCCCTGCCATGTTGCAGTTGTCAAATTATTGGCAGACTGGCGAAAGCATCCGTATTAATTTGCTGCCAGATATCGATGTGACGGCGCTTTTCCTCGCTCATAAAAAGTCGCATCCAAGGCAGCTCATCCGTACCGTTTTGGCCGACTATACCGATAGTGCCTTACCCAAAAAGCTACTGGCGGCCCTACAGACGCACCTGTGGGACGATATAAAAGATACCGAGCTTGCCAATATTAAAGACGAACGTCTGACCGAACTGGGGGTGACGCTCAACGGCTGGCAGTTAAAACCATCCGGCACTGAAGGCTATCGGACGGCTGAAGTCACCCGTGGCGGCGTCAATACAGATGAAGTCTCGTCAAAAACCATGCAAAGCAACTTTCAGGACGGGCTATATTTCATCGGTGAAGTATTGGATGTCACAGGTTGGCTCGGTGGCTACAACTTCCAATGGGCGTGGGCCAGTGGCTTTGTGTGCGGTGAAATGGTTTGATAAAACAGGATACTTAATACTGTCGTTAAGTGACCTTTTTTAGCATAAGAAGCTTGATAACTTTGAAAATAAAAGAACAATCACTATATATTCATAATAAACTATATGTTCATAATAAAAAATATATTAGCCATTTAAACAACTTTAAAAATAAGCTTGGGCTTGCGAGGTGAACAATGCGTGCAATTAAACATATTCATGGAGATAAAGCGCCGCATTGGGTAGGTGATGGTTTTTATGTAAAAACCTTGATCAACCATCTTGAGAATGATCCCAATTTTAATTATAGCCATACCGACCCTTTTTTATTGTTTGATTATGGCGAGCCGACGAAATTTGCGCCCAACCCCGATTATCACGTACAGCCTCATGGTATCGGACAGCATCCGCACAAAGGCTTTGAGACTGTCACCATTGCTTACTCTGGTGAAATCAGTCATGTGGACTCAACGGGTGGCAATGGTGTT
Organism: Psychrobacter sp. GW64-MNA-CIBAN-0177; assembly: GCF_040309585.1. Taxonomy (NCBI): domain Bacteria; kingdom Pseudomonadati; phylum Pseudomonadota; class Gammaproteobacteria; order Moraxellales; family Moraxellaceae; genus Psychrobacter; species Psychrobacter sp. GW64-MNA-CIBAN-0177. Next base: position 372,023 of record NZ_JBEOOY010000001.1, read on the forward strand.
ATCTTCGAAGGTGATGTGCAATGGATGACCGCAGGGCGCGGCATCTTGCATGAAGAGTTTCATTCGCAGGATTTTGGTCAGCGCGGTGGCGTCTTTAGTATGGTGCAAATGTGGGTGAACCTCCCCAGTGCTCACAAACTGACTAACCCGAAGTATCAAACCATCAGGCGTGCAGATATGCCGGTTGTCGAGTTGCTGGCTGATAGCAATGCTGGCGTCCAAAAAGAAGTGACCAGTCAAAAAGATGCTACCAATCAAAGAGATTCTATCAACCAAAGCGTGATTGGCAAAGCGGCTATTATCGCAGGTGATTGGCAAGGGACAACCGGCGCTGCCAGCACCTTTAGCCCTATTAACTTATGGGATATCGAGTTACAGGCAGCAGGATCGACGACGCTACAGATACCGAACCTTCATAATGTTTTGTTATTGGTGCAAGAAGGCGAGCTGTTGGTCAATGGTACGCACGTCGTAGCTGGTCAACTGATTCAGTTTGTAGCGCCTAGCAAAACCCGCACAGACTTACAAAATGAAAATACCTCTATAATCACGACCGATGCGGCAGTCAATACGGATACTACGGACACTATTGAATTGGCTTATCCAGCAACGGCTGATGCGGAAAAAGCAGTAGCACCCGTTAAATTATTGCTGCTGAGCGGGGAACCTATCGGCGAACCTATCGCCGGTTATGGCCCCTTTGTCATGAATACTCAAGCAGAATTAAAACAAACGTTTCGCGATTATCAAACCGGTAATTTTGGTAAATAGTTAAAACACTAAATACTCAAAAAATAAGCATAAAAAAGCCACCCTACTAATGATAGTAAGGTGGCTTTTTATTGTCTATAACGCTATTACTCATCTTTTCAGCATTAAGGCTGATCGATGCGACTTTACGCTTGGTTCAGGAACGGATAATCAGTGTAGCCAACCGTGCTGCCACCATAGAAGCTCTCTGGATGCTGCTCGTTGAGCGGTGCGCCCTCTTGAATACGTTCAGCGAGATCAGGGTTGGCAATATAATCACGACCGAATGCTACCGCATCGATATAGCCTGCTTTGATGTTCTTCTCAGCTTTGTCCGCATCATAGCCACCAGCGGCAATAATCAGTTGACCAAAAGCATTACGTACGTTTTGGCGGAACTCATCGTTATAAGGCGTACCCCCTGCCCAGTCTGGCTCTGACAGATGCAAATACATTAGACCACGCTTGTTGATTTGCTCAATCAGCCAAATGTTATCGTCTTCTTCGTAGCCTCCCTCAACATTGTTGAACGTGCCAAGTGGTGAAATACGAATACCCACGTGATCAGCATCCCATGCCTCTACGCAAGCATCAATCACGTCCAAGGTTAGACGCGCGCGGTTTTCGCGGCTGCCACCGTACTCATCGTCACGCTGATTGGTATGCTCGGCCCAAAACTGATGCAGCAAATAACCATGCGCGCCATGAATCTCAATACCATCAAACCCCGCTTCCTGCGCGCACTTGGTTGCATGTGCAAAGTCAGTAACCACTTGCTGAATCTCATCAAGACTGGCTGGGCGCGGCGGCGTGGCATCCGCGCGAATGGCTTGGTTGTCACTATCACGCAATGAGGTACGGATACCTACATCGACATCTGAGGCTGAAATTGGTGCACGGCGTTCAGGTTGTACGCTTTCATGTGAGACAAGTCCTGTGTGCCATAGCTGGACGACGATCTTGCCACCTTTAGCGTGGACATTGTCAACGATGGCTTTCCATGCAGTGACTTGATCTTGAGTATGTAGCCCTGGTGCGCCTGCATAGCCTTTTGCTTGAAACGATACTTGCGTCGCTTCAGTGATGACAAGGCCCGCCCCTGCACGCTGCGAGTAGTACTCTGCTGCCCATGTGATAGGGACATCGCCTGGCTCAACGGCACGCAGACGTGTCAGTGGGGCCATCATAATGCGGTTTTTTAGCGTTTGTGTGCCCATTTTTACAGGCTCAAATAAAATATCGTGTGCCATGGTATGCCTCGTTTTTCGTTATAAAAATAGAATAGTAGTTTGATTTATAATGGAGCAATAGTGCTCAGTTCTTAGCGCTAACCTAATTCAGATTACTCACTTAATGACTAAGCAGTGTATTGATAATCCGTGTTCTTTATAGGGGGCACATTCGGCTATTCCAAGGCAACTTTACAAACAAAAACACCGATATGGCATGATATCGGTATTGATAATACTCATTATTCAAGTCCTCTTATGATGATATTAAGCAAATGACTTTAATAATATTGGCTGATTATGTCATCAGCTGACATAGCCGCTGTATACTGACACTATTTAGTCGACAATGGTTATGATGGCTACCATTTTTAGGACGTACTCAAAGGATACCGCATATGCAAAAGACCACATTGTCACTCATGATGGGAGTAAGCCTATTATTTGCTATGAGCGCTTGCCAACCTCCATCTGATATGAAAAAAACTCAGACAACTCAGATAACTCAGATACATTAAATAAGTCATCAATGTCCACGCAAACGGCAAAACAGCCAAGCACGCAGCCATTAATAGAAGCAAAAACGCCAAGAGCACTCACTAATGCATTGGTCGCATTGTCTGAAAAACAGTTAACAAATAAGCTGGTGTGCACTAAGCTCAGTGCTTCTATGAAGGACATTGATGACAAAAGTAAAATTGAAGATATTCGTGGTATCCAACGACAATTAAATGCTTGCTTGCCAATGACTGCGAACGTCGAAATCCTGCAATGGCTAACAGAATATCAAGCACTGTACGGACGTTTTTTGGGTTCTAATGATTCTATGGACTATGCAAGCTTTCACGATGTAGCAGAGACTATAAATCAAGGCAAACAATTATCCGTTGAACAACTAAAAGCACTGAGCCCACGTAAACGATATCTTAGTGAATTGGTGCAGAGTAACGCTGACGTTAGCGTGCTGTATTTAGGCGAAGGCATCTTCAAATTTCATCATAATCTAAAGGCGATAGCAGACCTATTTGCTCCTTATCTACCTGCAGATCAAGCCATGTTTATTCAGCGTATGGCAAAAGACAATCAGGATATTTTTTGGAATGATGGTGCGGTGGCGGTGTCTTTTGACGAGGTGATGGCCCGCGCTGTGTTTTGGGAGAACTATGTTAAAACATACCCAGACAGCTACTTTATTGAAGATGCCAAAAATTTATTTGCGACGTACCGTTATATACTGTTTTACGGATCCAACAATACCCAATGGACAGATGACTCTATACATGAGTTTATTAATCCCAAGTACAAGCAAGCCATACAGCAGTTAGCCAAGCGTCCGAGTAGTATCTTGGCTCAAGACGCGCACACTTTTCTTGATTTTATGGCGTTGTCCGATAGTAAGCGTAAGAAAAAGTATCCCGTGCCAAACAAGGATGATAATGGCAATAAGATAGACGATTGGGAAATTCCCCGCTATCAATTAACAGAAGTATTGCAAAAACCTTCGCCATGGAAAATGGATGATAATAGAGACTGTTTAACTGGCGTGATTTGTGTCGATTATAAGGTTGAGTGAGATGGCACATTAATCCCTAGTAGCGCTGGCGTCAATCCGTCAATCCGTATGTTTTTATCACGGGACTTGCTGAGCGTAATATGGCGGCTATTCTTCAGGAATATTTTGCATAATAAAGGAGAGGTTTATGAAGAACACTCTTATTCAAAATGAATACCCCAGTTATTGCGAAGCGATTCTAGCTTGGGAATGACGCATGATTGATATTCATTGTTCGCCGCTACAAAGATCGGAATATCGTCCCCTGTTCTTTTATCACTTATAATTGAGAAATCTGTGGTTAACGATTCCCCTATCACTTTATTGCCACTTCTCGTTTCATATTCATAATGCACGATGACGCCTTGTCCTAAATTGATAATAGGAATGGCGTATTTTGGCATCATAGAAACGATACGTGCCGTAGCAACTTGCCCGTACTTGTAGAGCTTTAGCTCTTTTCTGGTGCTAATAAATAAATAAATTAAAAATGGCAGGCCAAATAGCATAAACGGTATAGGTATCAGAAAAAGTAGCGCCACTGGAAAGCGGTAAGGCTGTAAATTCTGTATGATTGATTGACCATTTAGTTCTTTAATAGCGAGATTATCGCCAACTTGGAGCGCTTCGATTCTTTCACCTTCCAGAACTTTGTATTTAGACCTAACTGCCTCATTATTTTTGAGGTACTGGTATGAGATGATTGTCGGATGAACATCGTTTATGGTTACGTTGCTTTCGACCTGAATATCAGTGACTTCAGCGCTCGTTTCTATACCTTGAGAGTCGATTAACTCATAGTCTATTTTTGGACTGTCATTACCCGTAAAAGAGAATATCAGGGTAAAAATAACGAACATCAGCAAGGCAAAAAAAGAAAATAGTAATCCAAAAAACAGTGCAATTGGCTTCTTTTTTAGAAGGCTCATGATAGTAGAGAACTTGACTTTCCTTGGTGTACTATTCATTTTTGAGTGTCACTATTTTAATAATGAGTGTTTTATGGGCGATTCTACTACGTTATAAAAAACCATTTTAGTAGGCATTAATCCAATATAAAATCGCTCAAACTTATGTTAGGTAGCATTATACCTAGTCACTCCATAAAGTCAGTAAAAGTTATAGATTTTTTTGCCAACTTTTTTTTATTTTAACCCGTATAAAATAGTTGTTAATTTTAAAACTCTTAAACTCATACCTTAAAAAAGGACAGATAAATGAAACTGCGCATCTTAAAGTCTGCCGTCACCAACCCTTGGTTTAACCTTGCCACCGAGGATTGGATATTTAATACCCTCAATCCCGACTCACACACGCTATTTTTATGGCGCAATAGCGAGACCGTGGTCATTGGGCGCTCGCAAAACCCATGGGTAGAATGCAAAATCGATAAGATGGAAGCCGACGATGTGTTTCTGGCGCGGCGTCAAAGTGGCGGCGGCGCGGTATTTCATGATTTGGGCAATACCAACTTTACCTTTTTATCGCCCAAAGCCGACTACGACCAAGAAGCGAACTTTACCATCATTATTAATGCGTTAAAGAAACTGGGCATAGACGCGGATTTATCTGGGCGTAACGACATGCAAGTCGGTGATAAAAAGATATCAGGCAGCGCCTTTAAACACGCTGCTGATCGCAGCTTTCATCACGGCACATTATTGGTCAATGCCAATATGCAAAAGCTGGGCGATTATCTCAATCCGCATCCGCTTAAGCTCAAAGCCAAAGGCATAAAATCTGTCCGTGCGCGTGTCGCCAACTTGGTTGAGTTTAATGAAGACATCAATCACGAGACTTTATCCGAGGCGATTATCGAGGCGTTTTGCGAATACTATCGTGACACTGATTATGGCGACACTGCGCCAGTAGAAGAATTGGATGAAGCCAGTCTCGCCAAGCAACCTAACCTGAATAAATACTATCAGCAAATGGCAGATTGGGATTGGCGTTTTGGTAAAACCCCTGAATTTACCCATCACATTGAGACGCGATTTGATTGGGGCATCATTGATTGTCACCTTGATGTGAAGCAAGCAGTGATACGCGATGTGGTTATCTTCTCTGATGCGCTAAACGTTGAATTAATTGACCTATTAAAAGACACATTGACGGACATTAAATACGATAAACATGAGATTAAAGCTAAGTTTGAAGAGTTATGCACAGCACATCCTGAGTTGGCAGCGCAGATTGATGACGTGTCTGTGTGGCTAATTGGAGAGATGGAAGGTTAGATTTTTGCTTGTTATTAATAATAAATAAAAGGACTCAATTTTCTTTTGTGTTCAATTTTTCAAAATCTTTCATAGTTTACGCCGACTGAGCTTGCCGTATAAATCATAAATTTAGACAAACTTAAGTTTGATATTTTACGCTTTTACCATCTATAATGTGATGCAAATAATAGATCCGCTATAAAAGTCCAAACTTTAAACGTTTAAGCAAGGTAGCACTATGGCAGCCTATATCACAGTCGGCGCAAAGACCACTCATGGCGGTACGGTCATCTCCGGCTCACCGCATACTACTCATAACGGTATCCCAGTCTCGCGTAAAGGCGATAAAGTCATCTGCAAGAAATGCAAAAAGGTGACCACTATTCTTAGTGGCGATGCTTCTTTTATCGTCGATGGCGCACCCATCGCACGCGGCGGCGATGTCACCAGCTGCGGCGCTAAACTGATTGCTAGTCAGCAGTCATTTGCAGAGTCAGGATTTGATGTGATGGGAGTTGAGCAGGCTGAGGTAATAAGGCGAGAGGCTAAAGAGTATTTCGATAAGATAATGGGTAATGACACATATAATGATGTTATTCAGCTTATTGATGAATTAACGAAACAGCCACTAAAATCACTAGAATATATTATTGAGCATGCTCAAGGATCAATAAGTGGCAAAACAGATGAAAATGGAAATACTGAAAAAATTGAGTTGTCACAAGCTGAACAAATAAAAATAAAAATACCCAGTATAGGTAATAGTACGTCGGACTTTAAAATTTTTGCACATACTCTAACGCCTATACCTGATAACACGGCTAAGCAGTTTGGAATACAAACTAAGCGAGCTTTAACATCAGGCGAAATCAGTATGGCAAGTTTAGTTTTTGCTAATTCAATTGATTATACTGATGTCTATATTCATAACGATGAATTCTTACCTTTTGGATTACAGAACGACGATACGGTAATGACGCCAAATGGCGAGATTTATTTTCCTAAAGGCTTGTATAGAGATGATTTTTCAAATTTAGTACCTCAAGATGCAGGCTTAAGACATCTATTCATACATGAGATGGTACATGTCTGGCAGCATCAGTTGGGCTATTCTGTGATGATAAAAGGCGCTCTATTACACCCGTGGTGTAAATTGAATGGGTGTGATCCTTATAACTACGTGTTAGAAAATTCTAAGACATTGAGCGATTATAATATGGAACAGCAAGGCGATATTATTGCGGATTATTATTCTTACTTTCATGATACTGATATCGATAGAATTGTGAGTCAATCAGGTATGCTTTATAGAACAAATCAAGATATTTATAAAAGCATACTCTCAAATTTCATAAAGGACTCTTCAAATGCAAATTTACTACCGTAAAATTCAGTCATTAACCCTTATAGCGGCGCTATTTTCTTTAGTTGCCTGCGAAAGTAACCCTTCTCATAGACCACCGATTGGTGGAGCTATTGGTTTAGTAAATACCGATGAAAAAGGCCTGTGTTTTTTACCAAAATTTGAAACCGCATACTTAACATCAACCAAGAAATATGATGATTTAAAGTTTATAAACTTATCTTATGTGGATGTAGTACTTGGAAACGACCCATTATCTAATAAAAAAATTTGGCAAGCATCGCCAAACTCTCAAAAATACTATAAATTAGAAGAGGGCGAAAGTATCTGTATGAATGATGATTTACTAGGATTGAAAAAAAGCGAATATGCAAATTTGACTAACGACAAATACACAGTAGTAATAGGTGGAATGGATGATAAGGAAAGATATAGATTAAGATTTATTGAAAGATTTGAATATCCTATAAGATAAGCAGGCTTCACTTGTATATTAAAACCTCATATCTCTCAATATTACTTTTTTTAACAATCAGTACGTTGGGTTGTCAGAAAAAACTAGTCTACGTTGCTCCGCAGATCACGGGTCAGGTCATTGATAAGCAAACCAATCAGCCTATTGAAGGTGTCAAAACTGTGATCAATCGTCAAGCTCTTGACTACACTGATAAACAAGGTCGATTTACTGTTCCATTTACTACAGTTGAATATACTTTCAACGAACCAAGTTATCAGGAGAGTAGGTCTAGGCGAGGTGCGAGTCTTGCAATATTTAAAGAAGGCTATGAATATAAGTCATATACGAATGGAGGATTAGCTTTCACGACTAGCGCCGATGGTCAAAAAAGATATGTCAATATGGGAAAAATTTACCTGATGCCAGTACCAGCTGGTAAAGAAGCTGAGTATAAAACTGAATACTTGACTGTAGGTTATTGTAAGCCTACTCAATCTCAAAGAGAAGTCGACTGCATACCTGTAACAGAAGGTAAAACGTATGAGCAGGTGAGTCCAAATCAGCCTGTTCAATAGCATTTTCTAACGAGGTTTTAATGTATCAAAGGAAAATCACGCCTTTAATTCAGCCTTTATTACTGGCTAAAATACTATTCAGTGGTTTGTTAGCTTCTGCTTGTTCAGCGGAATCATTGATTTATGGTTATCAATGATTAAAGTTGTCCCATTAGTAAGTAGAGGTTAGGTATGAAAATACAATTATTATCTGGACTATGTTTATTATCAGCTTCATTAACTTCTTGTCAGGCAGAACCTACTACTACGCACTATCTAACGCCTATCGTTACAGGACAAGTGCTAGACAAAACTACAGAGCAACCCATCAGTGATGTCAGTATTATATATACCAGTTCAGCATCTACCACAACTGACAAAGACGGTTTTTTTCGACTACCTGCTATTGAGATTAAGAGCTCTTCAACTGACGATTGGGAGTCCAAACAACTAAGTGAAAGCGACATGACCGTATATAAAAAAGATTATAAGAGTAAAGATTACTGGAATTTTGGTCTTCCAAGAATAAAAGCTAAAAGAGCTTCAGAGGTCCCTGAGTACGTACATATGGGTATAATTTATCTTGATAAATTACCAGATGGTGTGCAGCTAGAAGACAACTATAAATACAACGAATATATAGAAGATATGTCTTACTGCCAATCTAATCAGTCGCAAAAAGAGGTAAATTGCATTCCACTACCAGATGGAGTGGACCATGAAGCCGTCTAGTAAAGTTAGATTATTCAGTATCTTTTGGCTAACTGCTTTAGTAACCTCATCTTGTACTGCGCAAGAACCTGAGGCCTTTTATGTCACACCTTCTATAAAAGGACAGCTAATTGACAGTCAAACTGATCAGCCACTTAGCAATATCACCGTCTACTTAACAGATGACATTCAAGGCATCTCTGATAACACAGGCCGTTTTGAATTACACTCAATGCAAAAGATAGATTCAGATAATATGGGCAAAGGTTATTTTAAAGCGTTAGCTGAAGAAGCCAGTGTCATGATAGATACCCAAGGTTATCAAAGGCGTCTGTTTGCAATTGACGGTATGGCAAAATCTGAAGATGATAACTTAAAAAGTCCCATGATTATTGATATGGGTAATATTTATCTAAAACCATTGCCTGATGGCCTGCATCGCTACGCAATAGTATTTGAATATATAGCAACCATGCCTTACTGCCAACCGAGCCAATCTCAAAGAGAAGTCGACTGCATACCCGTACCACAGGGTAAAACTTATGAACAAGTGAGACCAAATCAGCCAATAAAATAAAGTTTCCTAATGAGGTTTTAATGTATCAAAGAAGAATTACCCCTTTAATTCAGTCTTTACTAATAGCCACAATGCTATCCAGTAGCTTAATAGCTTCTGCTTGTTCAGCGGAATCATCAAACATACCAGTACTATCAGATCAAAGTACCCCTAATGAAATGTACGAACTCGGCCTCGCCTACTATGAGGGCGATTCAGTCCCTCAGGATTATAAAGAAGCTTTTAGCCTATTTAAAAAAGCTGCAGATAGAGGAAATAGTCCAGCGCAATTCTACACTGGTATCATGTATTATGAGGGTATAGGTACGGAACAAAGTTATAAAAAAGCAGGCAAATATTTACTTCCAGTTGCTAATCAGGGAAATGCACCAGCTCAAAGTAATCTCGCTATTATGTATGAAAATGGAGAAGGTTTCGAGCAGGACTATAAACAAGCAATGCATTGGTATTTATTAGCAGCCGATAATGACTCTGCACTTGCTCAAAATAATGTTGGTACAATGTACTATTTTGGTAGAGGTGTGCCACAAAGCTACACCAAAGCATTGGGTTGGTACAGAAAAGCTGCCGCTCAAGATTCAGATATGGCACAGCTTAATGTTGGTGGTCTCTACGAGAATGGTTACGGCGTTCCACAAGACTATGATGAAGCATTTGAATGGTACAAAAAAGCCGCGGATCAAGGCAATCAAGAAGCCAGTAATCGTATCGGTAGGTTGGTTATGAATGGCCTAGATTCAAATAAGAAGTGCAACGTTTTAAAAGAATGAGTTGAAGAGTAAGATGTGCCGTGTTGCATTTCAAACTTCAACTCCTACATATCAGAACGTTATGAAACACTATACACATCTTACCCAAGAGCAAAGATATCAAATATCAGCGCTATTGCAAGCTAAAAAAGGCATGAGTGAAATAGCTAGAATTATTGGCTGTCATAAATCAACGGTGAGTCGAGAGATAAGGCGAAACATGGGACAAAGGGGTTATCGCCCCAAACAAGCCCATCGATTGGCAAACGCGCGCAAAGTTGTGAATAGCTCACAGATCAGCCGCTTTGGCTGGTGCTATATTGATCATCTACTCAGCAAGCACTACTCACCTGAGCAAATCACAGGGCGACTGAGAATGCTGGGTTGGCAAGAGGTCCCAAGCCATGAATCGATATATCAACACATCTATACTGACAAAAAGGCAGGGGGTAACTTACATAGCGCCCTTAGATGTCAAAAGCGCTATAGGAAACGCCGTCTGCAAGGTTATGATAGGCGCGGAAAGATAGCGAACCGCTGTGATATCACTGAGCGTCCCAGTATCATTGAAGCGCGCAGTCGTATGGGCGATTATGAAGGGGATACGGTGGTTGGTCGTGGACATCAAGGTGTGCTTGTCACTCTAGTGGATAGAACAACTCGAGAGACTAAGATCAAAGCGCTACCCAATCGCAAGGCAGTAGCCGTCACACAAGCTTGCATTGGCATGCTAAAAGGTGAACAGGCGTTAAGTATCACCTTTGATAACGGTAAAGAGTTTGCTGACCATGAAACGATGGCAACAGCGTTGAAGGCTGATATTTATTTTGCTCAGCCTTATCATTCTTGGGAGCGTGGAACGAATGAGAATACCAATGGGTTAATTCGTCAGTTTCTACCGAAGTCAATGCGTCTGGATAACCTATGCATGCACTTAGTTCAGTCGATTGAAGACAGTTTAAATAATCGACCTAGAAAGGTGCTAGGGTTTAGAACACCTCTTGAGGTAAAATCTAGCTTCGGGTGCGTTGCACTTCAATGTTGAATCCAAGTGGTAAAATCGACGATGAAAGTATCGTTATTTATAGCACCCAAGAAACTGGTCTCACATTAGGTGATATTGAAAAAATGAGCCAATGATAATGACGGCTGTATGAGCCAGTTGTTGTTAGCTCATACAACCACTAATTGATGAAACATCCAACAACCCCATCACTCCGCCAAACCATCTAAAATCACTTTAACCTCAGTAACATATTGACCCAAATCTGGCTCTAAATGAAATCCCTCTATTGGTGTGGGCAAACCTTTCTGCTTGCCAAGTCTGACGATAATTACGTTCTCTTCGGGCAGCACTAATACTCTCTGACCTAAATGACCCAGCATGGCATAAAACGGAATCGGACTGTCCATATCCGTCCACACCGAATGACCGTAAACTTGCGCTTGCCCGTCTGCAAATGCTGCGGCATTGGGCGTAATCATAAACTTAACATGTTCTTTACTGAGTAGCTGCTCGCCTTGCCACTCGCCACCGTTTAATAATAGCTGCCCAAATTTGGCAAAATCTAAAGCGCTGGCATTGAGACAGCAATATACTTTTTCGATGCTCTCTGAGCCATCAAGCGACCAATAAGCGTCACCTTGCATACCGAGTGGTTGCCAAAACTTCTCTTCTAGATAACTAGAGATGGTATAGCCATGCGGCTCTAAAGCACGCGACAAAGCTATGCCAAGCATTTGCGTATCGCCGGACGAGTATTCAAACTGGTCAACACAAGGCTCAACAAAGTCACGATTGACCATTTGCTTAACTAAATCATGACCATAATACGATTCGGCTGTAGGATTGATAGGAAAGTAATAATCTTCCGTCCAATCATAGCCCGAAGTCATCGCTGAGAAATCTGCGAGGGTACAATTTTGCGCATACTTGTTATCCGCATATTCAGGTAGCCACTTGGTAATTGGCTCATCAACGCTTGATATATAGCCATCTTCCACGGCTTTGAGATACAGCATGGTGGTGACGGTTTTTGCCATCGAGAAGCTGTTGGTATGCGAGTCGGCACTGTAACCTTGCCAATAATTTTCGTACAGCAGCTTGCCATCTTTGATAATGGCAAAGGCAACGGTTTCGTCAGTATCCAAAGCATTTTTCAAGGTAGGCGTAAGTTTGACTTGCCCAAAGTTAGCATCTTTGTCCCATTCAATAGTATCTTTTGCGCGGATAGTACGGTTATCAAAATCGATATAATCATCGATATTGGCGGTATTTTCACCTTTCAGATAAGTGAGCTGTAAGCCACGAAAAATATAAGCGTTGCCTGTCACCACTAAGCCTAAGCTGATAATAATGAGTAGCGCTACAATAGGCAAAACGATCCATTTAAACAGTTTTTTTAACACTACCATTATAAAATCCCTTTTTATGGTGTGAGTGATAGATATGACTATCGTTGATAGGTTTAGCGTAGCATTTATAGGTTATTTAATAGTGACAATGCTATATTCATATTCAGCTTTAGAACAATAGTATCAATTTTCGAAATTAAGCATTAAACGATGAGAATAACATGAAAAAATCAGCCGTAGCTATCATTACCACTTTAGGTGTTTGTCTACTATCTACTTATGCAAATTCAGCAAGTTTTGATTGTAAAAAAGCGACTACTTGGGTAGAAAAAACCATTTGCGAAAGCACTGAGCTATCCAAGCTTGATGAAGCGATGGCAAAGAAATATAAAAATGATCTCATTAACGAGTCAAATGATAAAGACAGTAAAGATTGGGTGATTTATGAGCAACGAACATGGCTAAAGTTCCAACGTAATACCTGTAAAGATACATCGTGTCTTATCCGTGAGTATAAAGAGTATATTGAAGAAAAAAGTCATGATGCTTTGTCTAAAAGTGATTCAAACAAGCCGAATCGTTCCGATTTACCTAGCAAAAATGCGTTTGGTAAATTTTCAGAGTCTACTCAAATCTCAATGTATAATCCAGATACTGAGCGTTGGGATGATGCCGAAGAAGCTGAAAACTCTATATCCATTCATAAAGTCGCTAACAAGCCTTACCTTGCCATAATTGAAGGCGTTTTAATTTTTACCAATGCGCATACCTGTGAGATTGAAGTTAGTAAGGCAACATGGTCACAGAATCACTGGGTTATCAGTGATGAGCAGCAAAACGAAGCTACTGAATTGCATTTATACCCAGCATCTCATAAAGGCAAAACGCAGTTAGTGTTAACAGATCCTGATAATCAATTTAGAGAGCGGCATTGTGGTATGCGAGGTTATTTTGACGGTATTGTATTAGAACGTGAGTAAAAAGAGTTTGTCTGTTCGAACTTTCGGAGCAACGATAAGCTAAACTTTATCTATATTGAAATTAAAAATATTAAGTCAAAACGCGGGGTTAAAAACCCAGCCTACGCTTGCTAATCGCTATAACTTTCTCTATATTTAATTTTAGTCTCCAGTATCTTTTCGAGATGCTTAATAAATACTTTAGTCTCAGGTCTACTATGCTCGTCAGTAATCACTAAACCTCCTATCGAGACATAGCAGACACCACCAAACTTGGTGGGTAGCAGGTTATTCCAACTACAGTTAAGATCTTTTTCTAGTTTTACCGTTTGCCAATATTCCGACAGATAATAATCTCCTGCTAAAGATTGCCACGTACAAATTTGAGATTCAGTTATGCTTGATCGTATCGCTAATGGGGTCTGAAAAAGAGCTTCTTTATGCAGTCCATCAAATGCTCGGACAACAAAGTCAGCAGGATAATTTGGGAACATGTTTCTTTCTCTCGATCGGCGCATGTCTTGTGCCTGCTGCGTCTGGAAGGCTTGAATAGAGCTAAGAACCATTTGATCCACCATTTTAGCTTCCATATCTCTTATGGGCTTTGAATATAAGGCATCTAAAAGCCCTACGTCAGTCAACCATATGGACAAACGACCGATAATTCTTTCATCGTCTTCCTCTCTTACGCCACCATACATACTGACGCTAATTCTATAATTATCAAATACCCATTCACAGTGTTCTACTACATTATCACTATAGTAATGGCTATCGGAGGAATAATCTGATCCTTGTCCTAAATAGGCTGTAAGCTTTTTAATAACTTGTTGCCTATTGAGTAGTTGTGCTGGAATATTAATCCATATTGAATCAATCAGTCGGTCATCATCTACTGCACTAAAATGACAGTGAGCAACATTAAGAGTCCAAAACTTAGGTAGTTTTATGGTGACTATTTCAGGCATATAGCTTGCCTCATTAGAAAGAGTCATCGTGTCTTTCTCAGGGAGTTGAGACTTAACGTCAGCTAACTTGTCACCCCATTTAAAATTTACGTCACCAAATTGAAAATTTTCTTTTCTCATATCTCTTAGCCTTTACCCAAATAGTGATTTAAAGACAAATATAACTTTTTACGCTCTTCTAAAGAGCGAATAATTGCAAACTATTTAAACAAAAAAAACGGCAAGATAATTAATCTCGCCGTTTCTGTATTCACTACAAAAAATCAAACCCTCAAATACTCGCCGCAACCTCTGCCCCATCACGAATGGCACGTTTAGCATCCAGTTCAGCAGCCAGTTTCGCCCCACCAATCAAATGATATTGCGCGTCTGGCGCATCGCCAACATTTGGCATCAGCTCAACTACCGACTCTTGACCGGCACAGACGACCACGCTATCGACACGCAGCAGCTGGCTTTGGCCTTGCGGATTGGTGACCCAAATGCCCTCGTTGGTGATTTTATTGTACTGCGCACCCGATACTTGGATGACGCCGTGTGATTTAACGTGTGCGCGATGTACCCAGCCTGAGGTTTTATTGAGACCTGCGCCTAAGCGGCCTTTGGTGCGCTGCATCAGATACACTTGGCGAATTGGCTTGATGCCTTCAGGACGGATTAAACCGCCATCGCTTTGATAGTTAGTATCGTCAGTGACGCCCCACTCTGCGCGCCACTCGCTGATAGACTGCGGCTCAGGGCGGTAGCTTGGGTCTTTTAAGGTCTCAGGGCCGAGCTCATCTAAAGGCTGACCATGACGCGCGGTTAGATATTCGCTGACATCGAAGCCAATACCGCCAGCGCCGATGACTGCCACCGTATCGCCGACTGATTTTTCACCAGAGAGCAATTCGGCATAGCTCATCACTTGTGGCAGCTCAGCACCTTCTAGCTTGCCTTCTAAGCTTCTTGGTACTACGCCTGTCGCAACGATGACATGATGGAACTTGGCTTTCTCAAGCATGGCTTTATCGACTTTGCTATTGAGTTTAATCTCAACGCCTAAGTGCTCAAGCTCATTGATATAGTAGCGAATGGTCTCAAAGAATTCTTCTTTACCAGGGATGACTTTGGCGTAATTAAACTGCCCGCCTAAGATGTCTTTTGCTTCAAATAAGGTAACGTCATGCCCACGTAGCGCGGCAACGTGAGCCGCTGACATACCAGCAACACCACCACCGATGACGGCGACTTTTTTCGGCTTTTTGGTTTTCTTATAAACCAATTCTGTCTCGTAACAAGCTTGTGGATTGACCAAACACGTTGAGCGTTTATTTTCAAAAGTATGATCAAGACAGGCTTGGTTACAGGCGATACAGGTATTGATGCGATCGGCTTGGCCTTCTTTAGCTTTGTTGACCCAATGCGGATCCGCTAAAAACGGACGCGCCATTTGAATCATGTCGGCTTGCCCACTGGCGACGATATCTTCAGCGGTTTCAGGCATATTGATACGGTTGGCTGCCATCATTGGGATGCTGATATGTTTTTTAATCTCAGCAGTGAAATCTACAAAAGCCGCGCGCGGTACGCTAGTGACAATGGTTGGAACACGCGCTTCATGCCAGCCGATACCAGTATTCATGATGGTCACGCCAGCTTCTTCTAGCGCTTTGGCAACGGTAATGACTTCATCCATGACATTACCGTCTTTGACCAAATCAATCACTGACAAGCGGAATAGGATAATAAAATCTTCACCCGTCGCTTCGCGAACCGCTTTTACCACATCAACCGCAAACTTCATGCGATTTTGAATATCACCGCCGTATTCGTCAGTACGTTTATTGACATGACGCGATAAAAACTGATTGAGCAAATAGCCTTCAGAGCCCATGATTTCGACACCGTCATAACCCGCTTGTTTGGCTAATTTGGCGCAGCGTGCGTAATCTTCGACCGTTTGCTCAATGTTCTTGATACTCATTTTGCGTGGTTTAAACGGCGAGATTGGTGACTTAATCGGGCTTGATGACACCACAAATGGCTGATAGCCATAACGACCACTGTGCAAGATTTGCATAATGATTTTGCTGTCATGTTTATGCGCTGCACGAGTGACACGCTGATGATTAATCACATCAGCTTTGCTGTTCATCGTGCCACCAACAGGCGACAACCAGCCTTCGCGATTGGGCGCAATACCACCCGTAATCATCATCGCCACGCCGCCTTTGGCACGCTCTGCGAAGTATGCTGCCAGCTTACCGTAATTATAAAAACGGTCTTCAAGCCCTGTGTGCATCGAGCCCATAACCATGCGGTTTTTAAGCGTGGTAAAGCCCAAATCTAACGGCTCAAATAAATGCGGATAGTGTTCGTTGGTGCTGGCGGTGTCAATCGTATTGGCAGTGCGGCTGGCGGTCATATCATTTTCCTTATGAATAATTTGCTGGGAGTGTTTCGTGAGAATAGTGATGCTATGGGATTTAGCGTTACCGCTATCGTAACACACCGCCATTATTATCAGCTATGCAGACAAACGACTGATCAGTGAACACTATATCGACAACCCTATTTAATTGCGCACTTCTATAGCATTAAGTTAAGTAAAAGCCACAAAATCAGCCCAATATCGCCCTGTCTTTGGCTATAATGAAAACTAGGGCGTGTCCTCATTTTGAAAATGGTGTTTAAAATGAGATAAATTGCAGCCAAATAAGGAAAATAGCGCAGATAATATCGAGATACTGACTAGCTATTTGACGCAGTTTGGCAAGATTTAACCATTTTTAGCCCATTCAGACACTTTCGTTCAGATTGAGGACATGCCTTAGATACCAATAGAAAAACCCTGAGCTATAAAATAGCCACATTCAAAATGCGATAAAGGACTATCTCCATGACCGACTTTCATACAGGTCTCGGCAAAACCCCTGCCAACTATCAACCGCTAACTCCCATCGATTTTATCATTCGCAGCGCGCAGGTTTATCCTGACAAAACTGCGATTATCTATGATGACCTAGAGCACAATGACCTCACGCAGACATGGCAACAGACTTACGATCGTTGTCGGCAACTGGCTGACGGCCTGCGTAAACTCGGTATTGATAAAAACGATACCGTCGCAGTCATGATGCCGAACACCCCAGCGATGGTCGAATGTGCATTTGGTGTACCCATGTCAGGCGGCGTACTTTGTACCTTAAACACCCGTCTCGATATCAATGCGCTTACCTTTTGTCTGCAACACTCAGAAGCCAAAGTGCTGATTTTAGACAGCGAATTTGCTGAGCACGCTGAAATTATTGATGAAGCGTTTCCCAACCTCATCGTCATTCATGCGACCGATGCTGCTGTCGATACCGAGCATTTTGGGCAAATGACTTATGACGAGCTACTTGCCAGCTCCGACAGTTTAGACAATTGGGAAAAACCATTAGACGAATGGGATGCCATTGCCCTCAATTATACCTCTGGCACAACTGGCAAACCCAAAGGTGTGGTTTACCATCATCGTGGTGCGACACTGAATGCGCTCTCTAATATTTTAGATTGGGATATGCCTAAGCACCCCATGTATCTGTGGACGCTGCCATTGTTTCATTGTAATGGCTGGTGCTTCCCGTGGACTATCGCAGAGCGCGCTGGCGTCAATGTCTGTTTGCGTCAGATAAATGCTGATTTAATCTTACAATTGATTGCCAAGTATAAAGTGAGCCATTATTGTTCAGCGCCTATCGTTCACAATATGATTGCTGGCGGTAAACCGGAGTATAAAGAAGCGATTAACCATGAAGTAAAAGGCTGGGTCGCTGGTGCGCCGCCGTCTGAAACTATGCTTGCCGCTATGGAAGCCATGGGCTTTCATATCTCCCATGTTTATGGTCTTACTGAGGTTTATGGGCCGGTCACCGTCTGTGCAGAACAAGAAGAATGGGATACGCTTGATGTCGCGGCCCGTGCGCAAAAGAAATCACGTCAAGGGGTCACGTCACATTTGATGACTGGATTTGAGGTCTTTAAACAAGGCACCACTGAATCCGTTGCTGCTGATGGCGAAGAGATGGGCGAGCTGGCACTGCGCGGTAATATGGTAATGAAAGGCTACCTAAAAAGTCGTAAAGCCACCGAAGAAGCCTTTGCCGACGGTTGGTTCCGCACCGGTGATTTGGGCGTAAAATACCCCGATGGCTATATCAAAATCATGGACAGGCTTAAAGACGTTATTATCTCCGGCGGTGAAAACATCTCTAGTATTGAAGTCGAAAACATCCTATATAAAATGCCAGAAATTCAAAGCTGTGCCGTCGTCGCCGCGCCGCATGATAAATGGGGCGAAGTACCCGTCGCCTTTATCGAAATTCATGAAGGCAGCACCTTACAGCGCGATACCGTCATGGAGCATTGCAAACAGCATTTGGCGGGTTTTAAAGTCCCTAAATATATCGTGTTTGCAGAAATTCCAAAAACCAGCACGGGTAAAGTACAGAAGTTTGAGCTGCGTCAAGCCGCCAAATCATTGGCACATGAAACGCCTAAAGTCACGGCCAGTACTAAATAATAGCTTTTGAGAAACTTGCGCTTTGAGCAACGTGCATAAAAAAGGGTCAGTCTAATCATTAGGCTGACCCTCTTTTCTTTAATTAAAAACATAAAACTTATTATTATAGGCGGTCCGCCATAACATGAACACAGAGCTACTGGTATTAATTTTGCGCAGCCTCTGTCTGCATAGGCACAGCAAGCAAGGAAAATTAATATCAGTAGCGCGTTGTAATACTGGTACTGATTTTATTTAGGACTGACTATAACCAAACGACTAATCAAGCTTAGGTTCAAGCCATTGATAAACTAGCATGCCGACGATCATCGCTGGGATAAAGACATAGGCCTGCCATTGTCCTGTCCCAAGTAGCACGATACCCGGTCCTGGGCAAATACCCACCAAGCCCCAGCCGATACCAAATAGCATCGCCCCGACTAGCAACTTCTTATTAATATCAGTTTTAGTTGGCATCTCGATTAAGGTGCCAATCCAGCTATTCTTTTGGCGCTTAGCGAATTGTACGCCGACCATTGCCACTATCAATCCGCCACCCATCACCAGTGCTAGAGAAATATCCCATGCACCAAAAACGTCCAAGAATCCTTGGACTTTCACAGGATCAGTCATGCCTGATATCAGCAGCCCCAAGCCAAATAATAGCCCAGCCAGTAATCCAATTATATTTTTTAGCATTATTGTGTCTCGCACTTAATGTGTTAATCCAAGTTGTTATAACAATCTATTATGACTAGCTGTTATAAACAATATTCAACGCCGCCTGAGCAACGTGCCGCCTATGAGCTATTTAAATCATGCCTAAGACATGCCGACCAAGATAAACCGTCATAACACCAAAGAGCATAAAGGTTACTGTTGCTACCATCGAGCGTGGTGACAGGCGTGCATTACCGCAGATTCCATGACCGCTGGTACAGCCTGAGCCCAAACGCGTACCGAAGCCGACCAGCAATCCTGCACCGATTAATAAGGGTAAAGAGGTGCTGATTTCGACATCAGGTAGTGGTCTTGCCAGCTGATATAGCAATGGTGAGACGATGAGACCAAATATAAAAAGCACTTGCCACATCTCGACGCGCTTGGGCTTTAAGAGGCTTGAAAAAATACCACTGATGCCAGCAATACGGCCAATGCCTAACAGCAGGATGACAGTCGCCACTCCCAACATTAAGCCACCTACTAAAGATATCGGTGTAAATGCTTGCCAGTCTACTTGTATGCTCATAATATTTACCTAAGCTTATTTTCATCCAAAATAACTTTAAAATCATTTTATAAAAAAACATTATATTATAAAATATAATAAAAAGGTAAAAAAATACTGAACCTATTGTTATAAAGGCTCAGTATTTTTAAGTTGAACATACCTTTTGCAAAAATTTGAGTAGTAAGTAAAACAAGCGTAAGCACTACACCAAGTAGGCTAAGTAAGTTTTACGCAGCTAATCATATTTTTTGGATAGGTACTATTTCGCCAATACTTTATCAAGCGCGCTTTCAAAGCGTTGTACCGCACCATCAACGTCTGTCAATTTATCTAAACCGAATAGACCCAAACGGAAGGTTTTAAAGTTTTCTGGCTCGCCAACTTTTAGCGGTACGCCAGCAGCGATTTGCAAGCCCGCCTCAGCAAAGGCACTACCTTTATGCATGTCATCACGCTCAGTGTAAGCTACCACAACGCCTGGCGCTTCAAAACCTTTTGCCGCAACGCTTTCGACGCCTTTGTCTTCTAGTACTTTACGAATACGGTTGCCAAGCTCCCACTGCGCCTCAGACAGTTTGTCGAAGCCAACTTCTTTGGCCTCATTAATAGTATCGCGGAACTGACGCAGGCCATCGGTTGGCATCGTTGCATGGTAAGCATGACCACCATTTTCATAGGCGCGCATGATGTTTAACCATTGCTTAAGATCGAGACTAAAGCTATCAGATTCTGTGCTCTCGACTTTTTTGACTGCAGCATCGCTAAGCATGACAAGACCGGCACAAGGGGTGCTGCTCCAGCCTTTTTGTGGCGCGCTGATGAGTACGTCAATGCCCAAGGCTTTCATATCGAGCCATACACAACCTGATGCGATGCAATCGATGACCAATAAGCCACCAACGCTATGGACGGCTTCGCCCAATGCTTTGATATAGTCATCTGGTAAAATGATACCGGCTGAGGTTTCGACGTGCGGAGCAAAGACGATGGCGGGTTTTTGTTCTTTGATTTTTGCTACAGCGACGTCGATATCGACTGGTGCAAATGGCTTTGGCGCTTCCGTATCTTCCGTACGATCAGCGGTTAATACCGTCGATGACTTAGCAATGTTGCCTTTTTCTAAGATTTGCGTCCAACGATAGCTAAACCAGCCATTACGGATAATCAGACAATCTTCATCCTTTGCCAATTGACGCGCGACAGCTTCCATCCCATAAGTGCCAGAACCCGGCACGATAGCAACGGCATCAGCGTTATAGACTGACTTTAGCTCACTAGATAAGTCGTTCATTACTTGTTGAAAGACCTTGGACATATGGTTAAGGGCGCGGTCAGTGTAGACCACTGAATATTCTAATAGGCCATTTGGATCAATATCTTGACGTAATGCAGTCATGGAACGCTCCTAGTTTATGGTTAGATAATTTGATGGCGCTTAAGTCTCAGTACAGCCATATCCAAATATGGATAAAGCCTAGGTATTAATACCGGATAAGAAACCAGAAAGCGACTAAATAGGCTAAAAATGAATATTGATAAAGCCTATAAACACTAAGCCAATATATTCATAGCCACACGCTTAGCGAACACCAGTACGGTATCTTAATCCAAACCATTTAATTAATGAGAGCTTGATATTAGCACTGATACCGAGGGTTGACAACGATACGCCTAGGCAATGATATGACTTGCACTGTTGACCGTTTATTGGTAAATGCGGCGCTCATCAGCGTCGACGATTGGTATCTTTTAGCCCTGAGACAACGAAATCTAACAATTCACTGTCCCCTTCGCGCGCCGCTTTGCGCATCAGCTTGGATGGCGCATGGGTCAAGGTTTGAGTTAAGCGTCTCGACAGCTCGGTGATGATATCTTCAGGGCTAGCACCTTCAGCGTTCAGCTTAGCAATGGATTCATTGAGCAATTTATCCACTTGGTCGTGGGTACGCTCGCGATACTGCTGAATGTCTTTGCCGACTTGGCGCACTTGAAAGCGTCGATCCATTTCAACGACCAATTGACTAACGAGCAGCTCCGCATCTACTGCTGCTTGCCGACGCTGTTCAATATTGCCCGCGATGACATGTTGCAAGTCATCGACAGAATACAGATACACATCATCGATACGGCTCACGGTCGAATCGATATCACGTGGCACCGCCAAGTCTATCATCAGCATTGGCTGATAACGGCGACGTTTCAGCGCTTGCAACGTCATGGTTTTATCAATCAATAAATCCATACTACCACTACAACTACTCACAATATCGGCTTCCGCCAACACTTGCGGCAACTCTTGCAAAGCTCTGACTTCCACACGTCGTCCAGGCTTGCGCAGTTCAGCCGCTAGAGCCTCAGCACGCTCAGGATTGCGGTTACAAATAATCACCCGCCCTACCCCAAGTCCGGCAATATGAGTGGCGACTAGACGATTCATTTCACCAGCGGCGACCACCAACAGAGTACGATTGGGCAAGTCATCAAAAATCTGCGTGACCAGCTTGGCAGCAGCGAAGCTAAGCGATACTGCTTGAGCGCCAACCTTGGTCTCATTACGTACCCGTTTGGCAGCAGCAAACACCTGATCGACAATCCAGCCTAGCTGATTGCTCAAGGCTTTTTGATCTTGCGCCAGATGTACAGAGCGCTTAATTTGACCGAGTATCTGCGGTTCGCCCAATATCATAGAGTCCAGCCCAGCAGCGACGCGCAGCCAATGAGTCAGCGCATGAGTATCACGGTGCACATAAAGATAAGGGTCAATCTCTGCAAGCGACAATTGCTTAAAGTTAGCCAGCCAAGTTTTAATCTTCATGATATGGGCGCTGACGGCCGCTGAGGAGACAGTATTGTTGAGCGCCATATTGTTAGGCTTACCACTAGAGTCACTGCCAGAAGAGGATAACTTGGCATCATCGACATTTGGCTGTGCTGGCACAAACAAGGTCTGCGGCACGATGGCATAAATCTCAGTGCGGTTGCAGGTGGAGACGATCACGCTGCCATCAGTAAAGGCCTCTAATTGCTCAAGGGCAATAGTCACGTCTTCACCCACGAGCGCCAAGCGCTCTCGTAGAGCGACTGGTGCGGTTTTGTGATTGACCCCAATGACCACTAATCTCATTATTGATAGACCATAAATATAACGCTCACCTGCCAGTCAAGCATGCGTATCGTTTGCCAGAAGCAGTTTTTGTAAGTTAAAAGGCAGTTTTTAGCAGACAGCGCTTAAAGGAAAACCTAAAATCGCTTATTATATCATTATTGCCAGCTTTATTTAATACTCGCCCACCTGTGATGACTATTTGCTTGTATCTGGTTGACTGTATCTGGGCGCATGAGTAACAAATCAACTACCTCATAAACTTTTAAGACGATTATTTGAGTAACACGGGCGCTATTGTTTATCCTCTCAATCTAATCTTATAATGTTGGTCATGGGTACTGGCTACCGATGTCTGTTTTAAAATCAACACGATAAAATTGCCTTATGAATGGGTAAACAATAGGTGTATACGGCTATTTATGATTTTTTTTGAGTCATCATTTCGATCACAACTTGTGCATAACGATCAATCTAGCCTTCGCGCTTTATTACACGTCATTATTGAACGTCTATGCCAACGTTATAAGCTAACATTATCGTTGGCCATTTGTTTGTGCCTAGCCTCACCCACTCAGGCCAATCCGCTCGACCCATCTGATATTCATAACAGTCAATCCTCAGTAAACCAGCCTTCAGCCGCAATGATGAATACAGATGCGGCTAATCGCGAATGGTCTATCAAGGATTATGATGTCGATAATACATTTGCCAATGAGCCAACACAGAATGAGTCAACAACGACCGTAACCAGCGTAGCAAATGTAAATAGCTTAGCACCGACGATTGCCGCACAACCGACGCTGACAGAACCAAGCTTATATGCGCTTTTGGACGCAGAATTTGCTGCTGATCGCAACGATACACGCCGTGCTGTGACGATTTATAAGCAGCAATCCTTTAAAGAAGATGCGACCGCAGTGTTTGAGCGCGCGCTTAGCTTATCTTTGCGTAATGAAGGTATCGAGGACTCCTTGCAGTTTGCCAAAACGTGGCAAGACCAAAACCCCGATCATGTACCAGCATGGTTTTACGTGGCGCATTTGGCCTTGCGTGCGCACGACTATCTGTTGGCGGGTGAGACCTTAAATCGTATCTTGCGTTATGACCCTAGGGCAGACTTAAGCGAAATTCTTATCGGCATTTATCCCAACACTGATGATGACAAGCGTGAATTACTCGCCGCCCTACAGCCACTGGATAGTGAACAAAATGCCTCGTTGTCGGTGTTAAAAGCAGGCTTGCTTTACCAATTCAACGAACCTGAGATCGCCATCGTCCATATCAATCGCGCGCTGGAGCGTCAGCCTGACTATGTGCCTTTTATTACCCTAAAAGCCGATATATTGCGCAAAATAGAAGCGCCAGAGACGGTGATTAACTATGTCAGCCAAGCGCGCCTGCGTAACCCCGACAGCAAAAACTTATACCTATATGAGATTCGCTACTTATTGGATCTGAAACAAAGCGAGCAAGCGTGGCAGCTATTACTAGCGGCGCACAATCGCTTTAGTGATGATGCTGAGATTACCTTATTGGCCGCATTGGTCAGCTTAGACATCGAAGAATATCCTAGTGCTGATCGGCTACTCAATATGTTAGCAAAAAGCCCCGCTTACCTTGACCAAGCTTATTATTACCTTGGTATCAGTGCCGAGCGCCAACAACGCTTTGAGCAAGCCAAGTACTATCTGAATGGCGTCATGCAAGAAGACTTGGTGCTAGAGGCGCGTAAAAAAGTCGTGGGTTTTGAATTGCTTAACGATGACGTAGACGCCGCCATCGCCACCTTAGAAAAACTACGCAAAGAATTCAGCGTCTTTGCCCCTGATACTTATGTGCTGCAAGCCGATATTTTGTGGCAGCAGAATGAGCCAGATGAAGCGCTGCGTTTGTTGACGCGAGCGGCGCGCAAATACCCTAATAGTGAGATGCTACTGTTTGCCCGTGCTCAACTGTTAGATGATAAAGACGACTACGTGGTCAAACGCACTTTGCTCAATCACTTGCAAGCGCTCGATCCTAACAACCTCTCTTATCAGCTCAGTTACGCTCAGCTATTGCTGGCCAACGAGCGTAGCTCTGCGCAAGGCTTGGCGCTAGCGACAGCGATTATCCAAATCCGCTACGATGATCCGCGTTACGATAACGAGCTGCATCTGCAAGCGCTCAACGTACTAGCAAGTAATGCCTTGGCCAATGAAGACTATCGCCAAGTGATTGACTATCTACAAACCCCTTACGACGTCTTACCGACTCTACGCTCAGGAACGCTGTTGCTGCGTGCTTATCAAGGTCTGGGCGATAATGACAAAGTCGACGCCTTACTCGCCGACCTACAGCAGCGCTTCTCGTTTGGGCAACACAATGTTAATGACCGCATACAGCTGTATTAACAGCGGTTTGGATTATCTTCAATCAATATTTTTTATAAATAATCAGTTATACCATTACGCCAGCCATTCAAGCACAAGTTATCAAAGCTACAAGGCACTTATAAGAAGCTAACAGCGGCGTATAAATGGGTAACAAATTCAGCTTAAGCTATTATCTTTGTTAATTTTGAGGAAGTATCATGTCAGTATTACAAACAATCCCTTTTCAAGCCAATAAACTGGGTCTATTGACGGCTTTGACAGCAGCCATTTTGGTGACGACTGGCTGTCAATCGTTAAAAGCTAACAGTGGCACAAACCAGCCTAGTAGTACCGTACAGGGACAAAGCGTCCAGCAACCACAAAAGCTTGAGAGCTTCAATATTACCGGTAAAATTGGCGTTACGACACCTGCTAATGATGCTAACGGTGCTCAAGGCGGCAGTGCTTTTTACGCGTGGGGACAACAAAGCGACCGCTTTGCGATTGAGTTGATTGGCGCGCTAGGCATTGGCAAAACCAACATCGAATATAATGGTCAATCAGCGACCTTAGTCAGTGAAAAGACCGGAACCTTAACTGCTGCTGATCCTGAAACCTTGCTCAAAAAAGCCACGGGCTGGCAAGCGCCGATATCCCAAATGCCCTACTGGATATCTGGTCGCCCAGCGCCTTCCGATAGCGCACCACAGCTTGATGCTCAGAACCGTTTAATCAGTTCAGTTAATGGTGAGTGGAATGCCAGCTTTACGTATAAAGGCAATGATAAACTGCCAAACAAAATCAGCGCCGTACAATCACAAGGCAATAAAGTCGTCATGACGATTGACCATCAGAATCGTTAAAGCATTGAAGTATTGAGACATTCATGAATCAAATGGCGATGCAAAATAATATGAGCGCTAAAACGACCATCACTCGCTTATCCCCAGCAAAAATCAATCTGTTTTTGCACATTACTGGTAAGCGTACTGATGGCTATCATAATTTACAAACCGTTTTTCGCTTGCTCGATTGGGGCGATTATCTCCATTTCTCAGTCATGAATAAGACGACGATTTTTACGGTAGACAATACGCTAGATGCGGATAAGCTTTGTCATCAGCTACTGATATTGACTGGCGCATACGCAATAACGGTCAGCATTGAAGACAATCTCATTTTTAAAGCCGCACGCGCATTGCTAGCATTTGCCATAGAATCAACCAAACTACCTAAGCAACTAGCGTCAGTGCAAATTACTCTAGACAAGCATTTGCCGATGGGTGCAGGCTTGGGTGGTGGTTCGTCCAATGCCGCGACAACTCTAATAACATTAAATGAGATTTGGCAGCTGAATTTAACATGTGAGGAGCTTATAGAAATCGGTGCAAAAGTGGGTGCGGACGTACCCATATTTATCTTTGGGCAAGATGCGATTGCGATGGGTATTGGCGAGGAGCTGACAGCGATTGATTTGCCTGAGCAGCAGTATTTAGTGCTAACACCAAACGCGCATGTGAATACCGCCAAACTGTTCGCCCATCCTAAATTACAGCGCGATATTACGCCACTGTCAATTGAGACGATTAAAAATCAGTCTAATGACTATGATCAACATTTAAATGCGCCTTACCAAAATGTCTTTACGCCCGTGGTTATCAGCCTTGCCCCTGCTGTCGATGAAGCGCTTCAGTATTTGCAACGTTTAGAAGAGCAAGCACTAGGAACATCACGAATGACTGGCTCGGGTAGCGCGGTGTTTTTGCCGTTAGATGTGAATGTTGCTAGTGATAAGGCACTCTTGGCAAAGTGGATTAAATGTGCGCCTTGTGAAGGGTATGTAGTTAGGAGTTTGTAGCTAGTCATTTTTTACAATTCAGAGCTTGGTTTCGATAATATAACCAGTACATACCAACATATTCCAGCTAAACCAAGATATAGCACTGATAGACCAAATTTATGAATGGCAAAGTGAATTATGCCAGCCAAAGCAGCACAAATGGCTACCGTCAAAAATAGAATAATTCCAATTGCACCAGCGCAACCCGCTTCATTAGCGGCTAATTCTTGAGATTTCTTTAGCGTTTGCTCTTCTTCAATAGACCTTTTAGGCGTGGCTTTTCTAAGCCGCTTATCATGTTTGTAGAACCAGTAACTAGGAAAACCAAATAGTAGGAACGTTAAAAACCATTGACGACGATCTGTACGCTGCTCTGCCCTAAAATAAGCAAGCTGATCTTCGTATCTGTATAGCTTCTTGCCATCAACACTGATTTCATATACGACATTACCAATCCAGGTACCTGGCTGATAGAGAATATTCGCGGTTTGTCCAGAATAACCATAGGCTTGACTACAACTATCACGGTCATAATATTTACAATGTAGCCTTGTATCCCTAATTAGTAATGATGATGACGTGTTCTTACCTACTCGACGGTTAAATGGCTCATCTGGAATAACCCCACTCACTTGTTCTAGCTTAGTTTTATCTTCAGCAATTTTTGTAAAAGATATACTTGAGTTAAAGAGAAATGTAATAATTATAATAAATGGTATGATACCGGTAATAACATTATACCCATTACTCGAAATAACAGGCTTAAGGTAGGTTCGCGTTACTAGAGCAGATAAAATTAAAAAGAAAAGCATATAGGCTGAAACCATAGAGTCAGCGATAAAAACACCTATCACTGGAAATACTATCGCGTAAACTAAACTTGTATAAAAAAACTGCTTAGGCGTTGGTTTAACGAACCACTGTTTTATACCCAAGAAACTATCCCTTATTGGCTATTTATATAAATATAATTATTTGACTTCTATTGTATGTAATTTAAAGAACTGTAGACATTAAGTATAAAGAATTTTTTTATATTTTAAAAAATGTTGCTCTAGACAAACCCTATCTAAGCTCACCTATGCAATCCTACAATAAAATGTCATTAACTCGTCAATTCTTATGGTCGATTTCTGCCATTCACCTATCAAAACCATCCCATTACGAATAAAAGCCATAAAAAGCCGCAAATGACTTGCAAAATCTGAAAATCTACTTATAATAGGTCGCCTCAATAGGGGTATAGCCAAGTTGGTAAGGCATCAGGTTTTGATCCTGACATCCGTTGGTTCGAGTCCAGCTACCCCTGCCATTTTTAGTTCGGATTGCTGTTTTATAGCAATTGACAACACCTTTCCTATTTCGGTATAGTTCGCAATGAACACCGTTAGGGAACGCCGTCTTAGACGGTTAATAGGTAACGACGCTAGTCTAATTTTTTATTAGTATTCAGCGCTCGTACTGCCTAGTACATTACAGGGGTATAGCCAAGTTGGTAAGGCATCAGGTTTTGATCCTGACATCCGTTGGTTCGAGTCCAGCTACCCCTGCCAT